>NZ_JBXQQB010000069.1:0-10816 GCF_057220535.1 Kitasatospora sp. NEAU-CNBT7 | reverse complement strand
AGAGGACGTTAAGTCCGTTTCTGGTAGCGGCCGCGTCCGGGTTGGTCGAGGAGTCCCTGACGAACGAGTCGTCCCAGGCGGGAGCGGGTGGCGTTGATCGAGGGCTCGTTGGTGGGCAGGCCGAGGAGTTCGTGTAGGTCGCGAACCCGGAAGACCCGCCCGGGATGCTCGTTGAAGGCGGTCACGATGCGCTGGTAGACGGTGGCGGTCTCCGCAGGGGCCGGCTCGTGGTCGGGCAGGGCGAGGCCGTCGATGACCTTGCCGGCGGTGGCGATCTCGGCGAGGCGGGCCTCTACCTCGGCCAGTGCACCGGTGAGTTGGTCAATCTGTTCGCGCAGGTAGTCGGCGCGTGTGGCGGCCTCGTCGTGTTCGGCCTGCAACAGCCGCAGGAGTTCGGTGACGTTCATGCTGCCAGCTCGACGTCGTCGCGCCAGGCAGGGCTGGGGGCGGTGAGGCGGCGGAGCATGCCGGCGGTGGCGGCCCAGTAGACGCGGGAGGCGGCGTTGTCGAGCCGGTGGTCGTAGTCGCGGGCAAGGCGCCGGTGGAGCATGAGGGTGCCGTTGACCTGCTCGACCACCCACCGCTTCGGTTGCGGAACGAACCCCTTGCCCACGTCGTCGGGGTTGCGCCGGACCACCTCGACGGTGATGTCCTTCACCGCCCCGTGGATGATCACGGCATCCTTGAAGCCCTGGTCGACCAGGGCCTTTTCCAGACGCATCCCGCACCGCTCGTCCGCCTGGTCCAGCAGGGCGATACCGGCCTCGTTGTCGTGCGCGCTCGCGGCCAGGACGACCACGCCGATGATCAGGCCCAGCACGTCGACGGCCAGTCCCCGCTTCCTCCCGGGCGTCTTCTTGTTCGCGTCCAGCCCCGTCGTCCCCTTCGGCACCCCGGCCGCCACGCGGACGGACTGGGTGTCGATGATCACCAGGGACGGGTCCTCTAATCGTCTGGCCCGCTCCCGCACCTGGCAGCGCAGGATCTCCTGGATCCGCTGGTCAAGGCCGTCCTGGCGCCACAGGGTGAAGTAGTAGAACACTGCCGACCAGGCCGGTAAGTCGTGCGGCAGGAGCCGCCACTGGCACCCCGTCCGGTTCTGGTACAGCAGCGCGTTCACGACCTCGCGCAAGTCACAGGAGCCCGGATCCCCGGTCGCCGACCGCGACACCCGCTCCTGCTTCCAGGCGGTGACCAGCGGCTCGATCAAGGCCCACTGCCCGTCGGACAAGTCTGTTGAGTACGGCATCCGTTCCATACCCCGACCCCACCATGCACACGACACGCGAGTCAGCCCGAATACCTCCGTACCCACAAACGGGCGACACCAGATCATCCAGAAACGGACTTAACGTCCTCTCATAGCGTGCCGCCGCCGGCCGACACCCGCGCGGTGTGGCTCGACAGAGGCATGAGGACGACACGGTGACTTCAAGTCAGGATGCCCACCGCACTCCCTCCCCGCTCCCGTCGAGTGCAAGGCCAGCCTGTGATCCTGATCGGTATCGATCCGCACAAGTCCTCCCACACCGCCGTCGCCGTCGACACCTCGGGTCACCAGCTGGCCAAGCGCCGGTTCGTCGTCAACGCCGGCACATTCCGCCAGCTCATGGCCTGGTGCGAGCAGTGGCCCGAACGTCGCTTCGCCGTCGAGGGCGCCGGCGGCCTGGGCCGCTCGCTCGCCCAGCAGCTGGCCGCCGCCGGCGAGGACGTGGTCGACGTGCCGGCCACGCTCTCCGCCAGGGCCCGGCTGCTGGCCACCGGCGGCAACCGCAAGACCGACGAGGCCGACGCCCGCCACGTCGCCCAGGTCGCCCTGTTCCGCCCCGACCTGCGGCAGGTCACCGCCGAGGACCAGACCACGATCCTGCGGCTGCTGACCGAGCGCCGCGACGACCTGGTCCACGAACGCACCCGCGTCCTGAACCGGCTCCACGCCGTCCTGCGCGACCTGCTGCCCGGCGGCGTCGCCACCGGCCTGTCCGCCGACAAGGCCGCCGCCGCGATGAAGGGCATCCGCCCCGTCACCGCCACCGACAACTGCCGCCGCGACATAGCTCGCGATCTGCTGGCCGACCTGCGACGCCTGGACCGACTGGTCAAGGACAACGAGGTCCAGATACGCGAGGCGCTGGCCGCGACCCGAACCACGCTCACCAGCCTGCCGGGCTTGGGAACCGTGCTGGCCGCCAAGGTCATCGGCCACGTCGGCGACGTCACCCGCTTCCCCACCGAGCACCACTTCGCCAGCTACACCGGCAGCGCGCCGCTGGACGCCTCCAGCGGCAACAACGTCCGCCACCGGCTCAACACCGGCGGCAACCGCGCGCTGAACTCGGTCCTGCACGTGATCGCTGTCGTCCAGATCCGCGACGGTGGTCGCGGCCAGGAGTATTACCAGCGCAAGATCGCCGAAGGGAAGACCCCCTCCGAGGCCCGTCGAGCCCTCAAACGGCGGCTGTCGAACGTCGTCTACCGGATCATGAAACGCGACCGTCGGACCCAACTCGCCGCAGCAGCTTGACACACAGAGGCGCTATGAAGTCACAAACGCCCGTCCGGCCGCGTGCGTGGTGACGCCGCCGACGGGCCGACAAATCCGAAACAGGACAGCCGAAGCGTCAGTCAGCCGAAGGGTCAGACCCGCCAGCAACATCACCACGAACATCATCACTGTCAGCCGGTCACCGCGCTCACCGCGGTCGGCCTCGTCCTGCCGGATCCAGTTGCGCAGGGCCTCGTGGTGCACACCCAGGTCCCGGGCCAGCTGCCGGATCACCGGCTTCGGATCGGCGGACCGATACATCGCCACCGCCCGCTCACGCAATTCCAGCGGGTACTTCATCGGTGCGGCCATCGTGGGGCTTCCTTCCATGCTCCCCATCTGAACTACTGTCAGCTTCTCCCAGATCCCGGGGGAGGCTCACTGTCGGACCAGCTCCTGGGCGAGGTTCCTGGTCGACTTGGTCGTCCAGCGCAGTGGTGACGTCGGGTCCCCTCGCGTGTCGGGCTCGACCAGGGCGAGCAACGCGGAGCGAAGGGCCGGGTTCAGGTCGGCGACACGCTTGCGGCCGCCGCCGACCTTGCGGACGCCCCAGCGGGGCCTGTCCGGACTCGAGCTCGCGCACGCCAAGGGACACGGTGGCCTCGCGAACTCCGGCAGCACGGGCGACCAGCCTGATCCCACCATGACCGACGGCACGGGCTTCGGACCCAGCAGCAGGCGCCGCTGTCGCTCATCGAGGTGAGGCAGGATGGACTCGAACTTCGCAGCCAGTACTACCAGTTGAGCGTCACGTGTCCCCATACCACGCCAACGACTGGCAGAGCGGAAAGCCACGGGTTATTAATCTGCAAGCCCGAAGGGCACGGACCTGTCCCGGTGGTCCGCTGAGGACCTCGAAGCCGTCGCCCTGGCGATCAATA
The DNA here is from genome assembly GCF_057220535.1 of Kitasatospora sp. NEAU-CNBT7. Lineage (NCBI taxonomy): Bacteria > Bacillati > Actinomycetota > Actinomycetes > Kitasatosporales > Streptomycetaceae > Kitasatospora > Kitasatospora sp. NEAU-CNBT7. The sequence goes on along the minus strand of NZ_JBXQQB010000069.1, from coordinate 7,390 downwards.
ACCGACCCCGCAAGATCCGTGGCTGGAAGACCCCCGCCGAGGTCTTCGAGGAGCAGCTACGCTCACTACAACAGCCCGGTGTTGCAACGACTGGTTGAACTCACCCAATATACGTCCGGGGCGTACACCACCCTGTGCGACAGATTGGGGCGTGGTGCAGTCCGTGGGGCGGGTGGGTTCGTGTTTCGACAATGCCGCGGCCGAGGCGTTCAACTCGCTGCTCAAGGTCGAGTATATTCACCGGCGGCGCTTCGCCACCCGCATCGAGGCCCGCATCAAGCAGGGGCGTTTCAAAGTCTCGGTGATCATGTGAGTCCGCAGGTCGCGGTGGTACGAGGAGTCCGGGCCTGGCCGTCACGAACGCAACGAAGCTCCGGTTGAACGGGGTGACCTTCCCAAGTCGCCCTGAACCACCGGAGCTTCGATGTGCCGCCAGTCTGCCACCGTCTGCCTGACCAAGGAGAAGACTCAACAAGCCAGTGGCGTGATCGTGTTACGAGCTCATCGGCCGCGTGTCGTCTACAAAGCAGTCCCAGGCCGCCCGAAAACGGGCGGCCTGGGATTTTTAATGACCCATCCGACCGAAATTTCCGAAGCGCTGCGGAGTAAATTCACGACCGCCCGGTATGGTGCGGGCCAAGCTCGCGTATAGCTGCCACCGCCCGACAAGTAGCAGAGAGCAACTGATTCTTCCGCCGAGCACTGTCGACGGCGACGTTGCGATTGAGCTTTGCACATCGGAACTCAGTCGCCACCTCACGGAGAAACCAAGATCCCCGACAGAGTCAAGCTAGGCTACCTCGCCTCAACCGCGCTCCCTCATCACTTCGGATAATTGGCTTTCTGAAGAGCTTCATGAAATTTCAAGAAAGTCTTTCGCTCATCTTTCCCCATGTCCCCAAGTAGCGATTTAATCTTCTTTTCGAGTCCGGCCGAAGTGTACTTTCCAAATTTTTTGGAAACTTCTACTGCTTCATCGAATGAATCAGAAAGATCGGATTCTGCGATTGAAGAAATCCTACTGCTTCCCCCTTCGGCGACCCAGAGGGGGAATAGGAATTCATCTCCAACGTCACTGCCCTTTTCTTTTATCCCGTAAGCCTCAACCGTGTCGAAGTGCACCCTGATCGAGGGGAGAACTTTTGCATCGCGCTCACCGATTTCGACAAGGATGCTCTTCCGCGTTGCGTCGTCACCATTCATGTAGGCGGTATGCACGCCCTCGGCCTCGCGCAGAGCGGTCAGCATCTCCTCGCTATCCGCCAGCACGGCTCCCTGTTGATTGCGAACCCATTTCAGGAGCGCGAACCGACCGGCTTCGGAATAGATCTTTTCGCCCTTCTGGCGAATTTTTCCAATAGCTCGTTCGACTTTCTTTACTTCACGTACTACCTCTCGATCTGCACTGCTCAGCTTGCCCCACCAGGCTGCGGTGAGATGATTGTGATCACAAGCGCCATCCACCTCTTTTGCTACATCGCGAATGATTCCCTTGATGCTTTTATCGGTGACCACATTCAGCGGGCTGTCAGGTGATATTGCGTGTGCGTAAAGCGCATACTTCCCCCGCTCTTCCAGAATCTTGCGTGCCACATTTTGTGCCGCTTCGGTTTTCTCGCGGCGTTTTTTTGCTGCAGCCTCGAGGGCGGGACGATCGCTAAGGATTTCGACCTTACCATCCTCAAGATGCGGCTGTAGCATTGACTGCACAACGGTGGGGAAGCTGTCTAGCATCTCATAAAGCACATCATGCTGCCCATCGAAATGCATTGTGCGTAGTTTTGTCACCAACTCGGCAAAATCCTCGCCGATCAGCTCTGAATATTTCCCGCGCCTTCCAATATCTCCGTTGAAAAACATCTCAGCCGGTGCATTTTTTCCTGGACCGATGGGTTCGTCTGTGACAGGGATACCCCAGACGGGGCTTCCTGATGTGCCTCGGCACGCAAGGAGATAGATCGTCTTTGCGCAGTTTCCGTGCGCTTCCGAGAGTCGCTGGAGGGTTCCGTCGCAGTGGTGGACCTCTGTGCAGGAGTCGGGATTCCTGCACAATACTCCACGCTCCAGCAGATGGTCACCGACGAACTCGATCTCCGTGCCGTCCGGCACGACGTTAACCAATGCGGCATGCTCAAATCCAGAAAATGGACTGAGGTAGAGGTTTTCCATCTCATCCCCCCCGGAAAGCATTAGCTGCAGAGCAGTCTTGTCATGTTGCAGCATTTCCGAAATGGACAGGATTCCGCTTGTTGAAAACAGGTTTGTACCTTCTGGGCAGAATAGATAAAGTGTCAAATTATTCGGAACCTTGACACTGCCACCCCAGGCTTCCCCGTGTCCGGCAACTACAATATCCATTTGCGTCAATCCAATCTTGTTCGAGAGCGTCAAAGCGGAGCCCTTTTCGATATTGTGACACCTTTGAGGATGTTATCAAATGGCCTTTTGTGCAGCCATTGGGGCACTACTGACTTCGGCTTGTCAGGGTGACGTTGGGGTGTCGAGGGGCAGGCTGGTGCCGGCTATGAATGAACCGCCCCGGTGTGTTCTGAGACTCCACTTCGTGAGGAGATGGAGTCCATGTCACGTCCTTCGAGGAACTACTCGGCCGAGCTGTGCGAGCGTGGGGTGCGGCTGGTGGCCGAGGTCCGGCCCGATCGTCCGACCGAGTGGGCGGCGATCTGCTCGGTCGCCGGCAAGCTCGGGATCGGCAGCGCGGAGACGCTGCGCAAGTGGGTCCGCCGGCAGGGTCGTTTCAAAGTCCTGCTGAGCACCTGAGTCCGCAGGTCATGGCGATGCAGGGGTCCGGCCTGGCCGTCACGAACGCGTCGAAGCTCCGGTTGGACGGGGTGACCTTCCCAAGTCGCCCTGAACCGCCGGAGCTTCGATGTGCCGCCGGTCTGCCGCCGTCTTTCCTGATCAAGTCGCCCGCTCTGGAGGGTATGGCGGGATTGCCGCTGGTGGAGCGGTTGCGGCTGCTGCCCGATCCGCGTCGACGCCGAGGAATGCGTCACCCGTTTCGTGGCGGTGCTCCTGGTCGCCGCCTCGGCGGTGGTCGCCGGTGCACGCTCGTACGCGGCCATCGGCCAGTGGGGTGCGAACGCCCCGCAGCACACCCTGGCCCGCCAGGGCGCCCGGGTCGCGGGAGCACTGGGCGTGCGCGTCGCACCGAGCGCCGCCACGATCCGGCGGGTCATCGGCCTGGTCTGCCCCGGCGGTCCGGCGGACCTGACCGGCGCCGATCCTGCCGGCTCGGGTTCGGTGGCCGTCGATGGCAAGGCCGCCCGAGGCTCGCGGCGCCGCGGGGTGCCCGCCCGCCGCCCACCTGCTGGCCGCGATGACCGGCGACGGCCGTACCGTCACCCAACTGCGAGTGCCCGACAAGACCAACAAGATCACCTGCTTCGCCGCGCTGCCGGCACCCTACGACCTCACCGGAATCACGGTCACGGCCGACGCCCTGCACACCCGGCGCGCCCACGCCCGCTTCCCGGTCGAGGAGAAGAAGGCCCACCACCTGCTTGTGGTCAAGGCCAACCAGCCCGAACTCCACCGCCGGCTGCGGTCACTGCCGTGGAAGGACGTCACTGCCCGCCGCTACGACCGCGAGACCGGCCACGGCCGCAAGGAGACCCGCGTGACGAGAGCACTCACCGTCACCGACCTCGACCTGGACTTCCCCCACGCCGTCCGGGCCGTACGCATCCTGCGCCACCGCACCGACCTCACCACCGGCAGGTGCAGCCGCCGGACCGTGTACGCGATCACCGACCTGACCTCGCAAGAGGCCTCGCCCCAGCGCCTCGGCCATCTCGCCAGGTCGCAGTGGACCATCGAGAACCGGCTGCACTTCGTCCGCGACACCACCTTCGCCGAGGACGCCTCGAAGACCCGTACCGGCCATGGACCCGAGAACATGGCGACCCTCCGTAACCTGGCGATCAATACGCTGCGGCAGCACGGGCACCGCAACATCGCCGCCGGCCTCCGGCATGCCTCCTACGAGCCCTTCAGCCGCCCGCTCGACCTCCTTGGCATCACCTAGCACACTCACAAGATCACCGGACTTTGCAACGCCCCGGTGAGTGGGAAGTCGGCCTACCAGTGGCACCAGTTGTGGCGCGACGGTGGCGTGTAGGCGCTGGCATCGCGCGGCCCGGGTGGGTCACGGTGCCGTCTGTCGCCGCGCTGCATGGAGAAGCTCGCTGCGTATCTGGAACAGGGCCCGGCCGCGCACGGCTGGGTGGAGGACCAGGTGTGGACGGCCTCACGGGTGACCACGCTGATCGGCCGGAAGTTCCACGTCTCGTACAGCGTCTCGGGCGCCACCAGGCTGATGCACCGGCTCGGTTTCAGCCCGCAGGTCCCCGCGCGGCGGGTGGTCGAGCGCGACGAGCAGGCCGTCACCGTGTGGAAGGAGGTGACCTGGGCGGAGGTGAAAAAGTCCGGGCGGCCTGCGGGGGATACATCTGTGGACGGTCACGTAATTCCCCATGGGCCTGGTCACGTAATTCCCCAGGTCCTCGGACCTTGCGTCCGTATCCTGTGATTCCGATGCCGCTCTTCGGCCGGCACTCGGGTTCGTCGGCGCTGAGGAGGGATGAGACTACTGTGACCGGTCTTGAGGCCACTCGCGTCGCGTTGCGCGAACTGGAGGGGCGGCCGTTCACGGCCATCGGCCGGGCCGCGACGCTTGCCCTTGCGGCCAATCAGCTTCCAGGGCACTGAGTAGAGGGTGCGGCCGACCTTGATGTGGATGTCCGGTCCGACCGCAGCGGTGGACCAGCGGGCCAGCACGAACGGCTTGTCCGGCAACGGCAGTAGGGCCTTGGCCTCCACCGCCTCGAACACCGACAGCGGGCTCGCGCCGCCCAGCGGGCGGCACTGCCTGCGGCCGGCGGTGCCGGTCGACCACGTCAGGGCCTCGGCCTGCATCTGCTCGACCGAGGTGAACTCCCGCCCGCTCCAGAACGAGTCGCGGACATACGGCATCGGCCGCTCGACCCGCGGCTTGTCCTTCGGCTTCGCAGCCCGGGCCGGGTCGACCAGGGCGCCGTAGTAGGTCGCGAGCTCGGCATACGACTTGTTGATCTTCGGATCGTAGAGGTCCGGCCGGTCCACCGCCGTGCGCAGGTTGTCCGGCACCAACCGCCGCAGGACACCGCCGAAGAACCGGAACGCTTCGACGTGGGCCTGGGTCCAGGCGTGCTGGTCCATGTGCACCACCGGTCGGACGAACATGTGGCGCGAGCAGGGCAGCACCATCACGAACGCCCAGATCCGGTGCCGCTTGCCGGTCGACGGGTTGATCCACTGCCCCAGGAAGCCGTAGTCGATCTGGGCCTCCGAGCCCGGCTCGACGTCGTCCCGCAGCACCGTCACCTTCGACCGGGCCGACTCGTCCGGGAGGTTCTCGGTCACCCACCGGTGGAACGTCGACAACGACACCGCCAACTTCCCCTCATCTCTGAGGCGTTGATGGATCGTGGTCACCGTGGTCGTCTCCAGCAGCCCCTTGACCAGGTCGCGGTGCGGCTCGATCTCCGCCCACGTGACCTGGTCAGCCGGCGCCGGGCCAGCTCCGGGAACCAGCTCTTGATCAGTTTTCCCCAGTCCGCCTCACTCATCGGCGGCCCACCCGGGGCCATCCCGGACGCCTCCGCCGGCGCCAGATACTTCCTGATGGTCTTGCGGTCCACCCCCAACGAGGCCGCGAGCCGGTTCTTCGACCGGCCCGCGTACCAGTGGACGTAGATCTCGACGATGTCGACCACGGTGAACGTTCTCCTTGCCCTCCAGAGTGTCCGTCGACCTCTCGGTCTGCCGATCGAGGGACGGTGACGACTCCGAGATGGTCAGGACCCTCAACCCGGCTCGGGGATGCCCAAGGGGAACCTGAACGGTTCGGATGGAACGATCACTCGCAGGTCAAACCACCTGATCTGGGGTATTCCAGGCTTCCACCGTGGTCAAGTTCCCCGTGGGGACTCGTGACCGCGCCCCTGGCCAATTCCGTGACCAAGAAGCCTCAGAGGACGTTAAGTCCGTTTCTGGATGATCTGGTGTCGCCCGTTTGTGGGTACGGAGGTATTCGGGCTGACTCGCGTGTCGTGTGCATGGTGGGGTCGGGGTATGGAACGGATGCCGTACTCAACAGACTTGTCCGACGGGCAGTGGGCCTTGATCGAGCCGCTGGTCACCGCCTGGAAGCAGGAGCGGGTGTCGCGGTCGGCGACCGGGGATCCGGGCTCCTGTGACTTGCGCGAGGTCGTGAACGCGCTGCTGTACCAGAACCGGACGGGGTGCCAGTGGCGGCTCCTGCCGCACGACTTACCGGCCTGGTCGGCAGTGTTCTACTACTTCACCCTGTGGCGCCAGGACGGCCTTGACCAGCGGATCCAGGAGATCCTGCGCTGCCAGGTGCGGGAGCGGGCCAGACGATTAGAGGACCCGTCCCTGGTGATCATCGACACCCAGTCCGTCCGCGTGGCGGCCGGGGTGCCGAAGGGGACGACGGGGCTGGACGCGAACAAGAAGACGCCCGGGAGGAAGCGGGGACTGGCCGTCGACGTGCTGGGCCTGATCATCGGCGTGGTCGTCCTGGCCGCGAGCGCGCACGACAACGAGGCCGGTATCGCCCTGCTGGACCAGGCGGACGAGCGGTGCGGGATGCGTCTGGAAAAGGCCCTGGTCGACCAGGGCTTCAAGGATGCCGTGATCATCCACGGGGCGGTGAAGGACATCACCGTCGAGGTGGTCCGGCGCAACCCCGACGACGTGGGCAAGGGGTTCGTTCCGCAACCGAAGCGGTGGGTGGTCGAGCAGGTCAACGGCACCCTCATGCTCCACCGGCGCCTTGCCCGCGACTACGACCACCGGCTCGACAACGCCGCCTCCCGCGTCTACTGGGCCGCCACCGCCGGCATGCTCCGCCGCCTCACCGCCCCCAGCCCTGCCTGGCGCGACGACGTCGAGCTGGCAGCATGAACGTCACCGAACTCCTGCGGCTGTTGCAGGCCGAACACGACGAGGCCGCCACACGCGCCGACTACCTGCGCGAACAGATTGACCAACTCACCGGTGCACTGGCCGAGGTAGAGGCCCGCCTCGCCGAGATCGCCACCGCCGGCAAGGTCATCGACGGCCTCGCCCTGCCCGACCACGAGCCGGCCCCTGCGGAGACCGCCACCGTCTACCAGCGCATCGTGACCGCCTTCAACGAGCATCCCGGGCGGGTCTTCCGGGTTCGCGACCTACACGAACTCCTCGGCCTGCCCACCAACGAGCCCTCGATCAACGCCACCCGCTCCCGCCTGGGACGACTCGTTCGTCAGGGACTCCTCGACCAACCCGGACGCGGCCGCTACCAGAAACGGACTTAACGTCCTCT
>NZ_JBXQQB010000068.1:0-12689 GCF_057220535.1 Kitasatospora sp. NEAU-CNBT7 | reverse complement strand
GTCGCCCGTTTGTGGGTACGGAGGTATTCGGGCTGACTCGCGTGTCGTGTGCATGGTGGGGTCGGGGTATGGAACGGATGCCGTACTCAACAGACTTGTCCGACGGGCAGTGGGCCTTGATCGAGCCGCTGGTCACCGCCTGGAAGCAGGAGCGGGTGTCGCGGTCGGCGACCGGGGATCCGGGCTCCTGTGACTTGCGCGAGGTCGTGAACGCGCTGCTGTACCAGAACCGGACGGGGTGCCAGTGGCGGCTCCTGCCGCACGACTTACCGGCCTGGTCGGCAGTGTTCTACTACTTCACCCTGTGGCGCCAGGACGGCCTTGACCAGCGGATCCAGGAGATCCTGCGCTGCCAGGTGCGGGAGCGGGCCAGACGATTAGAGGACCCGTCCCTGGTGATCATCGACACCCAGTCCGTCCGCGTGGCGGCCGGGGTGCCGAAGGGGACGACGGGGCTGGACGCGAACAAGAAGACGCCCGGGAGGAAGCGGGGACTGGCCGTCGACGTGCTGGGCCTGATCATCGGCGTGGTCGTCCTGGCCGCGAGCGCGCACGACAACGAGGCCGGTATCGCCCTGCTGGACCAGGCGGACGAGCGGTGCGGGATGCGTCTGGAAAAGGCCCTGGTCGACCAGGGCTTCAAGGATGCCGTGATCATCCACGGGGCGGTGAAGGACATCACCGTCGAGGTGGTCCGGCGCAACCCCGACGACGTGGGCAAGGGGTTCGTTCCGCAACCGAAGCGGTGGGTGGTCGAGCAGGTCAACGGCACCCTCATGCTCCACCGGCGCCTTGCCCGCGACTACGACCACCGGCTCGACAACGCCGCCTCCCGCGTCTACTGGGCCGCCACCGCCGGCATGCTCCGCCGCCTCACCGCCCCCAGCCCTGCCTGGCGCGACGACGTCGAGCTGGCAGCATGAACGTCACCGAACTCCTGCGGCTGTTGCAGGCCGAACACGACGAGGCCGCCACACGCGCCGACTACCTGCGCGAACAGATTGACCAACTCACCGGTGCACTGGCCGAGGTAGAGGCCCGCCTCGCCGAGATCGCCACCGCCGGCAAGGTCATCGACGGCCTCGCCCTGCCCGACCACGAGCCGGCCCCTGCGGAGACCGCCACCGTCTACCAGCGCATCGTGACCGCCTTCAACGAGCATCCCGGGCGGGTCTTCCGGGTTCGCGACCTACACGAACTCCTCGGCCTGCCCACCAACGAGCCCTCGATCAACGCCACCCGCTCCCGCCTGGGACGACTCGTTCGTCAGGGACTCCTCGACCAACCCGGACGCGGCCGCTACCAGAAACGGACTTAACGTCCTCTCAGGTGTCGAGCCCCTCGAGGCCCGCCCCACCTGCGCAGTTCGCGGATGCACCATGCAGCGGAGCGTCGCCCTGCTCTGCACCTCACACCGACAGCTCTGGGAACGCGACCGGCGGGCCGGGAACACGGCACTCGACCAGGCCGGGTGGATCGAACAGGCCGCGCCGTTCCAGCGGACGAACCAGTTCTCCCTGCTCAGCCTGGACGAGACGGTCCGCTGGGAGGTCCGCTACGGCCTTCAGAAACGAACCGAGCGCGGCGGCGTGATCGAGCCCACCGCGGTCCGGCACATGATCCGCGGCCTGGTCGGGCACACCAGCATGCTCACCCTCGACGCCACCACCACGGCCGCGGAGATGCACAAACGCGGCAACAACTGCGTCGCCCACTTCCGCGAGATCCTCCGGACCGTCCGCGCCGCAACGCTGGAGTTCCGCGGCGTCGCCCCCACCGAGGCGGACATCTGGGACCTGGCCACCGTTGGACTGCGGTCGCGCACCCGCACCGGCCGGCGCGAGCAGAGCGCGACGGTCGACCTCACCGCGATCCGCCAGATCTGGCTGCGCGAACTCTTGAAGCGCTGGGGCGAAGTCACGAAACCGGAAAACAACGACTTCGTGCGCATGCTGCGGGCCTGCCTGACCGCCTCCGATGCCCTGCACGCGCGGCCCGGCGGCGGCCAGACGCTGGCCGACCTGCGCTACGTCGACATGCAGGCCGTTTTCACAGCGATGTGCAACCTTCGCCGCGCCGACGGCGGACTGCTGAATCGCCACGGCCGGAGCATCTTCTTCAGTATCTTCAACTCGATCCTCGACTTCGGCCGCACCGCCGACCTATTGCCCGAGCTGCCCGCCAGCTTCATGCGCCACCCCTCGATGGTGGTTCCCCCTGACGAGACCACTGAGGACGCGGCCGGCCAGGCCATCCCCGAACCGGTCATCGCCCAGCTCGACGCGAACCTGGCCGGCATCGGGGCAGGCGTCACCTACGGCGACCTGGCCCCCGAGGACATCCACCTGATGCTCGCCACCGCCTACACCGTCCTGCGGGACACCGGCCGCCGCCCCGTCGAGGTCACCAGCCTGCGGCGGAGCTGCCTGGAAGTCACCGACGACGGCGACGTGCTCATCTGGGACAACCACAAGAAGCGCCGCTACGGGCGCAAATTGCCCATCGCCAGCGAGACAGCGGAAGCGATCCGCCGCTGGCAGGCCCTCCGCGAGCTGATCCCGGCACCGGCCCCCAGCAAGGACTACCTGTTCCCCGCGATCACCCACCGCAGCGGTGTCCGACACATGGAGCCCGGCTACTTGGGCACCTACCTGCGCGAGTGGGTCAAAGCCATCCCCGAGCTCGTCAGCGACCAGCTCGACCACGCCGGAAACCGCCTCCCGTTCAACCGCTCGCTGATCTTCCCCTACGCGTTCCGCCACTCCTACGCGCAACGGCATGCCGACGCCGGAGTGTCCGTCGACGTCCTGAAAGAGCTGATGGACCACCGGTCCATCGTCACCACCATGGGCTACTACGACGTCTCGATGAAGCGAAAGCGCGAGGCCGTCCAGACTATGCGCCTGCACGTGGTGGACCGCTCCGGCCGCCCGGCGCCCTTCGCCACCGACCTGGCCTACGAGGCCCGCTCCGTCGCGGTCCCCTTCGGCAACTGCACCGAGCCGTCCAACATCAAGGCCGGCGGCAAAAGCTGCCCCCTGCGGTTCCAATGCGCCGGCTGCGGTTTCTACCGACCCGACCCGTCCTACCTGCTCGCGATCGAGGAACACCTCAACGCGCTCCGCGCCGACCGCGAGACCGCCAAGGCCATGGACGCAGACGACTTCGTGGTCCGCAACCTCACCGACCAGATCACCGCCTTCACCGGAATCCTCGACAACATGCGCGAGCAACTCGCCAGCATGACCGCGCAGGAGCGGTCGGAAGTCGAGGAGGCCAGCGCGGTCCTGCGGAAGGTCCGCGCGACCCAGGAGCACAAGCTCCTGCCCCTGACGGTGATCCGCCCCGCCAAGGACGAAGATGCCCACTGACAGCGCCTCAACGGCCCCTGCAGATGTCCTCAGGGCTGCCCGGCGACGCGACAGCCTCGCCAAGCGCGGACGCGTCCTGAGCACCATCGACACCATGCTCAAGGACGGCGAGCCCGTCACGTTCGCCGCCGTCGCCAAACGAGCCGAGGTGTCCACCTGGCTCGCCTACGCACCCGGCGTCCGCGAGCACATCGAGCAGGCGCGCACGCAACAGGAGAAGGCATCGTCCCGGAACCTGGACTCCGGCCGAATCGTCAGCCCCTCCAGCACCCGCACCGACCTCCTCCTCGCTCGCGAGGAGATCCGCCGGCTCCGCGAAGAAGTCCGCAGCCTTCGCGAGGGCATGCGGCTCCAGCTCGGCCGCGAGCTGGACCACCTCGGCAGCCACGATCTGCGCGATCGCCTCGACGAGCTCACCCAGGAGAACCACCGCCTGGCCGCCGAAGCCCGCGAAACCCAGAGCGAGAACAGAACCCTCACCGACCGGGTCCGAGCACTGGAAGACGATCTCGCCGGAGCCAGGACCAGCCTCAGGCGCATGATGCGCGAGCAGAACTGACTGCCCCTGGCAGCACCCGAGCCACGACGACCAGGGACTCTGGAAGCATTCGCGCATGGAATTCGAACTCGCACCGCCCACGGGCATCGGTGCCCTGGCCATCGGCATGCCCCACACGGCAGCCGACCAGGCGCTCGCCTCGTTCCGCGACCCGTCAGCGATCTCAGAATCGGACCAGCCCGGCAGGTTCGTCTTCCGTCCCAGCGATCTGATGGTCAGCATTCACTGCTCGCGCGGCGAGCTCGAAGCGATCGAGCTGGGCCGACCCGCCGACGGCCGGGACACCGTCCGATTCCGCGGTGTCGACATCTTCGGCCTGCCCGCGGCCGAGGTGGTCACCCGGATGCGAGGACTCACGACGATCACCGAGGCCGAGGACGACCCGGCCTCTTTCGTCGCACCCGACCTCCTCCTAAGCTTCTGGCGCCCCTTCGAGGCCGACGATGCACCCGACGAAGAGCAGGGCTACTACTTCAGTTCGGTCCTCCTGGCCCGCCCCGGCTACTACGACACCCCTGCGGAAGCCGCCGCCAGGCTTCTCGCGGCTGGACGTCAGGAACCATGAACCGCCTCAAGGCAACTCCCGATACGAGAACGTCCCTTACGTCCCTCAAGCCGCCGCAAAGCTCTGACCTGCACCGCAGGCACTTTCACCCGAGATAATGATCGTGCCCAGCACTGTGGTCACGTACAAAATCCGGACCCGGTCCTTCGCGTACTCCCGCACCGGGCTGTCCGGCCGGCGCTGTACCCCCGCGTGCGGCTCGTACGCCAGCCGGTTGACGTGTGGATCCAGACGGGCCAGCGTCTCGTCGTCCATGGCGGCGATCTGCTGCTCGGCGACCCCGTGAAAGATCACCTGGGCGCGGCGGCCACCGGAGTGCTTAGGCGACACGCTGCTCCGCATCCTCGATCGGAGGCAGACCTCGCTCGGCCCGGATGTCGTCCCAGGACCGGCCGGAGGCAAGGTCGAGCCCGTGCTCGGCGAGCTCCAGGAGTACGTACGCAGCCTTCGGGTCGGTCTCCAGTTCGTCCCGGGCCTCGGCGCGCAGCGCTTCGGCTTCCTGTGGGTCGAAGGTGATTCGCACGGTTCCTCCATCGCGTCGGCGGGCGGCCCGTTCTGAGGCTAGCGCAGCCATGGGGGCCTCCGGCAGGGGAACGGCGAAGTCAGCCCGGAGCCGCAGTCGCTGCCGCCTGCCGGATCCTCCCCCCTGACCTCCCCTCCCGCCGGTGATCCAGGACCTGCGGCGCGCCGTTCAGGCGCTCGGGTTCGAGGGCACCGTGAGTGCCGGCAGACCTTCCTGTCTCCTTCGTGGCCGGCCAACCATCCGTCCCGATCACACCGCAGATTCAACACCTCGGCCGCACCCCCACCGGGCGCCTGCGCCATCCCGTCCGGCGAGGCTAGCGCGGCTCCGAGTCGTACCGAGCTCCCCGCCGCGGCGAGCGCCCGTGCGGCGTTCGCCGGGGCGGGGTTCGGTGCCGGTGCCGGCCCCGGTGAGGTCGGCGACGACGGTGGCGAACTTCGCGGGGGTCAGAATGCGGGTGCCGAGTTCCTCGGCGTTTGCCCGCTTGGAGCCGACCTTATTCCCGGTGGCCGGCAGGGCGGTGCGCTTGGACACCGAGGAGGAGGCCTCGCCGACGGCCCGCTCGATCAGCTCATTGAGCGCGCCTACGAGCGGGCTTACCCGGGCGCCCTGGCCGCGCTCGGCATCCCCCAGGGGACGGGCACACCGGCGGGTTGGCCGGCCTGTGGCTGGGTCCCACGTGCCGGACACTGGTGGGGGGCTCCAGCCCGGTATGGATGCGTACGGGCCGACGGAGTGGGTCGTGGGTTGCTTCATCGGAGTCAGTCCAGGTCAGGTGTCAACTTCCCTCAGCAGTGGTCAGGTTCGACATCTTCGGTTGCGGTCAGCGGGCGAGGCCGACGGTGATGTTGTCGTTCGGGCAGGCAGTTGCGAGGTCGGTGAGGGCCCGGGCTCAGGGGCGTCGGTGGTGAGGTTCCAGCGGTCTTGATGGTGGCCTGGTCGTCGAGGTAAATACAGCGGTAGGAGAGGGCCAGGGGTGCCAGTCGGCGGGGTCCTTGTCGGCCACGGTGAGGCAGTCGTCTCGCGCAGCGGCACGGTGATGTTCCGGCCGGCCTCCCGATGCGTGGCGGTGAAAGGTGCGCCCGCCGGTCGGCAGTGCTCGCTGGCGCGGCGGCGGTCAGCAGCATGGCCGCCGCCGCGGTGGCGGCTGCGAGGGTGAGGGCGGTTCGCACGTGGCGCCGCTGCCTCGTCGGCGACGTGTCGTGGACCTTCTTTCGGCAGAAGTGGTCTTGATGACCCGTCAGGTGGCGGGAGCCCGTGTGCGTAGGAGTCGTACCGGCACGGTCCGCCGGGGGTGTGTAGGCCGTTCCACCCGGCATGAGGGGTGCGGTGGCCCGCCGGTCGAGGGTCTTCAGTGGTGCACGAGGTGGTCCTCGGGCCGCCGTTCGCGGAGGCCGTGCTGGAGGTGGATTGACCTCGGTTCGAGGACATGGCTCGTGGGTGGCGGGCGGCAAGCCGCTGGCACCTGAGCAGGCTCGCCCGCCGGTCACGGGACGCACGTCTCACCCTGCCGGGCGCCACCACGCCCCCCGGGGCCACCGGCGCACCTAGAGCCCGTGGGGCGCCCGCCGGAAAGCGCAAATGCCGGGCGGCGGCACGGCCGGGCCGCCGCCCGGGTGCCAGCCGGATGGTCAGCCGGCCGTCGTGGTGGCGGTGTACAGGCCGCGCCCGGTGCGCTGCACCTGGCCGGATTTGGTGAGGCGTTCCAGACGGGCGCGGAGGGCGTTGAGGTTCGACCCGACGTCGTTCAGGCCGAGCGCGGTCGCGACCTCGCGAGCCCTCAGCGGCGTGGCGGCCGCCGACAGTACCGCGAGGACTCCGGCAGCATCGGTAAGGCCCTGGCGGCGGTCGGGCTCCGTGCGCCTTCTCCGGCCATCGGTGGCCGGGGTAGGGGCGGGTCTGTCGGCCGGTCCGGCCTGCGCGGCGGCGGAGGCCTTCGTACCCGCGGGGGCGGACCTTCCGCTCTTCGCTTCCTTCCTGCCGGCGGCCTTCCTGACGGTGGTCTTCCGGGCCGTGCCTGCGGCCCGGCCCGGGGCCGGTGCCTCACCGGCCAGCACAGCCGCCCGGCGGGTGGTCTTCTTCGTGGACTTCGGGTCCGGTGCGGAGGCCTTCCCCGCAGTGCCGGTCAGGGGCTTCGCAGTCTTCTTCGTCCCGCGTTTGGCCGCGGCGCTGTCCCGGGCCGGCTTCTGATCTGCCGGCACCGTCGTGGCGGGGGTGGGTGCCGTGTTCTGTTCCGTCCCTGGCCCGGTGGGAGTCTTCGCCGCCGCGGTCTTCCTGATGGAAGCCATCGTCGTGTCGGGTGAGGCGGCATCGGCGGCCGCCGTGGCCGGGGAGCTCTTCCTTCCGGCCGAGGCCTTGCGTGCGGTGGCGCGTGTGCGGGCGGGACGTGCCGCCACAAGTTCGAGTGCGGCGTCCGCGGTGGCTTGCTCGCCAGCTGCGGGGCCGGCCTGCGCGTCGGCGGTGCCGAGGCCCACGGGCGCCGTCTCCGCCTGCGTGTCCGCCGACGGTGTGGGTGTCGTAGCAGTGGAGGTGTTGTCCTCGCCGTAGTGGCCGAGCGGAATGTCGACGAGGGCCGCGAGCCCTTCCAACACGCTTACCATGGAGCTCTCCTGCGCGGTCACTGCCGCGAGCTGCTCCTCCAACAGGCGGCGCCGCTCCCGCACCGCGGGCAACTGCCCCTCCAGCAGGGCGACCGTCGATCCCACACCGCTGTCCGCACCGAACGTGCTCGTACTGGGGTTTGTCACAATCACTCCCACCCGGTCGTCAATCACCGCTTCTTGCAGCCGGATGTACGGCCCCGAGCCAAGATTCCCTGTGCTTTGTCGGAAATCCCACCCATCCGCCGTGGCGGGACAGTCAGTCCCCGCCCACCCTGCACCCCGCGACGGAAGGATGCCCGGACGCCGCCCTGCAGGACGAGCAGCCCCCCGGGGCGGCGCCGTCGGCTCTGTCAGAGTTGTGCAACAATCCGAAGACCCGTTGCGTCCCGCGCCTCGGTGGCTGGCCTGTGCCTCTCGGCTGTGCTGCAACCCCTGAACACCGGGGCCCAGCGATGACGCCCCTGCCCCTGCCCCTGCCGCCCGCCCGGCGGCAGCGCAGCGTGCACCACGTCCTGGACTGGGAAGACTCACCCGGAACTCGGTCTCGGCCACAGCAGATGACCGAGACCGGTTCTCGAGTTGATCAGGGCCCTGGCCCAGCGGATCCTGCAGGAGCTGATCGAGGCCGAGGCGACCGCCCGGATCGGCGCGGAGCCGGGCGAGCGAACCGAGGCCCGCACCACGTGGCGCAACGGCCACCGCGACAAGACCCTGACCACACAGGCCGGTGACCTGGACCTGGCCATCCCCAAGGTCCGCACCGGTAGCTTCTTCTCCAGCCTGCTGGAGCGCCGGCGCCGGATCGACCAGGCTCTCTACGCGGTCATCATGGAGGCCTACGTCCTGGGCGTGTCGACCCGCTCGGTCGACGACCTGGTCAAGGCCCTCGGCGCGGACACCGGCATCTCCAAGAGCGAGGTCTCCCGGATCTGCGCGGACCTGGACGAACAGCTCACCGACTTCCGCACCCGGTCCCTCGGCCACACGCGCTTCCCCTACGTCTACCTCGACGCCACCTACTGCAAGGCGCGGGTGAACCACCAGATCGTTTCCCGGGCCGTGGTCGTCGCGACCGGCATCACCGAGGACGGCGGCCGCGAGGTCCTCGGCCTGATGGTCGGCGACAGCGAGAGCGAGGCGTTCTGGGCGGAGTTCCTGCGCTCCCTGCGCGAGCGCGGCCTGACCGGCGTCCGCCTCGTCATCGGCGATCACCGCAGCGGCTTGGTCAAGGCGATCCGCAAGGTCATGCTCGGCGCCGCCTACCAGCGCTGCCGCGTTCACTTCCTGCGGAACGCCTTCGTGATCATCCCGAAGGAGGCCGGCGAGATGGTCGCCGCGACCATCCGCACAGTCTTCGCCCAGCCCGGCCAGGCCGCGGTCCGGGCCCAGCTCGATGCCGTCGCCGACATGCTCGGCAAGCAGTTCCCCAAGGTCAGCCAGATGCTGCTGAAGGCCAAGGACGACCTGACCGCCTTCGCGGCCTTTCCCCGATCGACATTGGAAGAAGATCCAGTCCACCAACCCGCTGGAGCGGATCAATCACGAGATCAAACGCCGGACCGACGTCGTCCAGGTCTTCCCGAACGATGACGCGCTCCTGCGGTTGGTCACCGCCCGTGCTCTTCGAGATGCACGACGAATGGATCGCCTTCCCCCGCCGATACCTGCCCGAGGGCAGCATGGAGAAGACCTACCCCGACAACCCTGGCCGGGTCGAACTCCCGCCCACTTCATGACCGTTGCCGTACGACCACTACACCACTTCACGGGACACGACCCTCCTGCCTTGCCAGTGCGGCCCGGACCGCCGCCCCAGGCGCCCGGGTCTCGTGCCGCGCAGCGTGCCGCCCATCTCCGACAGCGAATCGGACGATTGCGGCCTGCCGGCCCGGTACCGGATCACCTCGGCCGTGAACTCCCGGGCTGCTGATCCGGGTCACGGTCTACTCCATAACCGGGCCCTGTGGTTGCGTTCAGTCGTGTGCGGTGAGCGGGGGCGCGTCGGCCTGGTCGAGGACGTGGTCGATGACGTCCAGGAGCGGGGGCAGGTCATGGGGCCAGTCGCTGGTGAGAGCCATGGCGAGGGCAGTGCGGGCGGCGGCGGCGAGCGTGACGGCGGCGGTGAGATCGCCGATGCCGAGGTGCTGGCCCTGCTGGGGTGCGAGGAGGGATCCTGCGGGGCCGAGATGGGGGTCCAGGTGAGAGGTCAGGACGATGCGTTCCTCGTCGGAGAGGCCGGCCAGGCGGCGGCCGAATGCCATCAGGACGAAGGTGACGGCCTCGGCCGTGCCGGTGAGGGCGTCACCGACCTCGGAGCGGGGGCGGCGCGAGGCGAGCGCTGAAAGCCACAGTCCGGCCCGGGCCCCGCGTTCGGCCGCCGCCCTCAGCACCGCCTGGCGCCTGCCGGTCCTGGCGTCGGGTGATCCCGGACCGGGAGGGGTGAGACGGGGGACGGGGCCGAACCGGGTGTGCAGGGCGGGGCGCTGGGAAGATGGGGTGCTCATGGCGGTGATTTTTCCCGGCCCGGCGGTTGCGCGCCCCGCGCCGGTCGGGTCGGCACCCGTTCGGCCGACAAGCCCACGCGCACCGGGTCCGGTACGGGCGGGCCCGCTGCCAGGGGCACCGCAGCCCGTTGGCCGTCACTGCACGAGGCCGATGCTGGCCACCGCTCTGCCGCTACACCGTTGCTGCGCCGCCCGGCGCCGAGTCCTCGGCCGGGTACCGCCGATCCGGGCGGGATCCGGATTGTTCTGTGCGAGGCAAAACTGTGAGATCAACCCTGTGGTCGCGCCGCCGGGGCGGTGGCTCCGCCGTCTGAGGGCTTCCGGAGCCACCGGTGGGGCGCCTTCAGCCGGGCCGCTCCGAGCCAGCGGCGGCGCTGCCCCTGGGAGTGCCGGTGACAGGGTGCTCTCAGATCAGAGGGCGGCTCCAGACAGGGCATCGGGGTTCGTGTAGGCGAAGCCTTCGCCGTCCAGGGTCCGGCCGATGCGGGTGACCGTGCAGCAGGCTGCCCGGGGGAGGACGGCCGCCGGCACTGGTCCTGACGCGCAAGGGCCCGTTGAGGTGAAGGCCCGTATCCGGGCGGGTGCCGGCCGGGGCCCCGGGTGCGGCGGCGGTGGCGGCGGTGCGACATGTGGGGGAGCGTGCCCGCGTTCGGCCGGGTCCGGCGCCGGATACCGGTTCCACGCTCTGGGTCGGACGGGCGTCGGTGAACCGTTCGGGTGATACACGCAGGTCCGGGTCGAGCCTCGTCGCGCTGGTCCGCCTCCCGGGCGGGGTTGTATCGATTACGGCGGCGGGGGCGGGCTGGTGTTCCTGCGCCGTCTGGAACGCCATATTCCGTTTGCGGTGGTGATGTGTCAGTGGGTGGACATCGCGGGGTGGTGGAGCCTGATCATGGCAGTATCCCCGGTGGCACCCCGGTCCTTCATTGCCTGCGGGGTGCCGGTCCGGCCGGCTGTCCTGGCGAGGTCACCGGCCGGACCGGGCCGCAGCGCTGCCGGACGAACTGGGCGCGGTACGGGCAGAGGCAACCATTGGTGTCGTCGACCTCCCGTCCGAGGAACAGCTACCCGAATAGTCGCTCGCCCGAGCCGGGAACCGGGGCATTTTTCATACTGAATCGGCAGTCTTTCAAAATATTCACCTGCAGCCTGAGTCGCGGACTCCCCGCCTGAGACCGCGTTTGAGATCTGACATGGGACCATCGGTCGGTGACTCGACTTGTGAACCGTGACCGCTCTCTTGAGGGGCTTGAGCGCGACCGCTGGTCGGCCCCGTCGGGCGGCGAGACCCGGCTGATGGCGACCGTGCGTGAGTTTCGGCGCAAGCCGATCGGCGGCCTGACGGTCGAGGACATGCGGTTGCTGATCCGGCAGGACGTGGGGCCTTACCTATCTCCTACCCCTGGCGGTGGAAGTCCTCCGGGGCGACCCACTGGCAGAAGGCGACATGTACGAAGGCGATCTGCTGGCAGTCGTACTCACCAGGAGTGCAGAGGTCTGGAACGAGTTCCCCGAACTCGGGCGGGAGGTCCGCGTAATCGTCTCGGAGCTGGCCAAGGTGCCGCCAGCCCTGAAACACGAGGTCGAGGGGTTCCTGGCTCGGTAGCCCGCCAACAGCAGCTGCCGCCGGCGAGCGGCCAGGGCCGCCTGTCTACGAGGGCTGCCGAACGAGCGGTCGCGGGCCGGGACGCATCGCAGGACGGCCTCGGGTGAGTCGCCGGACCATGATGCCGATCATCGCCCAGCGGATCATGGTCTCGGAGTGGGCCGGGCTGGTCTCGTAGTCCCGGGCGGGACGACGGTGGGCGGTGAGCCAGGAGAAGGTGCGCTCGACCGCCCACCGCTTGGGCCGGACCTGGAAGCCGCGCTGGTCGGGGTCCTTGCGGACAATCTCCAGGTCGCGACCGAGGATCTGTGCGGCCCACTCGACCAGGCGGCCGGCGAAGCCCTGGTCGGCCCAGACCTTCCGGACACCGGGGTGGTCGAGCCTGGTCCACAGCAGGGGCCGTTTCGCGCCGTCGCGGTCCTGGATGCCCGCCGCGACGACGTGGACGGCCAGGAGCAGGCCGAGGGTGTCGGTGACGATGAACCGCTTGCGGCCTTTCACTTTCTTGCCAGCGTCGAAGCCCCTGGTGGCAGCGGGGACGGTGTCGGCGGTGCGGACGGACTGCGAGTCGATCAGTCCGGCGCTCGGCTCCGCGTCGCGGCCGTCGGCTTCGCGGACCTTGCCGCGCAGGGCATCGTGGATGCGCTCGACGGTGCCGTCGTCGTGCCACCACGTGAAGTACCAGTACACCGTCGGCCACGGCGCGAAGTCCTTCGGCAGCTGCCGCCAGGCACACCCGGTCCGCACCACGTAGAAGATCGCGTCCACGATCCGCCGCCGCGGATGCTTCTCCCGCCGGCCACCCTTCGGACCCACCCGCGCCGGCGGGAGCAACGGCTCCACCAGCGCCCACTGCTCGTCCGTCAGGTCCGACGGATACCCACCCCCAACACCGCTCACAGAGGGCTCAACGAACGCCTCGGCAACGGGACACGGCAGATCTCAAACGCGGTCTGAG
>NZ_JBXQQB010000067.1:0-13895 GCF_057220535.1 Kitasatospora sp. NEAU-CNBT7 | reverse complement strand
GTAGGCCAGCGCCGACTCCCGAGACTCACTCCGCGCGAACCGGCGGGCAAACCGCTCATGCAGCCCGGCCAGCCCGTCCGACCAGCGACGAGCATCGATCTCGGATATGTCCCCACCCATGAACGGTGCAACGAGCGGACCCGACAACCGTCACGGTAAGCACCGTTGCAGTACTAGCCGGAGGCGGTCAGCACCAGCCGGGCCCGCTCGGCCAGTTCCCGCACCCGGCGCTCGGCCTGGTACGGCTCCAGCAGCCGGAGCATCTCCACCACGTACTCGCGGCTGCGGTGCGAGGAGATCCGGCCGGCCACCTCCACCGCCCGCTCGCCGGCCGCCACCGCCGCGTCCAGGTCCCCGGCCTCCGCCTCCGCCATCGCGGAGACGAACAGCCGCAGGCCGTGCGAGCGCACGTACCCCTCGGTCGGCCGGGCCAGCGCCTCCCGGGTGAAGTGCCGCACCTTGGCGGGCACGCCCAGGTCCCGGAAGCACTCCGCGGCGTCCGCGGCCAGCCGGTCGTAGGCGTAGAAGTCGATCCAGGTCGGGTCCGGGTCCCCGGGCCGGGACCGGTCCAGCGCCGTCTCCGCGGCCGCCAGGGCCGCCGAACAGGCGGCTGCCGAACCGGCCCTGGCCTGCGCCCTGGCCTCCACCAGGTGGAAGAAGCTCATCGTCCGCGCGGTGGCCAGCCCCCGGTTGCGCTCCAGGGCCGCCTGCGCCAGGTCGATCGCCTCGTCCGGGAAGTTGCGGTACGCCGCCTGCAGGCTCATGGAGGCCAGTACGTAGCCGCCCAGCGGCACGTCACCGGCGGCCCGGGCCAGCCGCAGCGCCTGGATGTAGTAGCGCTGCGCGGCCTCGTGCTGGCCGGTGTCGAACGCCATCCACCCGGCCAGCCGGGTCAGTTCGGCCGTCGCGCCGAACAGCGCCCGGCCGACCGCGTCGCTGTAGGAGGCCAGCAGCAGCGGCGCCGCCTCCACCCGCAGGCACTCCGGCACCATCGACGAACGCCAGTCCCCGCCGCCGTACTTGGAGTCCCAGCGCCTGGCCTCCTGGGCGGCCTCGCGGAGCTTGGCCGCGTCCGAGTGCCCGACCCGGTAGCCGGACAGGTCCGGGGCCGGGGCCTCCCGGGCGACCGAGCCGTCCGCCGGGGCGATCAGCCAGCGCGAGACCGGGGTGGCGTACGCCGCCACCGAGAAGGTGCCGGCCAGGCTGTCGCTCCACCGCCCGCCGCCCGGTCCGCGCCGCAGGTCCAGGTCCACCCGCCACAGTTCGGTCGCCGACCGCACCGCCTCGGGCACCTCGCGCGGGAACTCCAGCCCCAGCTCCGGCGTCGGGTGCGAGTCGGCCAGGCCGATCTCCTCCAGCGGCACCGGGCGGCCCAGCTTGTTGCCGAGCGCGGTCGCGATCAGGTGCGGGACCGGGCGCTGCGGGACCATCCCCTTGGTCACCCAGCGGGCCACCGAGGTCTTGTCGTAGCGCAGCGTCAGGCCGCGCTGGGCGCCGAGGTCGTTGACCCGGCGGGCCAGGCCGGCGTTGCTGATCTGGGCCAGCGACAGGAGCGCGCCGAGCCGTTCGTTCGGCCCTCGTGAGGTGACGGTCATGGTGGCGGTGGCACCCCCTGGCGACGTCGTGCGCGGATGGCGGCGAGCGGCAGGCGGCGGCGGCCCGCCCGAGGGTGTCCGCTCCATACTGCTGCACCTAGCGTAGTCGTACGGGTTCCGAGGGTTAAGAGGCTGCATTCCGGATGGCGGGATCGCGCGCCCGCGTGTCCGGCTCCGGCCCGGCGGCGGACCGGGCGGGTGCGCCCCGGCGGGCCGCGGCCCGCCGCCGCCGGAGGGGCGTGCTCCGGTCGTGTGCCGATGTGCGCCACCCGTGCCCCCTGGCTCGCCGGGCAGGTCGGCGATTCGCTGGAGGCCGTGGAACGGCCCGCCGCCGAGGACCCGGCGGGCCGGGGGAGACCGCCGCCCCCGTCCCCGCGGGCGACGGTCGGGTCCGGGAGGGCATGCGGATGCCCTCCCGGGCTGTGCGGTGCCTTTCGGCCATCCGGAGATGTCCATGCCATGGACGGGTCCCGGGCCGGCCCGGCGGCCCCGCGCCAGGGGCGGACCGGGCCACGGAGGGGGAGGCCCGGGCCGCCGCCCGCGGACCGCCCGCGCCGACGGGCCGACCCCGCCCGCGGACCACGCGGACCGGCACCGCCGCCCCTGCCCACGCCGACGCGCCCGGATTCGCCCCCGCAACACGGGTCACCACCGGCCCGTCCAGTGGCACGATGTCTCCTGACGGCGTGCCGGCCCGAGCTCCACCCAGCGCGCCCGATCCCTCGTCAGGCGGAGGCGCGATGCGGTGGCTCACCGGCTGGAGCGGGTCCCCCGGCACCGGCGACCCGGCCCTGGCGGCCGTCCGCCCCCTGGCCGGCACCGCCCTGTGGAGCGGACCCAACCCGCTCTGGGCGGTCGGCGACTGGCGCCCGGACGAGATCCGCCTGGTCACCCTGCGCCCCGGCGGCCCGGCCACCGTCCGGCCCGGCCCCGACCCCGCCGACCCCGCCGACCGCGACTCCCCCGCCACCCTGCGCCTCGCCGTGATCGGCCACTGCGGCGCCACCGACACCGAACTCGCCGCCGGACTCGCCGCCGCCCGCGGCGGAGCCGTCCGCCACCTCACCGGCTGGCCCGGCAGCTACACCGTGGTGCTGCGCACCGGCCTGCGCAGCACCGTCCTGCTCACCGATCTGGCCGGACTGCAACAGGTCTTCCACACCCCCTGGAGCGGCGGCACCGCGTACGCCACCGCCGCGCTCCCGCTCGCCGACCTGGTCGGCGCCCCGCTCGACCCCGACCACCTCGCCGCCGTCCTCGCCACCCCCGAGGCACCGGAGGTGCTCGGCACCGGCACCCCGTACGCGGGCGTCCACCGGGTGCCGCCCGGCCACACCCTCGGCATCCGCAGCGGCCGCCCCTACACCGCCGGGTACGAGCCGGAGACCCCGCCCGGCCGCTGGACCCGCGAGGAGGCCCCCGCCGTCCGCGAACTCACCCGGGCCCTGCTGGAAGCCGTCCGCTGCCGGGTCAGAACCGCCGGACCCGAGGTCCCCGCCGCCCGCGACAGCTCCGACGACCCGGACGCCCCCGACAACCCGGACCTCCCCGACCGCGGCCCCGCGCAGCGCGGCCTGCCGCGCGCCCGGCTCGGCGTCGACCTCTCGTACGGCACCGCCTCCACCACCGTCGCGCTGCTCGCCGCCGCCGTCCCCATCGGTCCCGCCCCGGCGGCGGCCCGGCCCGGCACCCCGCTGCCCGCCCTGCGCACCGGCGCCGTCAAGGGCTCATGGGCCCGCACCCCCGCCACCCCCCGGCCCACCGCGCCCGAATCCCTGGCAGCCGTCACCCTCGGCGAGAGCGAACGGCCCACCCTCGCCGTCGACGCGCCCCGGCTGCGCCACGTCGTCCTGCCACCCGCGCTCCCGTACGCCGAACTCGCCGGGCCGCCCGCCGGCCTGCCCGCCGGACCGCTCACCGACGAGCCCGGCGCCGCCCTGCTCACTGCCGACGCGCTCGGTGCCCGCTTCCGGGCCGGCGGCACCGACCACCTCACCGGCTACGGCGCCCGGCACGTCCTGGACGGCCACCCGGCCCGGCTGGCCGACCTGATCCGGCTCGGCCGCTCCCGCGAACTCCTCGCCCCGCTCGCCGCGCTGGCCGGCGCCGACCGGGCCACCGCCGGCGCGCTCACCGGCACCGTCCGCACCCCGGTCACCGTGCTGCGGGCCGCCCACCGCCTGGCCCGGGCCGGGTACGCGGACGCGCTCGACGACCTCGCCGTCGCGCTCACCCTGCGCCGCACCCCCGAACCGGGGCCGACCGCCGGGGCCGGCTCGGCCGCCGCGCTGGCCTGGGCCGTCCCCGGGCCCGCCGCCCGCTGGCTCTCCGACCAGGCCCTCGCCGGCGTCGCCCAACGGCTGCGGACGGCCGCCCGCGGCGGCGCCCCCACCGAGCTGCCCGGCGCCCGCCGGGCCCGGCTCGCCCTGCACCGGCACGCCGCCGCCTACCGCACCCTGGCCCAGGCCGGCGAACAGCGCGGCCAGCGCCTGCACGCGCCGTTCCTGGACAACCAGGTGGTCCGCGCGGCCCGGCTGCTGCCCGAGGAGGTCCGGCTGCAGCCGGGTGCCCGGCACGCGCTGCTGCACGCCGTCCTCACCGGCGCCGGCCGCACCGACCTGCCCGCCGACTGGGGCCGCGGCCCCCGCCCGGACCGTACCGGCCCCGCCCGCACCGGACTGCGGCAGGCCGCCGACGCACTCGCCGACCTGTTCGAGCGCCCGCTGCTCGCCGAGGCCGGCCTGATCGACCACGCCGCCGTCCGGGAGTCGCTGGCCCGCGCCGCCACCCCGGAGGCCGCCCTGCCACCGGGCACCCTGGCAGGCCTCGCCGACCTGATCGCCACCGAACTGTGGCTGCGCCGGGTCGCGGCCCGCCGCCACGGTTCGTGCTGGACCGGCCTGCCTCCTGCGCAGCGGCGCGCCTTGAGCCGCCTGAGCTGAGACCTGGGTCCGCCAGGCCGCCGTGGGGCACGATTCCGCCTGCTCGTCGTGCCGCCCTGCGCAGCGGCGCGTGCCCCGACCCGCCTGAGGTGGGACATGGGTCCGTCAGGCCGCCACGGTTCGTGCTGGACCGGCCTGCCACCTGCGCAGCGGCGCGCCCTGACCCGTCCGACCTGGACTCCGCGCGGCGCCTCAGGTCGGCCCACGCGCCGCCGCCCAGGCCGGCCATGCCGGTCCCACCGGCAGTCGCCCCCGGCTCCTGCCGGACCGGGCCTCGAACCCGCGCGGCGGCGGCGTGCCTCGCGCTGCCCGTCCCGCGGCCCTGCCCGGCGCGCGCCCGCTCCTGGCCCACCACGCAGTGGCACACGTTCCGGCCCTGCTCACGTCCGCGTCCACGTCCATGCCCACGCTCGCGCCCGCGAAGGCGGCGCCGCGCCGCGTCCGGTCCGGGCGCGCCCTGCCGCCGGGCCGGGCCCGATCGGCGATCATGTGCTGGTGGTCCGTCATCCGGAGGCCGCTGTGCGTGAACCGTTCCCCGTGCTCGCCGAGCCGCCCCCCGTCGCCCGCCCGGGCATCCTCGCCGCCTGCGACGGCTCGGACGGTTCGCTCTGGGCGCTCGACCGGGCGATGACCGAAGCCGAACTGTTCCGGCTGCCGCTGTACGTGCTCGCCGTCGTCAACCCGTCCCCGTCCGGCTACCCGCCCGGCATGGCCGAACTGGTGCACGAGAGCGTCGAGCGGCTCACCGAGAGCATGGCGGACGGGCTGCGCCGGGCCGTCGCCACCGTCCAGTCGGCCCGCGAGCGCCCGTACGGCGGCGAGCTGGCCCTGCACGTGGTGCTCGGGAACGTGGTCGAGGTGGTGCTCGCCTGTACCGCCGGGCAGCACACCGTGGTGCTCGGCACCCGCGGAAACGGCGGCTTCAGCCGCCTGCTGCTGGGTTCGGTCAGTACGGCGGCGGTGCACCACGCGGCCTGCCCGGTGCTGGTCGTACCGGCACCGCCGGCGGGCTGACCCCGCCTGCTGGGCCGTGGGTCCGACGGGCCCCGGCCACGGCGGTTCGTGGACGTCCGGGAATGTCCTCCGGTGGTTGAGCGTTCATCCACCGGATCGGCGACGCCGACCGGCCGCCCGCCCGGCCGCCCTGCCCGGCCCCCCGGCCGGCCACCCCGTGACAGGAGCCCCGTCCCCCGATGAAGGTCGAGATTTTCAGCGACATCGCCTGCCCCTGGTGCTACCTCGGCAAGCGCCGCTTCGAACAGGCCCTGGACCGCTTCGCGGGCAAGGCCGAGGTCGAGGTGGTCTTCCGCCCGTACCAGCTGGTGCCGGACGCGCCCGAGAGCGCGAGCCCGCACCGCGCCTGGCTGGCCGAGCGCTACGGCCCGCAGTCGGTCGCGATGGACGACCGGGTGACCCAGCTCGGCAAGGCCGAGGGCGTGGACTTCGACTTCGACACCGCGCTGCACGTCAACACCTTCCTCGGCCACCGCCTGCTCCACCTCGCCGAGCGCGAGTACGGCGCCGCCGTCCAGTCCGAGCTGAAGGAACTGCTGCTCAAGGCCCACTTCGCCGACGGCGTCGACGTCGGCGACCGGGCCGCGCTGACCGAGCTGGCCGCCGCCGCCGGGATCGACCGCGACCGCGCGGCCGCCTACCTGGCGGGCGACGAGGGCGCGGCCGAGGTCCGCGCCCAGCTGGCGGAGGCCCGCGAGCTCGGCATCAGCGCCGTGCCGACCTTCGTCTTCGAGGGCAAGTGGGCGGTCCAGGGCGGCCAGGAGGCCGAGACCTTCCTCCGCGTCCTCGAGCAGGTCGCCGCCGAGACTGCCGAGACCTCCGAGACTGCCGAGACCTCCGGGACGTCCGCGGCCTCCGGCACCGCCCGGGACGCGGAGTCCGCCGCGCCCGCCGGCCACGACGCACACGCCTGCGCGGACGGCGCCTGCGCGGTCTGACCGGTCTGACCGGTCTGCGCGGTCCGAGCGGCCCGAGCGAACGTCCGGACCGGACGCCGTGCCCGAGGGCCCGTGCGGGTGCACCCCCGCACGGGCCCTCAGCTGCAGGTGAACCTGGCGTCCGCCCAGTCCGCGACGTCGATCAGCGGCCACCGGCCGGAGGCCGGCGTGACGACCAGCCGGATCGAGGTCTGCCCGGCCAGCGCCGCGTGCACCGCGACCGGACGGTCCCACGGCCCGACCCGGCCCGACTGCCACAGGGCCCGCCCGTCGGAGCCCTCCACCCGGAACACCACCGAGCCGGCCCCCACGCTCAGGTCGTCCAGCCCGGCCACCGCGTCGAACGCGGTGCAGCCGCGGTTGAGGTCGATCGTCACCTGGGACGGCACCCGCACCGACAGCGCGTGCTGATGCGCCGAACCGCGCATCCACACCGCCCGGCGCTGCGCCACCGGGTCGCCGCGCCGGATCACCGGTCCCGCCGCCGGGTCGCGGTGCTCACGCCCGACGATCGGCAGCTGGTCGAGCCAGAACGACACCGGCGGCGCGGGCGGGGACGGCGAGGGCGACGGCGGTGGTGTGGTCGGCACCGGCGGCGTCACCGGGGGCTCCGGCGGCGGCTCGGGTACCGGCGACGACGGTGCGGGCGTCACCACCGGTGCCGCCGGGGGAGTGGTGCTCGGCGACGGGCTGGGCTTCGGCCTCGGCACCGCCGCGCGCGGCACGGCGGCGGGCACCACGGGCTCATCGACGGGCGCGGGGGACGGGCTCGGCGTCGGATCGGGCGCCGGGCCGACCGGCGCCGCGACCGGCGGCGGCAGCGCCGGCGAGGACACCGCCGCGGCGACCACCGGCGGCTTCGGGGCCGGCGACCCGGCCAGGGCGTACGCGGCGACGGCGGCCGCACTCACCGCGACCCCGGCCGCGATGGCCGCCTTCGCGGCCGTACCCAGCCCCTGCCCGGCCACCGCGCCGAGCGCCGACCCGGACGACGAACCCGAGGCCCCGGCCGCACCCGCAGACCCGGCCGCACCCGCAGCCCCGCCGCCCGCCGTACCGCCCGCCGCGCCCGCAGCCGTACCCGCAGCGGAACCCGCGGCCGTACCCGCCGCAGCCGTACCCGCCGCGGCCGCGCCGCCGACCACGGCACCCGCACCGAGCGCCGCGGCCGCCGCCGAGAAGTACCCGGCGCCGACCCAGAGCAGCACGCCACCGGGCAGCACCGCCCGCAGGCTGTGGTTGATGTCGGAGAGCTCCAGGTAGGCCGCCGTGCAGCGGTCGCACTCCTGGATGTGCCGGCCCACCTCGGCCGAGGCCCGCTTGCGCAGCGACCCGCGGGCGTACGCGCCCAGCCGGACCGCGTACGCCGTGCAGCCGCTCTCCTGGCTGCCCGACACGTGCGCCTGGAGGAACCCGGCGGCCAGTCGGTCCCTGGCCCGGTGCGCCTGCACGGCGGTGGCGTTGGCGGTCTTCCCGATCAGCACCGCCACCGTCTTCGGCGACTCCCGCTCGACCTCGGTGTGCCAGAGCACCATCCGGTCGTCCTCGGGGAGTTCGACGAAGGCCTGCATCACCATCCGCCGGTCGGCCAGCGCCATCGCCCAGGCGTCCGCGCCGGGGTCGGCCAGGTCGAACTCGACCGTGGACGCCGAACTCTGGGCGAACGCCCCGAAGTCGTCGACCAGCTGCTCCCGCCGCTCCGAGCGGGTCCAGGCGGCGGCCACGTTGCGGACCGCCGTCAGCAGGTAGGCCCGGACCGCGAACTCCGGCCCCTTGCCCGCCCGCAGGGCCTGCAGGGTACGGGCGAACACCTCACCGGCCAGGTCCTCCGCGGTGAAGCTGTCCCGGCAGCAGGTCCGCGCGTAGCGGCGCACCGACTCCGCGTGCCGCCGGTAGATCTCCTCGTACGCGGCGTCGTCACCGGCCCGCACCCGTGCCGTCAACTCCGCGTCCGAGGGCGGACGTTCACCGTCCACCGGGTCGGCGGGCGCGGGCACCACGGCCCGGGCCGGGGCGAGGCGCCGGGCGCCCGCCGCCTCCCCGACGAAGGACTCCGGGGTGACCCCGCCCTGCCCCGCCGGGGCCTGACCCGGTACCCGCCCGGCCAGCGACTCCCTGGCCGGCGCGCCGGCCTGATCCGGTACCTGGCCCGGGATTCCGCGGCCGGAGCCCGGATCGTTCTGGTCGTCAGTGCTCAATGCGGCCCCCATGCGCCGAACCGGGTCGGCCGGAACAACTCCCGTGCGACCCGCCCCCGGCCGAGGCGGCCCTGGGCCGGGGACGACACCACCGCCATCGCGGCGGCCCGTACGCGGGGCGGCACGCCGAGCGGAACGGCACGCATCGGGACAATGGCTCCAACCACGGGCAAAGAATGGCATAGCGCAGCGGCCATCGGTAACCGGGAAGGCCACCGCCCACCCTTCCGGGCACCCGGTCGCCGGACCCCGCCGGGCCCGCCCGGCGCGCGCCCCCGCCCGCCCGCCCGGCCCGACGGTGCCTCAGCGCGCCCGCAGGCCCTGCAGCAGGATCTGCAGCAGCCGGTCCGCCGGAGCGTCCTCCGGCAGCCCCGGCGAGGTCCGCACCGGGACCGCGTGCGCCGGGACGGCGGCCGTCAGCACCAGCACCACGTCCGAGACCGTCACCCCCGGCCGCAGCTCCCCGGCCGCCCCGGCCCGGGCCACCAGCGCGGCCAGCAGGTGCAGCAGCAGCCGCGGATCGGCGTCCGGCACGACCTGCGCGTCGCCGTCCTGGGCCCGCCCGCCGAACGGCGCGTCGAGCCGCCCCTCGAAGGAGGCGTCCAGCGAACGGCGTTGCTCGGGCACCCGGCCGATGTCCTCGGCGTACCGGAAGGACTCCGGCGGCAGCAGCCGGCCCGCCCCGGACTCCACCGCCCGCGCCAGGAAGCCCGACAGCGCCTCCCACGGCTGCTCGTCGCCGTACAGCGACTCCCTGGCCTGGGCGGTCAGCCACCCGACCTCCTCGGCGGCGATCCGCTGGACCAGCACCTCCTTGCTCGGGAACCGCCGGTACACGGTGCCGACCCCGACCCCGGCCCGCCGCGCGACCTCCTCCATCGGCGCGTCGTAACCGAGCTCCCCGAACACCTGGCGGGCGGCCCGCAGCACGCTCTCCAGGTTCCGCCGGGCGTCGACCCGCAGCCGGGACGCCTCCCCGCGGCCGCCGTCCGGCTCGTACCCGGCGCCCAGTCCCGGGCCCAGCCCCGAGCCCGCTCCCGTGCCCGTACCAGCGCCGGTGCCGGGAACGGGCTCGCCGAGCCGCTCCGGCCCGGCCGGGCCGCGCTGCTCGGGCACCGCCCCCGGGCCGACCGGAGGCAGCGTGCGCCCCGCCATCTGTTCCTGATCAGTCATTCCAACCCTCCCCCGCAGGTGCCCGTCCCGGGCCCCTGTGCGGACCGCGTTCCCCCCGGTGCCGAACACCGGCGTCCGCGCCGTCCGCCTGATGTCTGCGCACTACCCTTCCCCGGATCTCCCCGGTGCAGTCCGGGAGTTCGGCCGGGTGGTTCAGGGACAGACCGAACCAATCGTTGGTCCAGCGCACAATCCGACCATAGTTCAAGGAAGTTCGGGGCAGAAGTGGCCGAAACTCGGCCACCGTCGCACGCCTGGCGCCATTCCGGCACATCCGTCCCACCCGATCCGGTCGGCACTGTGGACAAGACGGCCTTCGGCAGGGCGTCATATGGGGGACGTGAACCGGATCACAGTGGCCGGAGGTGCCCCATCAGGATCCTGATCATCGGTGGCGGGTGCGCCGGCCTGACCGTCGCGCTCCGGCTCCAGCAGACGCTGCGGACCCGGCTCCGTTCGGGCCAGGACGAGATCACCCTGGTCGAACCGCAGCCGTACCTCACCTACCACCCGCTGCTCGCCGAGGTCGCCGCCGGCACCATCGACCCCCGCCACGTGGTCGTACCGCTGCGGCGCACCCTGCCCGACTGCCGGGTGCTCACCGCCAGGGTCACCCGGATCGACCACTCCGCGCGGCGGGCCCGGATCGACGCCGCCGCCCCGGGCGAGAGCGGCCTCACCTCCGAACTGCCCTACGACGTCCTGGTGGTGGCCCCCGGTTCGGTCTCCCGCACCGCGCCCGTCCCCGGCCTCGCCGAACACGGCCTCGGCTTCGCCACCGTCGGCGAGGCCGTCAGCCTGCGCAACCACGTCCTGGAACAGCTCGACCTGGCCTCCACCACCCGCGACCCGGAACTGCGCCAGTCCGCCCTCACCTTCGTCTTCGTCGGGGCCGGGTACGCCGGCGTCGGGGCGCTCGCCGAGCTGGAGGACATGGCCCGGTACGCGGCCAAGGGCTACCACAACCTCCAGGCCGACGACCTGCGCTGGGTCCTGGTCGAGGCGACCGGCCGGATCCTGCCCGAGGAGTCCCCCGAACTCGCCGCCCACACCCTCGCCGAACTGCGCGAACGCAGCGTCGACGTCCGCCTGCGGACCACCCTGGAGTCCGCCGCCGACCGGATGATGACCCTCTCCGACGGCAGCCGGTTCGCCGCCCGCACCCTGGTCTGGACGGCCGGCACCCGCCCGGCGCCGCTGCTGAACCACACCGACCTCCCGCTCGATGGAAACGGCCGGATCCGGTGCCTGCCCGACCTCCGGGTGGCCGGCCCCGACGGCCTGCCGCTGGCCGACGCCTGGGCCGCCGGCGACTGCGCGGCCGTACCCGACCCCGGCGCCGACGGCGCACCCTGCGCACCCAACGCCCAGCACGCGCTCGCCCAGGCCGACCTGCTGGCGGCCAACCTGCTGGCCGCCGCGGCCGGGCAGGCGCTGCGCGACTACCACCCGGACCGCCCGTACTGCTCCACCTCGCTCGGCGTCGGCCGGGCCGTCGCCCACACCCGCCGCGGCCAGCTCACCGGCCGCCGCGCCTGGTGGCTGCACCGGGCCCGGCAGCTGCGCCGGCTGCCCAGCCCGGAACGCCGGGTCCGGATCCTCACCGACTGGCTGCTGGCCGGGCTGTTCCGCCGCGAGGTGGTCTCGCTGGGGTCCGTCGAACACCCCCGCGCGGAGTTCGAGGCCGGCTTCACCGACCACCACCCCGGCCCGTGACCGGGCCCGCGAACGCGCCGCGATGACGGTACGACTTCCGAAACCACGACCCGGCCTGACAGGATCTCCCAACCGGGTCATCACGTGGTGTGCTCACACAGACGCAAAAAGTGATGATCCGACTACAGCCCGCCGTTGACCCACCGCCTTGACCCACTGCCTCGACCCACCGTGCAGACCGACTGCCTGACCGACCGCCGTTGACCGACAGCCGATGGAAGCCCACCCGGGCCGCGCACCCCCCCCGCGGCCGGCCACCGCCGAGTGAACACCCGTACCCGAACCGAGGAAGCGGCCGACGTTGAACCTCATGCGCTGGAGCGCCCGGCTCACCGGAGCCCCGCGGCGTGCCGCTCCCCCCAGTCCCGGCCCCGGACACGTGCCCGGCCCCGGCCACGACGAGCCGGTCACCGTCCCCGGCCCGCGGGACCCGGCCGCGCAGGCCGGCCTGCTCGACCAATGCGACCTCGACCGGCTCTACGACCTGCGCGACGTCCTGCGCCGCCTCCCCGCCCCGGTCGCCGTCACCTACGGCCCGCAGCACCAGCTCGGCTACGCCAACCGCGCCTACCGCGAGCTCTTCGGCGCCCGAACCAACGGCCCGCCCGCGGCCGAGGCGCTCCCCGAACTGGCCGCCCTCGGCGTACTCCCGCTGCTCGACCAGGTTCTGCGCAGCGGCCGCCCGCGCAGCGTGAAGTCCCGGGCGATCCTCAGCCTCGGGGGGAACCGCTACTACAACATCTCCTGCGTCCCGCTCGGCGCCGGGACCGACGGCACCACCCCGGCCGGCGTCCTGATCTTCGCCGCCGAGGTGACCGACCAGGTCCAGGCCGCCCTGCGCCTGCGCGAGGCCGAACGTCGCCAGCGCCAGGCCGCCGTCACCCTCCAGCGCAGCCTCCTGCCGCAGAAGCTGGAACAGCCGGCCGACCTGCGGGTCGCCGCCACCTACCAGCCCGGCGGCGCGGACGCGGCGGTCGGCGGCGACTGGTACGACGTGATCGGCCTCGGCGGCGGCCGGACCGCCCTGGTGATCGGCGACGTGATGGGCCGCGGCATGCGCGCCGCCGCCGTCATGGGCCAGCTGCGCACCGCCGTCCGCGCCTACGCCCGCCTCGACCTCCCGCCCCACGAGGTGATGCGCCTGCTCGACGGCCTCGCCATGGAGATCGACGCCAACCAGATCGCCACCTGCGCGTACGCCGTCTGGGACCCGGCCACCAGCAGCCTCACCTACGCCTCGGCCGGCCACCTGCCCTTTCTGCTGCGCTGCCCCGAGGGCACCATCCTGCGCAGCGAGGAACAGAACGGCCCGCCGCTCGGCACCGGCAGCGGCACCCACATCTCGCACACCCTGCGCCTGCTCCCCGGCACCACCGGCGTCCTCTACACGGACGGCCTGGTCGAACGCCGGGAGAAGGACATCGACGACGGCATCGAACTGCTGGCCCGCGCCCTCGGCGGCGCGGCCGGCGCCCCCGACGTCATCTGCGCCAGGCTGCTCAGGGCGATGGGGGTCACCGCGGAGCACGACGACGACGTTGCCGTGCTGGCCTTCCAACTGCCACTTGACTCTCCCGCGCCGGATGCCTAAAGTTCTTCGAGCTGCCCGTCTCAGGGAGCACCGGACACGTGTCTACGCGGCCGGTCCCGAGGCAGCCAATCCCTTGAAACACCACTTCTCGTCCCACTGGGTCGTGCTCTGTCGCGTCCCCGTGCGAATTGGCGTGCGCGTTTATATGGATTGCGGCCGGATTCGCTTTTCGGAGCATGGATCGGCTAAGGTTTGAAACGTCGGACAGGCCGTCAGGTCGGGCCGGCGGAAGGCGAGTTGGACCAGGAAGCCCCGGAAACGGAGCGGAAAACGTCTGATAAGCTGGAAACACGAAGACCAGCCAGGTCGGGTGAGTGAAACTCCGGAAAACGGAGCGGAAAACATCTGCTAGGCTGGGAATCACGAAAGAACGAAGCGCCCGGAGGGCCCGCTGGAAGGCGGTCCGAAGGAAGTGTCCGTTCCTTGAGAACTCAACAGCGTGCCAAAAGTCAACGCCAGATATGTTGACATCCCCGGCCGGTCCGTTCGGATCGGTTGGAGATTCCTTTAGTAACAAAACACTAGCGAGGACGCAGTGCGCGGGGCCGCCCTATTCCGGTGGTTGCCGTGCCGCTCAACGCGAGTGTAGGCCGGATTACCGGCAGACATTCACGGAGAGTTTGATCCTGGCTCAGGACGAACGCTGGCGGCGTGCTTAACACATGCAAGTCGAACGGTGAAGCCCTTCGGGGTGGATCAGTGGCGAACGGGTGAGTAACACGTGGGAA
>NZ_JBXQQB010000066.1:0-13988 GCF_057220535.1 Kitasatospora sp. NEAU-CNBT7 | reverse complement strand
CCTCAAGGAGACCGGCACGGTGCCGCGGGTGATCGTCACCGACAGGCTCAAGAGCTACGGCGCCGCCCGCCGCGAGGTCATGCCCTCGGTCGAGCACCGCTCCCACAAGGGCCTGAACAACCGGGCCGAGAACAGCCACCAACCCACGAGCAGCGCGAACGCGCCATGAAGGGCTTCCGATCGGTCGGCGCCGCGCAGCGGTTCCTCGCCGCGTTCAGCGGCATCTCACCCCACTTCCGACCCGGCCGCCACCTCCTCACCGCCGCCCGCTACCGCCTCGAAATGATCATCCGCTTCACCATCTGGAACCACATCACCGGTGCCACCGGCCTGCCCACCACGGCCTGAACCAGCACCCCCATCGGGGCCCAGCATGCCCCGACACGGCGTCAGACGATCAAGCACCCGACAACGTGACAACGCCCCGGAAGGGGCTACAGCCCCTCCAGGTCTATCCAGGAGACGTCGTTGAGCTCGACGTCGAGGCCGCGGGCGCGGCGGCCGCCGTCCTTGAAGTAGTGCTCGCGCAGGCCCTCGGCGAGGATCCGCTCCTGCTCGGCCTGGCCGGCCCCGGCGTCCCGGGCGGCGTACAGCTGCTGGGCCACGGAGCCGGGCATCTTCTGCGTGATCGTGCGGGGGCGGGGGTCGTCGGTGGAGCCGGCCGACGCGCTGAAGCCGAACGTGCCGGAGATGTGCAGCATGAAGCCGTTGGTCTCGGCGGCTTGGCGCACCCGCTGCTTCACCCGCGGCTGCCAGGCGGTGCGGACCTTGGACTCGATGGCCTTCGCGGCGGCGGGCTTCGGGTTGCCCTTGCCGGTGAGCCAGCGCTGCACGGTGCGCTGGGAGACGCCCAGCTCCTGGGCGAGCTGCTTGGTGGAGCCCTTGGCGCCCTTGAGCAGGAACCGCATCCGGGCGGCGGTGGACTGCGGGATCGGGCGGGTGCGCTCGGCGCGCTCCAGGCCCTCGTCGATCTCCCCCATCAAGCTGTCCTTCCTCGAGCTGGTGGTGGCGGGGCCCGCCCGGCCGGTGCCGGGCCGGCGGGGTCAGAGGGTCCAGCCGATGAGGGTGAGGCGGTGGCCGCGGTCCTCGAGGTCACGGCGCGAGGCCGCCTCCTCACGGGCGTGGACCAGCGGCAGCACCAGGTCGTCGTCGCCGTCGCCGGTCGGCACCTCGTTCCACACGCCACCCGCCTCGTCCAGCCACAGCGCGGTGTGGTCCCCGCTCGGCGCGGCGGCCGGCGCCACGACGCCCGCGGCCTGCGCGGCGCGCAGCCAAGCGTCGGCCTGGACCTCCGGCTTCAAGCGGCTCCAGGCGGCGGACCCCGTCCTGGTGTGGCGCCAGTAGGCTGCAGCGAGCTGCTCGGCGCGCGGGTCCGGCTCCGGGTTCTCCATGGGTCCCTCCCTGTACGGCCGCCGCTCGGGCGGCCCGCTGCTGATGGGTCGTGAGGTGTCGTGCGGTGCGGGCCGGGCCCGTATGCGTGCGGGCCCGGCCGGGGCCGCACGGGGCTACTCGTCGGCGGAGACGACGCCGCCGGTCTTGATGTGCCGGGCCGGGTTCGCCCCGTCGGCGAGCAGCTCGGTGATCTCGGCCATCGGCCGGGAGCCCTCGAACTTGACCATCCCGGGGCTGACGCCCAGGCGCAGCGAGGTGGTGAGGGTGCCGTCGGGTTTGGTGAGGATGTCGAGGGCGCCGGGGCCGGGGGCGGCGAAGACGGCGCAGTCGGAGAGCACGGCGAAGGGGTAGAGGCCGGTGTGGCCGGCCATCTTGCGGAGTTTGCGGTGGAGGTTGACGGTGGCGGTGTCGATGACCAGGGCGCGCATGAGCGGGTCCCAGGTCGGGCGGTCCAGGGCGGCCCAGCGCTCGCCGGGTTTGTAGCCGTGGCCGCGGGGGCGTTCGCGCATCTTGCCGATGGTGCCCTTGGCGGTCTGCTTGATCGCGGTGAGGACGGCCAGCTCGGCCGGGTCGCCCTGCTTGATGGCGGCCATGGCGTCGAGGAACGCGACCGGGTCGGTGTCGGCGAGGGTGAGCGGGACGCCGAGGGCGGCCATGGTGTCGATGTAGGCCTGGCGCAGGTGCTTGTGCCACGGGTCGAGGTACGGGCCGCTCCGGTGCCGCAGCCAGCCCTCGGTGGGCCGGACGGTGGCGCCGAGTTCGTGGGCGTAGGCGACCTTCGCGGTGGAGTACCAGGCCGGCCCGGTCGGGCGGGAGCCGTCCGCGGTGAACGGGCTGGGGAGCAGCGGGTTCGTGTCGACGCCTGTGAGGTCGACCAGCCAGGAGCCGGGCACCTTGGGGTCGAAGACCGGGTTCAGCTCGTGGACCGGTCCGGACAGTGGCAGCACCAGGCGGCCGGCGGCGGCGAGGAACGCCATGTTGACGTCGAGGCCGACCGCGAACGGTGCCGCCGCTTCCTGCGCGGTGAGGGGGCGGTGCCAGTCCCAGGCCTCGGTGACCAGCGCCCCACCCAGCTCGCGGCCCTGGGCGAGCGGGTGCATGTCCGGGACCTCCGACGGCGCCGGGTCGAAGGCGTCCTTGGGCCGGGAGCCGTCCACCGTGCCCGACGTCCAGCCGGACTCGGTGCGTACCGCCTTCGTGGGCGGGCGCAGCGCGGTCACCAGCTCCAGGCCGGAGACTGCGGTGGAGCCGCGGGGGGTGAGGACGCGGGTGGCGTAGGTGCCCAGCAGGCGGGCCAGGTCCGCCGGGGCGAGGCCGTCCGGGATCTGCCAGCCCCCGGAGGCGAGGGCGCCCCAGGCGGGGATGCACAGCTGCACACAGACCCGCTTGCCGTCCTCGGGGGTGCGGTAGATCCGGGCCCACGGGCCCAGGCCGCGCTGGGTGAGCAGCCAGCCGGCCTTCTCCAGCTGCTTGACGGCCTTGTGGGTCTTCGGCAGCTGGCCGAGGCGGGGGACGAACTCGGTCTTCTCGTCCCGGCCCATCGGCGGCAGGCCCAGCTCCGTGAGGGCGGCGTCGGTGAGGACCAGCAGGGCGTCGCCGTCCTTGCCGTGCCGGTGCAACCGCGCGGAGCCGAACTTCTGCTCCAGCGCCCACTCGACCACGGCGGCCAGGGTGTGCTTGGCCGGGGCGGTGGCGGCTGCCGTGCCGTCGGAGAGGTAGGCCACCAGGCCCCGGCCGGACGGGGCGACGTCCAGAACCGCGAGGGGACCTGCCGGGAACCGCGCGGCGGCCGCGGCCTCCCAGTCGGACGGCCCCTCGGCCTTCGCCGGGGCCTTGCGGGCCCGCGACGACGGACCGGCCGCCGGACGCGACGACGCGGGACGGCGCGGCGCAGCCACCGAACCGGCCCCGGGTGCGGCCTGGCGGGGCGCAGCGACCGAAGCGACCGGGCCAACCGGGTCCGATGCCGCCACGGAGGCCTGAGCGGCCGGGGCCTGCTCGACCGGCTGCGCAGCGGCCGGGGCACCGGCCTGCGGGGCCGCGGCCGGGGCGGCGGTGCACCAGCCGCCCATGTGCACCGGACACCCGGCCGAACGGTACGGCGTCGGACGGCCGCACCGCACACACGGCTGCGGCTCCCCGGCGACCAGGTCCCCGGCCGCCGTGCGGTCGAGCTCCACCACCGCCTGGTCCGCCCCACCGGACGCCACCGGCACAGGCGCGGGCGCGGGCGCGGACGCGGACGCGGACGGCACGGGCACGGGCACAGTCTCGGCCGGCGCCGCGGCTGCGGGAGCCCCGGCGGTGCCGGCCGTGCTCCCACCGGCGGCCCGGACCAGGCCGGCGGCCTGCGCCCGGCGCAGCCACTCGGCCGGCTCGACCGTGCCGTGCTGCAGCGCCAGCGTCGCCAGGAACCGGATGTACACCTCGCGCTTCGGCGCGCGTGGCTCCGTCGTCCCGGCCTCCCACCGCACGATCGTCTCCCGCCTGGTCCTCAGCGCGGCGGCCAGCTCCTCCTGGGTGTACTCCCCCACCTTGCGCAGCCGCTCCCGCTCGGCCGGCACCGGCAGGTCCTCCACCGGACGGGGCCGGGCCAGCAGCGCGTCGATCGAAGCGAACAGGTCGTCAGTCACGTTGCACCTCCACTCCCAGAGCATAGCGTGAAAGTAACTTTCGAACGCACAATTGAATCGCACATTGGCCGTACATGGGTGCGCGCGGAGTGGACGCGGTCTGCGGGCGCTGTTCCGTCTCATCGAACTTTGACGGCGTCCCACCGAAGCTCGACCGGCCCTACCGGCGTCCTGGTCCAGTTGACGGAGCTGACGGGCAGGACGTGTGCGGGGCACTGTGGGTGGCACAGGTGATCATGCTGGGCATGACCGCTGAACTGATTACCTGGCTGCGCGAGCAGATCGACGCCGACGAGGCGGCAGCCGCAGCCCGTCCCGGGTCATGGCTCCCTGAAGGGCTCACCCCTGACGGCCCGCTCGCCGCGCTCTACTCACCCGCCCGCACCACAGCCATGCACCGCGACCTGCTCGCCACCTGGCGCGACCCGGAACATGCCGACCCCGACGATCAGGAGATCCACCGCACCGACTGGTCGGTACGCGTCCTCGCTGCGACCGTCTACCACGACCGCCCGGGATACCGCGAAGAGTGGGCCCCCGCCGACAGCAGCGACTGAACCCGGAGGCCGGCAGGGCCGGTCGAACTTCGATGAGATACCGTCCAAGTTCGATGAGACGGGACAGCTGCTGCGCCCGGCCGTTCCCCGACCGGCGATCATGACCGACCGTCAACCGATCCC
Organism: Kitasatospora sp. NEAU-CNBT7; assembly: GCF_057220535.1. Classification (NCBI taxonomy): domain Bacteria; kingdom Bacillati; phylum Actinomycetota; class Actinomycetes; order Kitasatosporales; family Streptomycetaceae; genus Kitasatospora; species Kitasatospora sp. NEAU-CNBT7. Next base: position 9,283 of record NZ_JBXQQB010000066.1, on the reverse strand, counting down.
GACACCCACGGGTTTGCGTCACTCGATCTTGATTGGACGGAAGTACCATCCCTACGCCCCGGTATCCGGTTGGCTACAGCAGGGACGGGAACCCTCCCGTCCCCGTAACCCACCGGGAGGCAGTGGCATGGCGACAGGCACCGTGAAGTGGTTCAACTCCGAGAAGGGCTTCGGCTTCATCCAGCAGGACGACGGCGGCCCCGACGTGTTCGTGCACTTCTCCGCGATCCAGACCACCGGCTTCAAGGAACTCGCCGAAGGCGGCCGGGTCGAGTACGACGTCACCCAGGGACCCAAGGGACCGCAGGCCGAACAGGTCGTCCCGATCGGCTGACCGGTTCCTCGCCCGGCCCCTGCCCACAGGCGGGCGGCCGGGCGCCCACACCCACCCGGCCCGGCCGGACCCGCCCGGCACCTCACCGTCGCGTTCCCCTGTCCGGCGGGTGGGGGTACGGCTGCGGGTCGGTCCTGCGGTGAACCCGGCCGTGCGCGCCCTGGTGGGTGGTGGCCGTCGCGCCTCACCGCGGCCGGTCGTCGCCGGCCGCCAACCGCGCGAAGGTGTCGGGAACGGTGCGGCCGGGGGTGCCCTCGGGGAGCCTGCGGGGGTCGAAGTGGACCGGGTCCGCCTGGACCCGGAGTTCCGCGGGCGCGGTGCGGCGCCATCCGCGCCCGTAGGTGGCCGCCAGGTGATGGCGCAGCATCGACCAGGCCACGTGCCACAGCCGGGCCTCGTCGAAGGTCAGGCCGTGCGCGCCCATCCACAGTCCGATCCGGCGCATCATCCGCGGTGCGATCAGGAACTGGAGCGGGGTGGGGAGCGGGTGCTTCGGACGGTTCATCAGGGTCTCCATGGGGACGGGGCGGGGCAGTCTGCGATGGCTGTCCGGGCGGGCGGGTCGCCATGCCGGGCCGCCGGGGGCGCCCGGAAGCACGCGGGGCCGCCCCCGGGCGGCCGGCCTTCGCGCACCATCCCGGCACCGGGCCGGCACCGGCGCCCCGCCGACGGCGGGGCGTCCCGCGGGCGAGGCCCGGCGGTTCCGGGCAGGCCCCCGGGGGTCATGCCGGGCGGGGTAGGCCGGTGCGCAGGTCCGCGTGGACGGTTTTCCCGAGGGGTCCCGGGGTGGCTCCCCACTGGCCGGCGGTGAGGTGGTGGACCAGCGCCATGCCGCGGCCACCCTCGGCGTCGGGTCCTGCGTCGATCAGGCACGGCAGGGTGCGGGACCCGTCGCAGACGCTGATCCGCACCCGGCCGCCGGTGATCCGCTCCACGCTCACCAGCATCCGGCGCCGGCAGCCGGTCTTCACCGCGTTGCCCACCAGCTCGCTGACAACGAGCTCCCCCGCCTCCACCAGGTCGTCCAGGTCCCAGGTGCGCAGCGTGGTGCGCAGCAGGCGGCGGGCCGCGGCGGCGGAGGTGGGCTCGTAGGGCAGCAGCACCCTCGCGCAGTCCCCGACGGCCGCGGCCCGATCCTGGCCCGGGCCCGGGCCCGGGCCCGGGCCCGGGGCCTGGGCCTGTGGCCGGTTCCGGGTGGCGACGGTCGCGGTCCCGGCGGCGGGGGCCGTGTGCCGGGCACCCGCCGGTGCCGCCGTCGGACCGGCCGCGGGCGGCACCGCCGGCCGGACTGTGGCCTGTGGGCGGGCTATCGGGTGCGTGGTCACAACGCTCCGGAGGTTCCGAGGTGGCAGGGGGGGCGGGCGGTGCGCGGACCCGACGGGGGGCGGGCCCGCGCACCGGCCCCAACACGCCGCCCACACACCGGCCGAGGGCCGGGTGCCCGGCCCCGGGTGGTGGGCGACGAGACGACCGTAGGGAGCAGCGGGCCAAGGCCTCAACGCGTTTGCACGTGTTTGCGGGGTTTCACCCGAGGGTGGCGGCGGCGCGGGTGATCAGGGCGCGGGCGTGGTCGCCGTGGACGGCGAAGGTTCTGAGGCGGTCGAACGCGTCGGCGTAGAGGGCGAGTTCGGTGGGGGTGGTGACGGTGACCTGGGCGGAGAGCAGTTCGACGCCGGCTTCCTGGTCGTCGAAGATGTTGAAGGTCTCCACCGGCCACATGGTGCGCCGGGCGGTGAAGGGGATGATGCCGAGCGAGACGGCCGGCAGGGCCATCGCGGTGCGCAGGTGTTCGAGTTGTTCGGCCATCGTCTCGGGGGTGCCGAGGCGGTAGTGCAGGACGGACTCCTCGATGAGGATGGCGAAGCGGTGGCGGCCGGTGCGTACGACGCGGGAGCGGGCCAGGCGGGCCCGGACGGCGTCGGCGACGTCGTCGGGGGTGCGGCGGAAGTCGGCGACGGTGGTGAGCAGGGCGGTGGCGTAGGCCTCGGTCTGCAGGACGCCCGGCACGACGCGCGAGGAGTAGGAGCGGAAGTGCCTGGTGCGTTCGTACAGGGGTGCGGCGGATTCCTGGAGGCGGCGCAGGCCGGTGCGGGTGAGGCGGCGCCACTCGACGTACATGGAGTCAACCGCGCGGTTGGCGGCGATCAGGTCCTCGGCCTGGTTGTCGGCGCCGCACGCCGCGCACCAGGTACGGATGTCGGTGTCGGAGGGCGCGGTGCGGGCGTTGACGATGCGGGAGGTCTTGGCGCCGTTCCAGCCGCACCGGGCGGACAGCTCCTGCCCCTGCAGGCCCGCGTCCAGCATGATCTCGCGCAGCCGGGCGGCGACGGCCAGGCGGGCCTCCTGGGCACTGGAGGACGGTGAGACGGGCGGCATCGGCTTCGGCGGATCCTGTGGGCGGGCGGTTCGGGGAAGGCTGTCTGTGGGCGGGGCGGCTGTCCTGCGGGCGGGCCGGTCCCGGCGACCGGGTGTCCGGGGGTCAGACGGTGTACTGCTCGTGTGGGACGGCGCGCTCCCACACCGCCTCGAACGCCTGCGCGCACAGCTTCGCGACGGCCGCTTCGTCGCACATCTGCGGGCCGGCGGAGGCGCCGTCGCCGGTGAAGTGGTTGAACCGCACGACGGCCCCGTCGAACAGCCAGAAGTCGTTGCCGGGCAGCGCCAGATCGGAGGCCCGGCGCCGCGGCAGCCACCGGACCTGCTCGCCGGCCGCCAGATTCACCGCCGTCCCGGCGTGCTCGTAGCGGATGTAGTCGGTGACCGGCTCCGAGACGATCCGCGCCCGGCGCACCACCACGCCGCGGGCGACCGCGGCCCGCACCATCGCCACCCAGCCCGACCAGCCCTCCCCGTCCGGGTCGAGGTCCGGGTGGACGCCGGTGCGCTTGAAGTGCTCGAACTCGGCGGCCTCGGCGGCGATGCCGTAGGCGTCGCGCATCTCCAGGTGCACCGCCGAGTGCCGGGCCGCGGCCAGCAGTTCAGAGAAGGCCGTCACGTTCGGCATCGTCGAGGGCCTTCCTGATGATCTGCGCCATCCGCAGCGGGATGCGGGTCACGTTCTCGTGGTCCGGGGTGCCGACCGAGTGGCCGGGCACCCACTCGGTGGTGCCGATCTCCGCCAGCAGCCCGCCGTCGGGCCGAAGGCCCTGCACGACCAGCTCCCGCTTCTCGTCGTCGACCCACACCATCGGGCTCTCGTCCTTGCCGGTGTTCGGGTCCACCCCTGCGAACCGTAACCCCATCACAGCCTCCCCCACCAAGTCGCTTGCGCAGTTTTGCACGACGCTCCACCCACCGGTGACGGCATGTCAAGACCATGCGGGCGCAGCAGTGCGGGAGGAACCGGCCGGCAGGGGCCCTCGGCCGAGGCAGCGCGGAGGCGGGCCGGGGATGCCCGCCGGCGGCCCGGGCGGCGCGGGTGCCGGACCACCGGCGGCAGCGGGGTGGCGTGGGCCGGCCGGGTGCGGCAACGTCGACCGGCGCGCCGCCGCACAGCCCCGGGCGGCCGGACCGGGCAGCACCCGGCAGCACCCGGCCGCGCCCGACGCCTCCCGCCCCAGGCCTCGGCAGATGTCCGCCGGCCGGGTGGCCGGGGGGCGGGGGTGTGCGGTGCGGCCCGCCGGGGACGGCGCCGCGCCCCTTTGGGCGGCGTCGATCCGGAAGCGGCTACCCGGTGGCCCTGGCCGGGGCCTGCCCGCCGGCAACCGCCCCGGCCACCGCCCCCAGCCGGGCACACGCCGAGACGAGGAGCGCAACCGCTCGGCGCAGATGACGGACCACCACCGGCAGCAGCGTGCCCCGGAACCGGTCCGCGGCGTGCAGCTCGGCGGCGGCCTCGCCGAGGAGCGTGCCCGCCTCGCGGATCCCCTCACCCCGCTCACTGGCCCGGTACTCCCCCGCCAGCGCCTGCGCGGTGTCGGCGAGCTCCCCCGCACCCGGGTCCTCCACCGGGTCCGCGCCGAACACCACCAGCAGGCCCGCCAGTTCCGCCAGCAGACCGTCCCTGCACCCTACCCACCACGAACTCACGCAGCGATCATGCCCCATGACAGGCCGCTATGAACCGTGAACAGGTCAACCCGCTGCCACCACCCCGGCCCCCGCCCGGCACCGCACCGGGCCACAGGGGCGCAGCCGGGCAGGGAGCGGCGGGGCGCGGCTGCCGCCTGGATGCGTCCGGCCGTCGCGGGCATGCGGCCGGCCCCGGACGCCGCAGATGCCGGTGTCCGGGGCGCGCCGCCCGCCACGAACCCTGCTCCGATCACACCCCAGGACGGGACACCCGGACCGTCGACGGGTCGACCCGGCCCGGCCTCGGGGGCACGGGTGCAGCGGCGGGGACGGGCCTGCAGCCGGTCGGGCCGCCCGCCGGGGATCGGCGCGACCGTGCACAGGACCGGATACGGGCCGGCGGCAGAAGAATCCCCTGCGCCCACCCGGCTGGGATCTGCGCCGAAGAATCTCCTGCCGCGGCGCCCGCGCCGAACTCCCGGGCCCGGTCCCGGCGGTGGCCCGGCACCGGGCAGGCCGGGGAGGCACAGGCACCGTGCCGGGGGTGGGAGGATGGGGCCCGGCTCCCGGGCTTCCTTCATTGCCCGCCCGGGAGCCACCCGCAGCACTGCCGTCCTGCCGGCCACAGGCACACGCGCCCGTGGCGGCCCCCAGGATGGCCGCGGAGCCCCCGGGCACGGCCGTGGCCCGCGCCGAACGGCACCGGGACGGGGAACAGGCGGGTCGGTGTCCTGCACGACCGCCGGCGGGCAAGCGCCCGGGCGGGGCCCGATCCACTCGGACGAGGGCACCTTCCGCGCACCGCCGCACCGCCTCACCGCCTCACCGCCGCACCGCCGCACCGCGTCACCGGCGCAGCGAGCGCCGGCACCCCGGGCGGCATCGTCCGTAGGATCCCGGGTATGCCCGCCGACGAACGCGTGACCCGGTCCTCGCTCTGCGACACGGTCCGGCCGATATCCTCCCCCCGGCCGCTCCCGCTGCTGCCGCGGCGCATCTGGTCAAACGAGGACTGGCAGCGCATCCGGCACGGCCACCGGTCCCGGGACATGGACGACAAGTGGGACGTCTTCGCCGAGGGCGACACCGTCTTCCTCCACCGCAGCTGGACCGGCCACGGCATCTTCGAGGCAACCTTCGCACCGGCCGACGGCGGCGGTTGGCAGATCGCCGGGGCCGCGGTCGAACGCAACCCGGAACGCTACCGCGGACGCGACGACGCGTACGACTGCCTGATGCTGGAACTGGTGCTCAGCACCATCGTGCTCGGCGAACCCGCCCAGGAACTGCGCACGCGATTCGTGGACCTGACCCGCAAGAGAGCGGGCAACCCGGACATCCCCGCCGGACTCGTCCAGCACAGCACCCTGGGCCCGCGCACGGACTCGTGATGCCGCCACCCACGGACGTCGCGACCGGCGCGCCCGCCCGGGCCGACCGGACCGGACCGGACCGAGTGGGCCGGGCCGAGTGGGCCGGCCGCCGGCTCCCGGCCGGGGCCGGGCCGGCCGCCGGGCGGACGCGAGGCCATCGACCGCATCGTCTTGCGAGCCGGTACAGGTCCGCGGGCACGGATCCGGCGACCGGCGAGGCCTCCCGTCCCGTCCGAGAGGCGCTGCGGCGCGGGCCGCACTGGCGTGAACAGGGCCGGACGAGGCAGGGTGTCGCCATGTCCGAACGCCGCGACCGCCGCCGCCTGCACGCCCGCGCCCGAGCCCTCGGCGTGCCCATCGACCAGGTCCACCGCCGCACCCCGCCCGAGCGCCGGCCGATGCGGCCCGTTCCGCAGCCCGCCTGGCCGCAGCCCGCGCTGCCGGACCGGGACGACGCCCGCGTCCCCACCCAGCCGGTGCGGCCGGCCCAGAACGGGCCCTGCTGCCCGGTCACCCACGACCGGAAGGTCATGGACGGCGGCACCGTGATCCTGCTGACCCGGCACGCGCCCCACTGCCCCGTCTGGTCCGGCCACTGACATCCACGCCACCCGCCACCGACCGGCCTGCGGGCCGATCCCCCCGCCGCCCCGGGAACCGCCGCCGGACCACGGCCCCCTGGATCAGGCCATCCGGGCCGGCGGAGCAACCCGGTGACCCGATCCGGGATCCCGGCCGGGATCCGGATGCTGCCCTGCCCGACGGCGGCCGCCCGGCGAGCGGCGACAGCGCCGCCGCGGTGGCCGGCCTCGAAACCCCGTACGCCGGTCCGGCCGGGCTGCCGTGCGGGGCTCGTGGCCGGGCTCTCTTGCCGTCAGCAGCGGGCGCCCACCAGGATGGTGGATCCGTTCGGTGAGAGGGGCGCGACGATGAGTGACGAGAACAAGGGCGGGCCGGGGGACGGTGGCGGCGGGGCGCACGCCAAGCCGGGCGGCCCCGACATCGGACCCAAGCCCAGCCCCGACGGCCAGGGCCCCAAGCCCGAACCCAAGCACAAATGAGCACCGACCGGTCCGCGGAGGCCGCCCGTCACCGGCTCGCCGGCCACCTCGCGGACACCGGCGCGCTGGACCCGAGTTGGCGCGAGGCGTTCGAGACGGTCCCCCGGCACCTGTTCCTGCCGCCGGTGTACTGGGAGTTCACCGACGGCGACACGGTCGAGCGCGACCGCACCGCCGACCCCGAAGCCTGGCTGGCCGGCGCCTACCGCGACACCCCGGCCGTCACCCAGTGGGACGACGGCAACGAGGCCGCGGGCATGCGCGACTTCACCTCCAGCCTCAGCATGCCGACCATGGTCGCCTCGATGCTCCGCGACCTCGACGTCCACGACGGCCACCAGGTCCGCGAGATCGGCACCGGCCCCGGCTACAACGCCGCCCTCCTCGCCCACCGCCTCGGCCCCGACCGGGTGATGACCGTCGAGATCGACAAGACCGTCGCCGACACCGCCCGGGCCAACCTCACCGCCGCCGGCCTCGACGGAGTGCGCGTGGTGACCGGCGACGGCGCCGAACCCGCCCCCGACCACGAAGCCGACGGCGAGGACGGGACCGGCGACACCAACGGGGACAGCAAGGGCGTACGGCGGGCGGACCGCCTCATCGCGACCTGCTCCAGCCTGGTCACCGACATCCCCACCGCCTGGCTCCAGGCCACCCGCCCCGGCGGAATCATCGTCGCGCCGGTAGCCACCCTGTTCGGCGGCGGCGCCATCACCCGCCTGACCGTCGACGGTGACGGCCGCACGGCGGCCGGGCACCTCACCGGCCCCTGCGACTTCATGCGGATGCGCCAGCAGCGCTACCAGGCCCCGCCCGTCGACGCCTACCTGCCCGGCGACTGGCCCGGCGACGCCGCACCGTCGGTCACCGGCCTCGACCCCGAGACCATCGGCACCTCCTGGCTCGCCCAGCTCGCCGTCGGCACCCGCCTACCGGACGTCTACTACCGCCGCGCCCCCTACCGGGAGACCGTCACCTGGTGGTTCTTCGATACCGCCGTCACCTCCTGGGCCACCGTCGACTCCACCCCCGGCACGAACGAGTACCAGGTCCGCCAGAGCGGACCCCGGAACCTGTGGGACGAGATCCACACCGCATGGACCACCTGGCAGCACGCCGGCAGCCCCGGCTACGAACGCTTCGGACTCACCCTCACCCACGCCGGGGAGCGCACCGTGTGGCTCGATCACCCCGACAACCACTGGAACCCGCCCACCGGCTGACCACCGGCCGGGCGCAGCAGGAGTCCGGCCACATGTTTCCCGGGCCCGTCGGGTCCTGCCGGGCGGGCCCGGCCGTCGAGGGGAGTATCAGAATTTCGGTGGACACCCTGATCAAGGGAGTCACTGATGAGCTCGCTGACGGATCACCGGATCGAGTCGGTTCCTGAGGGAACGGTTGCGGCGGAGACGGAAACGGCCGATGCCTTGGACATGGGTTCCAGGAGAGACACACGCGGGTCGGACGTGGTGGCGTCCGTGGCCGAGCTGGCGGCCGAGCAGGCCCGGGCCGGCGGGATGCAGCTGCTCGGTGAGGGCGGGCTGTTGCAACAGCTGACCCGGCACCTGCTCCAGGAGGCTCTGGAAGCCGAGATGGACGAGCACCTGGCCGGTTCCGCGGAGTTGGGCCGCAGTGCCCGCAAGGGCGGGAACGCCCGCAACGGCTACCGGTCCAAGACGGTGCTGACCGAGGCCGGCCCGGTCACCGTCGAGGTGCCCCGGGACCGGTCGGGGACGTTCACACCGAAGGTTCTGCCCCGGCATGCGCGTCGCACGGAGGGCCTGGACAACCTGGTCGTGTCGCTGACCGCGAAGGGCCTGACCTCCGGGGAGATCGTCGCGCACCTCGCCGAGGTCTACGGAATGGCGACGAGCAAGGAGACCGTGTCCACGATCACCGACCGCGTCCTGGAGGGCATGGCCGACTGGCGGACCCGCCCGCTCGACGCGGTCTACCCAGTCCTGTTCGTGGACGCTGTGAATATCAAGGTCCGCGACGGGCAGGTCGCCAACCGGCCCGTCTACGTGGTCCTGGGCGTCACGGCCGACGGCTACCGCGACATCCTGGGCCTGTGGACCTCCAGCGGCGGCGAGGGAGCCAAGTACTGGCAGTCGGTCCTCACCGAGATCAAGAACCGCGGCGTGAAGGACTGCCTGATCCTGGTCTGCGACGGACTGACCGGGCTGCCGGACGCGGTCGCGCAGGTCTGGCCGCAAACCGTGGTCCAGACGTGCATCGTCCACCTGCTGCGGAACTCGTTCCGCTACACGTCCAAGCGGGACTGGGCGGCGGTGGTCAGGGATCTCAAGCCGGTCTACACAGCGCCGAACGAGGCCGCGGCGCTGGAGCGGTTCGCCGAATTCACCGCGGCCTGGGAGGCGAACTACCCGGCTGTGGTGAAACTCTGGGAGAGGGCCTGGCCCGAGATGGTGCCCTTCCTCGGCTTCGACACCGAGATCCGGAAGATCATCTGCACCACCAACGCCATCGAGAGCCTCAAC
>NZ_JBXQQB010000065.1:0-14272 GCF_057220535.1 Kitasatospora sp. NEAU-CNBT7 | reverse complement strand
GGGAGTATCAGAATTTCGGTGGACACCCTGATCAAGGGAGTCACTGATGAGCTCGCTGACGGATCACCGGATCGAGTCGGTTCCTGAGGGAACGGTTGCGGCGGAGACGGAAACGGCCGATGCCTTGGACATGGGTTCCAGGAGAGACACACGCGGGTCGGACGTGGTGGCGTCCGTGGCCGAGCTGGCGGCCGAGCAGGCCCGGGCCGGCGGGATGCAGCTGCTCGGTGAGGGCGGGCTGTTGCAACAGCTGACCCGGCACCTGCTCCAGGAGGCTCTGGAAGCCGAGATGGACGAGCACCTGGCCGGTTCCGCGGAGTTGGGCCGCAGTGCCCGCAAGGGCGGGAACGCCCGCAACGGCTACCGGTCCAAGACGGTGCTGACCGAGGCCGGCCCGGTCACCGTCGAGGTGCCCCGGGACCGGTCGGGGACGTTCACACCGAAGGTTCTGCCCCGGCATGCGCGTCGCACGGAGGGCCTGGACAACCTGGTCGTGTCGCTGACCGCGAAGGGCCTGACCTCCGGGGAGATCGTCGCGCACCTCGCCGAGGTCTACGGAATGGCGACGAGCAAGGAGACCGTGTCCACGATCACCGACCGCGTCCTGGAGGGCATGGCCGACTGGCGGACCCGCCCGCTCGACGCGGTCTACCCAGTCCTGTTCGTGGACGCTGTGAATATCAAGGTCCGCGACGGGCAGGTCGCCAACCGGCCCGTCTACGTGGTCCTGGGCGTCACGGCCGACGGCTACCGCGACATCCTGGGCCTGTGGACCTCCAGCGGCGGCGAGGGAGCCAAGTACTGGCAGTCGGTCCTCACCGAGATCAAGAACCGCGGCGTGAAGGACTGCCTGATCCTGGTCTGCGACGGACTGACCGGGCTGCCGGACGCGGTCGCGCAGGTCTGGCCGCAAACCGTGGTCCAGACGTGCATCGTCCACCTGCTGCGGAACTCGTTCCGCTACACGTCCAAGCGGGACTGGGCGGCGGTGGTCAGGGATCTCAAGCCGGTCTACACAGCGCCGAACGAGGCCGCGGCGCTGGAGCGGTTCGCCGAATTCACCGCGGCCTGGGAGGCGAACTACCCGGCTGTGGTGAAACTCTGGGAGAGGGCCTGGCCCGAGATGGTGCCCTTCCTCGGCTTCGACACCGAGATCCGGAAGATCATCTGCACCACCAACGCCATCGAGAGCCTCAACCAAGCGCGCACGCGTCCTCCAGGCTGTCCAGGACATGCTCCGCGGCGGCAGGCACATCACCTTCGCCGCGGTCGCCCGCGAAGCGGACGTCTCCAGCTGGCTCGTCTATGCCCCGGGCGTCCGGGAGCGGATCGAACAGGCCCGGTCCCGCCAGGCAGCCCAAGACCATCGCGACCAGCAGAGCGGTCGCAAGTCGTCCGCAGCCAGCGAGCAGACCGATCTCCTTCTCGCCCGCGAGGAGATCAAGCGGCTGCGGACCGAGAACGCCGGCCTCCGGCAGCAGGTCAAGGTCCATCTCGCCTACAGGTCGAGCAGCTGGGCAGCTACGACCTCGTCGAGCGCATCAACGAACTCACCGCGGAGAACCAACGGCTATCGACAGCGGAACGGCAGCTAGCGGCCGAGAACAAGCAACTTCACCAGCGGTTCAAGGACCTCGAAGACGAACTTGCCGGGGCTCGCACCAGCCTTCGGAACATGATCAAGAACCAGAACCGTGCCTAACGTCCCTCAGGCCGCCAAAACGCTCTCACCTGCATAAACGATGTCCGAACCCAAGATAATGATCGTCCGGCGGACCGTGACGTGGTAGATGATGCGGACACCGTCGCGGTAGTCGCGCAGCCGGCCGCCGCCCTCGAGCGGGTGGCCGATGTCGGGGCGCACGGAGATGGCGACCAGGGCGCGGTCCAGGCGGTGGGTCTGGGCCGCGGTCAGCTTCTCGAGCTGGCGGGCGGCGACGTCGGCACGGCGCGGGGTTTCAGGCGACACGCTGCTCAGTCTGCCCGTTCGCCAGCTCGGCGAGGTGGCGTTCGCGCAACTCCTCCCACGGCGTGCAGTCCTCGGCCTCGGGCAGGCCGTTGGCGGCGACGTCCTCCAGGAACGCGGCCAGCTGCTCGGCCCGGCCGCGTTCCTCCCGGGCCAGGGCGCGCAGCGCCTCGGCGCCCTCGGGGGCGAGCTGTTCGCGGCCGCTGTCGTTCGACGTCATCATGCTCTCCGTCCGGCCCCCGGTGGTCTGGGCCCGGGAGTTCACTCCCCAACCGTAGCCAGAAACGCGCTATCCGGAACCGTAGTCGACCGAAGTCGAATTGACCGCGGCCGCCGGTTCCTTCGCGCGGCGCAGCGACGGCGGGCCCGTGCCCGCCCGGCCCGGCGGTGAGCAGCACACGGGCCGGGCTTCGGGCCGACGGGCGTCGGGCGGTCGGGGCGTCGGGAGCCCGACCGCACCTGAGATTTCATCTTTTGCAGCCGTGTCCGGAATTCAGAATTTGACGTCGATCGCCCGGATGTCCGTGAATGCGACTTCGAGTCCTTCGTTGCGTCCGCCGTCCTTAAAATAGATTTCCTGGAATGCCTCGGCCATGACCTCGCGCATCCGACGGTCGTCAGCACCCTGATCCTGGGCCGCGAACAGCCGCCCGGCCCAGGAGGGCGGGAGGTGGAGGGTCAGGTGCCGCAGGCGGGCCTGGTCGGTGGTGCCGCCCGGCGCGGTGTAGCCGAAGGTGGCCCAGACCTCGACGGTGATGCCGCCGGCGGTGGCGGCCTGCTTGCGGGCCCGGCGGCGGATGCCGGGCTGCCACACCCGGCCCACCTCGCGGGCCAGCGCCTCGCGCAGCGCCGGACGCGGGTGGCGCAGCTTGCCCGTCAGGTAGCGGCGGACCGTGTTGGGGTCGATGCCCAGGCGGGCCGCCACAGCCTTGCGGTCGCCCTTGGCGGCCTTGACGAGGGCCCGCATCTGGGCCTGCGCGGTCTTGGGCGGGGGTTGGGTGAAGTGTTCGGGGGTGGCGCGGTCGATCGCGTCGGTGATCTCCTCCACGGCGCCGCTCACTTCCCCTCGACGGTGGCGGAGTCGTGGCCCTTGACGTGGCGGGCCGGGTTGACGGGCAGGTCGCGCTCGAGCAGGTCGACCGCCCACAGCATGCTCTGCGCGCCCTCGACCTTGGCCAGGCCGGGGGTGGCGCCGAGGCGGAACGTGCCGGGCAGGACCTTGCCGGAGCCGGTCAGCGGCAGGAACCCCAGCGGGGAGGCGGTCGGGGAGGCGTAGACGACGCAGTCGATGTTCACCCCGAGCGGGTAACGGCCGCTCGCCTTGGCGACGTTGGCCATCTTGCGGTACAGGTTCACCCGCGCCTTGGCAATGACCGCGGCCCGGATGTCGGGGCGCCAGGTGGGGCGCTCCAGGGCCGGCCACGGCTCGCCGGGGACGTAGCCGACGCCCTGCGGGCGCTCGCGGAGCTTGCCGATCCCGAACTTCACCGTCGACTTCACCGCCGACAGCACCATGGCGATCTGGTGGTGGCGCCAGGCGGCCGAGGCCAGTCGGTCGTCGCCGAGCTGCGCGAGGTGGGCGAGGTCCTCAGCGGCCAGCGCCGCACGCAGCGCGTCCAGGTCTTCGCCGGCGTCCTTGAGGAGGCGGTGCGCGGTCATCGCGGCGAGGAACGCCCGCTCGTCGGCGTCCTTGTCCACCGGGATGCCCGCCTCCGCCATCGTGGACACGTACGCCTCCCGCAGCCGGTCGTGCCACGGGTCGAGGTAGGCGCCGTACTGCTCGCGCACATACGCCTCCACCGGCCGGATGTCGGCGCCGAGTTCCTGGGCGTAGGCGACGGTGGGTGTGGCGTACCAGCCGGGGCCCTCGGGCGGGAGGCCGGTCGGCGTGAACGGGCTGGGCAGCCGCGGGTCGCACGCGATGCCCGACAGGTCGACCAGCCACGTGCCGGGCACCTTCTTGTCGAACCGGGGACGCCGCACGTGGACCGGGGCGCCGAGGCCCACGTTCAGGCGGGCCGCGGCGGCGAGGTAGGCGGTGTTCAGGTCGATGCCGACCGCGAACGGCTCCACCATCTCCGCCTCCGACAGCGTCTGAACCGGGCGGGTCCACTGGCAGGACTCCTCGTTCATGAGCCCGCCCTCCCAGCCCTGCGCGGCCGGGTGCTCGGCGATCACCTCCGGCGGCGCCGCCTGGACCACCGAGGTCAGCGCGCCCGGGTTCGGCCCCGACACCCACTCCCCCGTCGCCTCGTCGCGCACCGCCCGGGTCGGCGGGCGCAGCGCGGTCATCAGCTCGAGGCCGCAGGTGGCGGTGGAGCCGCGGGGGGTGATGACGCGGGAGGTGTAGATGCCGAGCACGCGGGCGAGGTCGGGGGCGGGGAGGGTGTCGGCGGCGCCCCAGGCGCGGTCGTCCAGGGCGCGCCAGGGCAGCACGGCGAGCTGGACGCACTGGCGGCGCCCGTCGGTGACGGGGCGGTAGATCCGCGGCCAGGGGCCGAAGCCACGCCGGGTGAGCTGCCACTTGGAGCGGGCCAGCGCCTTGACGACCTTGTGGTCCTGCGGCAGGCGCTGGCTGCGGCGGGTCGCCGGGTCGTCGTCCAGACTCGGGGGCAGGCCGAAGCGTTCGGCGGCGGCCGCGGTCAGCACGATGAGCGGGTCGGCATCCTTGCCGTTGCGGTTCAGCCTGGCGGCGCCGAGCCCGGATTCGGTCAGCGCCCAGGTCGCCAGCTGCGCAAGCGTGGTGGCCGGGCACTCCAGCACCAGGCCGCCGACACCGTAGGCGGTGCCGTCCCCGTCCAGCACCACCAGCGGGCCGTTCGGGAACTGCCCGTCGAAGGCCTGCGCCGCACGCGCGGCCAGCCGCCGCACGGGTGCGGGTGCCTCGCCGGTCCGCACCGGCCCGCGAGCGGGGCGGCGGGCCGGGCGCGGGCCGACCCCGTCCTCGTCGTCGTCAGGGACCGCCGGACCCGCCGGGGTTTGCGGGGTCCGCCCGGCCGTCTCCTCCACGGCCGTGTTCCCCACGGCGGTGGCAGGGACGGGCGTCGCCGCGGAGTGGGGGGCGAAGGCGGGCGGCACCTCGGCGACCGTCGCCTCGGCCGCCGCCGGGACCGGGTGCTGCTGCGCCCAGCCCTCCAGCAGCCTGGCGTAGGCCTCCAGCCTGGGCGGCCTGGGCTCGGAGCGGCCCGCCTCCCAGTTCTTCACCGTCTGCGTCGTCGTCCTCAACACCTGGGCCAGCCGCGCCTGCGGCACCCCCGCCGCCTCCCGCAGCCGCGCCCGCTCCGCGGGCTCCGGCAGCCGCGGACCACCGTCGTTCAGCAGCGCGTCCACCGCCGCGAAGAGCTCCTCCTGCGTGGGCATCACAGCCTCACCTCCACCACCCACCCTAGCCCACCTTTAACCCTGAAACATTTATCCTTCCCGTTCGCGGTCGAGTGAACTTCCATGCTCATTAAGACAATTGGCAAGCCCCAGCTATCTTGCTCTTAACCTTGGAGGAGGAACGGCTGGCGGACCGGGCGCCGACGTCCTCCGCAGCGCCCGGTGGCTGCACCCGGCCCCGCGGAGCGGGCCGCTGCCACCGGGCTTCGAGCGGCGCCCCGCGCGGCGGGCCGCTTCGGCAGGACCTCGCCCGGGCCCGGCGGACAGGGCCCGGGCCCCGGCGCCGCGCAGCCGGGCTTCGCGGGTCACCGACGCTCCCGCCCCTCCCCTGCGTGCTCCCCGTGGTGGGGCTGACCCATGGCCAGGTCCTTCCCCGAGAACCCCGCGCGGCCTCGCCGGCCTCCACATCACGCTGCCCGCCCTCGCCGGGATCCGGATCGCCCTGACCGGCAGCCGCGGGACTGGCAGGTTCCACGTCCCGCCGTCCGAAAGGCGCTCGCCGTAGCGGCGGGCGGTGACGTACAGGCGGTGACCCACGGGCGGCGGCCGGCGGACTGTCACCGGCCCCAGGGCACAGGGACACGCGGTGACACCCGCTCCATGCGGCCGCACGCTCGCCGTGACGGCCGGCCAGCACTCCTCGTCAGCATGCCCCTGACCCGGGCGGTCCGTGCCCGCTCCCTGTCGGCGCCTACCTGATGGCGCGTGCGGCGATGGGACGGCACTGCCCGGGGAAGCGTTCAGCGGGAGACTGCGGCCCGGGAGGCCAAGACGGCCCGGAGCCGCTCGCGCAGGCGCGGCAGGGAGTCCCTGGCTCCCAGGAGAGTGAGGAATTGCGCGGTGTCCCAGAGGGTGAGCGCACCGTTGCGGGCGTGGTACCAGCCGAGTCGTTCGATGCGGTACTCGTCGTCGTAGTCCAGCAGCAGGTAGCCGGCGAGCTGGTAGATGTCCTTTCCGGGAATCTTGTCCGGGGTGATGGTCGCCTTGACGTCGACGAGGGTGCGATCTGCGATCCAGTCGGCATCGGCACCTGCGACATCCGCGCTGCCGGCGAAGGTCGGAGCGGGAACGACCAGGTCAGGAGAGGTGGCTGTGCGCAAGGCCTCCAGCCCTCCGTGGCGGGAGCGCTCCACCATCGCGGCAATGTCTTGCACCGCATGGTCGGGCACGGTCCGCACCAGGTCCTCCAGGGTGAGGGAGGCGTCGGCCTGCGCCAGCGCGGTGGACGGCCAGACCTGCCCGGTGCGGAAGACCTCCTCGAACAGTGCCGCGACATAGGCGAGGCGGGCGAGGCGTTCCTCCGTCTCCCGCCCACGGCCGCCGGGCCGTGAACGGTCGTCGAGTTGCTCACGGATGATCAGCTCGTCGATCGTGTGCAGCAGCTCAACGCCGACACGCCGCAGGACCGGGGTGTACTCCGCAGCCATCGAAATCCCGGCGTCCACGGAGCGGCCTCGCGGTTGAACGGCCCGCAGCGACCAGCGCAGACGGTGGTCGATCGCCGCTCCCAGCGTGCCCTACCGGATGTCGGTCTGCGGCTCGGGTCGCTGCGTCGGCAGTACCTGCGAGCGGGTCGCCCGGTAGGAGGCCCTCAGCGCGCGAAGGGCGGGCAGCTCGCTCTCGAAGAAGACCCGCAGGGCGGAGGTCTTGTCGTCGAGAAGTCGGGTCAGGCTCACAGCAGTTCCTCTTTCCGGGCGGGGGCGGTGACGGACAGGGTGGCGGGGCAAGGCCGCTCGGCCTTGTGCCGCGCAGGTGAACGGGGGTGCCGGCCGGGGCCCGGAGCACGGCCATCGCCGCGCAGACACATCCTGGGAGCGCTCGGTCCCGACGCTGTCACCCGCCGAACTCCTCGGCTTCCACAGCCGCCGGCCCGCGCGCATCGAGCTTGAGCAGGCGTGAGGCGATCGCCCCCTCGTTGCGGCCGAACTCTTCGGCCAAACCACCCAGCGACACGCCCTCGGCGCAGCGTTCGAGAAGGTCTGCGTCATCGTCCGCCGTCCAGCGCCGGTAGGCGTTGGGGTGCTCGCGCCGCTTCTCCTCGACCGTGTAGGCCTTCTCGGGTGCGCTCTGCACGGGGACAGGCCGCGGGGCGGCGACCAGGTCCTCGGGGAACGGGGCAAGGCGCAGGCCGGCGAGCTTCCAGCGGATCGATTTCTCGGAGCGTCCGAGCATCTGCGCGATGCCGGCCGGGTCGGTCCCCTCGTGGTGGAGGGCGGCCAGCCGGTTCTCCTCCTCGCCGCTCCAGAGCTCCCCGGTACGGGGCGGCCCCTGAGGAGTGTGCGGACCGGTGGCGGGTTCCCGCTCCTGCGTGCCGTCCGGTCCCGTGGCGCCCGTCAGCAGGCGGGCGATCAGCGGGATGTCGGCGGGCAGGACGTCCCCTCGCAGTTCCGTGACGACCTCGCCGTCCGCGTCGCAGCCGGTGATTCCCACTCGCCCGCGGCCGGGGGTGTCCGATTCGTACGACAGCTCGTAGCGGCGCGCGCCGTCCGGGGTGTGCACGGTGATCGTCCGGCGGGTCGTCTCCGCGACCGTCCACTGCCGCGGCGGCCGGGGTGGCTCCCCCAGCGGCCGGCCGGAAGCCATGTCATCCGTTCCTGTGCCGACGTTCACGGACATCACCCGATCACCCTTTCCGTCCCTGCGTAGCGGCGCAGCCTGCCGAGGCCGCGGTCCGCGCAACCCGCAGGTCGCGGCCGCACCCGCCGAGCGCGCGACAGCAATTGACGTGCCGTCAGAATCATGTCGAGGAGAGCGTTTTACCGCCCTCATATTCCTTCCGGCCCGAACGATAGCAACGGGCCAGGACGGACGGCGCCGAAGACGGACAGCCTCCGAACGCATACGCACGACGCTGTCACGGGCGCCTGCTACCCTCGGCGCAACCTCGCCCTGCTGCCAACGGGCCACGCGGAGCGGAACAAGCCCACTACCGGGTCTCCGCCACCCGGCGCGCTCCCCGCCGACCTTCTCCCGGGGGACGGGGCCGCACCCCGCAAGAACATCCGAAACGGTGAACTCCTCCATCACCCGGAGGCCGTGGGCGCGGCCCGGCGCCACCTCCTGCCAAGAAGCCGGCGGCGGGCAGGCCGAGCCCCGGAGAGCACCCTGCCGCCGCCGATGGTCGCCGCTGCGGCCCGCCGGCACCGGCTTCCCCACCGCGCATCCGTTCCTCACGCCGCAGGTGCACCACGAACCGGTCGCCCCCGCGCCGGTCACCGGGCCCGTGGCCGCCCGCAACGGCGGAGCGGCGCAGGCCGGGAGACGGGTGCACGTGCGGCCCCGGGTCACGGCCCCGGGCCGCACGGAGCAAGGGTGTCCAATTCCTCATGGATGTCCGTTTTCGGGTCAGGTCTCTGTAGCGCCACGCACACGGCCGAAGGGCGGGCACCGACGGCAAGCCAAGGGCGCCCGGAAGCGACTGCGCTGTCCGTCCCCCGATCAGTGGAGCGGCCGGCCGGGATCCCCCATTACCTCATGGGGGCGGGCGGACCGGGCCGACAGAGGCAGGCGACAGCACGCTGCACCGGCCGCCGTAGAGCACCCACCGCGCCGCACACCGGCAGCACTCCGACACCCCCGACACCGCCACCCTGCCGGCGACGCACCCACTTCACGGCGGTGTGAACAGCCTCAAGGGCGTCTCCGCGCGGTATCTGCGGCAGGAGTACACCGGTGCGATGAACCGGGCGATCATGCACGGCCACCTGTGGTCACCGTCCTACTTCGCCGCGTCCTGCGGCGGCGCACCGCTCAGCATCATCCGCCAGTACATCGAGAACCAGCAGCGGCCCGTCTGACCCTCAGAACGGAGGCGCAGAGAGCTACGGCGCTCCGCGCCTCCGGGCCAAGGATGAGCTAACCCCGGCCTGAAGGCCGAGGCTTGCGCTCAAGAGTGTCGGTCACCCAGCCAGGGCACGGGCTCGGCGAGCCGTGCGGCGAGATTCTCGGCGGCGATGAACGGGCGGTCGGGGTGCTTCTGCCAGCAGGCCGAACACAGCCCGAGCCCGGCATGGCGCCGCACCTGGCCGCAGCCGGCGCACTGCCGCGGCGGCTGGTTGCTCTGCCGTTGACGAGAGCAGTGGCCGCACCATCCGGTGCCGTCCTGCAGAAAGCCGGGCCGCTGGCAGCGCGGGCAGACCCGCTTCGCGGCCTGCCGGTCGGCTTCGCGTCGGCAGATCCCGCAGTGGCTGGCGGTCGGCGAGCGGACCGGGCGCCCGCAGCCCGCGCAGGTCCGCGAGCAGGTGATGCACCGCCCGGTCTCGGCCTGCAGGACGCGTGAATTCCCGCAGGCAAGGCAGGACGCGCGGGCGGCCTCGTCCTTCATTCGGGCCGTGCAGCGGCAGCAGTGCTGCCGGTCGATGAAGCCGACCGGTGCCCCGCAACCGATGCAGTCCCGCTGCCTCTTGCCCATGCCTGGCCCACACCTCCTTCGGTCAGATCGGCGGCATGGACCGGCCCCGGGCCGAGGCGACCCGGGGCAGATCTGCTGCCGGTCGAGGAGAAGCCACAGGGCGTTCGACGGGGGTGGTGTCGACCTCGATCAGGTCGTTGGGGGTGCACTCCAGCGCGGTGCACAACGCTGCGAGCGTGGACATCTTCACCTGCGAGGGTTCCTTGGTGAACAGGGCCGAAACCGAGGCGGAGGACAGTTCCAGGCCCGCCTTCTCGGCCAGGAGCCGCCGCAGCTGGGCGCCGGTCCAGACCTCGCGCTGGGCGGCGGCCATCCGCAGCTTCCACTTGATGTTCACGGCGTGGGTTCCTCTCCGGTGAGCTCGCCGAGCGTGCTGGTCACGGCGCGTCGATACGCGTCCTCGATGAACGTGGCCGAGGGCCGGACGTATCTCATGGTCGAACTGACAGTCCAATGGCCAAGTAGTTGCTGGATGGCGACCAGGTCCACTCCGCGCTCGTAGTTGTGGGTCGCGCAGGCCCTCCGCAGGGCATGCGGACTGAACCGGTCGGTGGCCGGCCGGCCCTCCAGCTCCATCAGATAGCGCAGGCGGTTGCGGACGGTGCCCTGGTGCAGGTGGCCGCCCGACTCATCGGCGAACAGCGCGGGCGAGTCGGGGAACTTGCCGCGGACGTCGTCGAGGAACCAGCGCAGGACCAGATCCAGTTGGTCGAGCATGGGCACCCATCGCGGACGCGGCCCGGAGGTGTGGGCGCCCTTGCCGAAGCGCACGTGCAGCTTGCCGAACGGGCCGCGGCCGAAGTGCACGTCGGGGCGGTCCAGGAGCGATGCCTCCTCGGAGCGCAGGCCGGCGTGGTACAGCGTCCGAAAGAGCGCGTAGTCGCGGGCGGCGGGTGCGTACTTGCGGGCGGTGGCGATCCGGGCCTTGAGGAAGTCGAAGAACTCCTCGACCCGCTCGGGGGTCGGCGGCGGCAGCAGGGCCGGGGAGTCGTCGCCGACATGCCGCGAGGCGTTGAACTCGTCCACCGGGCAGACCAACCGGACGCCAAACGCGGCCTCGATCTCGATGGCCTTTCGGGCCTGGAGGAACCGGTGGAACCCCTTGAAGATCTGGACGTATCCGCGGCGTGTGGACGGCGCCCGCCCCTCCACGGCCAGGCCGCCGACTACGCGGTCGATGTCCTCGGGTGTGACATCCCATGCCGGCCGCCCCAGAGCCTTCAATGTCCGCTCCAGCAGGCCGATGTCGTTTTCGACCGTCACCGGGCTGAACCCTCGGGCCCGCCACGAGGCCACGAAGGCCTCCACGCACAGCGCCTGGAACTCCCACGGATCCCAGCCCAGGCAACGGGCATCTCGGGCACCGTTCGGCCCTCGATCACCCGCAGACGCGGCTCCACCATCCGGCACACCTTCCTCGCACCTGACGAATGAAGGTAGCGCCTACAGAACCGCGCTGTCAGCAAGACAATCAGGGAGACACTCAGACCCCTGAAACGGCCAGGTCGCAGGGCCGTTGTCTCTCCCGGAACAAGTGCCAGCCCCAGTTGGCTGGACCAAGACGTTCACCGACCCCCGCCTCTGCGCGGCCATCTCGACCGCCTCACCTTCGGCGGCAACATCATCGAGACCGGCACCGGCTCCGACCGCCTGGCCACCACCCGAGCACGCACCGGACAGCAGACCACCGGCTGAACCGCGACAGCCCAGCAGCTGGTGTCACCCCGGTCGGGACGAGCGGCGCCGATGATCCTGTGAACGGTCCAGCGGCCGTGGTCGAGGACCGTAGGGCCCACGGCGTCGTTACAGATAGGCGCCTGTGACGTGGTGGGCTGATTGGCTGGCGCGGCCGGCTCCGGCCTGCTGAGCGTACAGTTCGGCCAGAGAGACCGGTCCGCTGGTGAACGTAGCTGGCCCGCCCGGGTTGTGTTCCTTCCAGGTCAGGGCCTCCGCCTGGGTGAGCAGGCCGACCTCGATCTCCGCCAGGCACCGGCCCGGCCGGGTGATGGCCGGATGGACGCGTTGCAGATCCTCGTTCGTGGTGATGGCCACAAGGACCCGGCGGTCGGCGCCGAGCATGCCATCGGTGATGTTCAGCAGCCGTGACAGCTGCGCACCGGTGGTACGTCCGCCGTCAGCCCGAATAAGGGCGTCCCCGTCCTCGATGACGATCATTCGCCAGCGCTCCCCAGCTCGGGGGCTGGCGTTCCCGAACGCGACTTCCTTCAGGTAGTCGGCGGAGGCCAGGATCTTCTCCTGGTCGAGAACATATTCGAAGTCGCACCAGCTCCGCCACTCGTGAGCAAGCGTCCGCAGCGCTGTTGTCTTCCCGGTGCCGGGCGGACCGTGAACGACAAGGATCGAACCGAAGATGGCCTCAGGAGTAAGGCCGGACAGATCGCCAAAGCCCTGGGCGGCGGCCGCCGTGTAGTTGCCCCTGATCTCCCGCCACGGCTGAGTCGGCATCGACCGGCCGCTGCGCCGGGCCGACCCCTGGTCTCCCAGATGCCAGAAACCGATCTGCACATGGCTTCCGTCCCCGACCACCGGCTTCGTAGCCGTGACCATGTCGCAGACGACACGTTCGGCAGTGTCCTCAAGCGCCGCAGTGACTGTGACACGCACTACAAACCGCTCCGCGGCTCGGACCTTCTCGGCCTGTGCCGTCCACCCCGGACCGCTGAACAGCCAGCAGCCACTACCGTCTGAGCTGTGATGTGTGCGAAGAATGTGAGCACCGAGCGGCAGCGCCGACGCGACGTCTACATCGCCCTCGATTTCAACAGAGCGCGCATGCGGCTGCGAGCCATCAAGGTACGCGGCCACCGCAAGAGCGTTGATGATGTGCTTGGCAGCATCCCGTCCAGTAGGCCGAAACATTCCGGGGATCTCTAGCGTAGCCCCGCTGGACAGCAGGGGTACGTCAGTGGCCGTCACTCCTCGTCCAGCAGCCGCATCACGAGCCCCGCAACGTCCCCGATGGTCGCCAGCCCATTGGCAGACGAGTCCTCGATATTGACCCCGAAACGCTCTTCGACAGCCACGACCACCTCAACCGTGGACAGCGAGTCAATGTCGAGATCGTCAAGGAGCTTGACATCGCCAAGCTCCTTTCCCTCGGGCAGCACCACTCCCGAAACTTCCGTGATGATCTCCGAAACCTGCGCGGTCACCGAGCTGAGGTCATGCAAGGACATAGTTTTCCCTTCGATGGTGAAGAACCACCACGGTATGCAGCACACCTCGCTCCCCTCACGCACTAAAGGGCACTAAATCAGGCAAAGCTCTCGTCTCGTACGGGCATCCGGCCGCAACAACAATGCTCAACGAAACCCGGCAGCGTCTACCGCCTGAGCAAACACCCGGCATCACCAGTCCTACTTGTCACACACATGGAAGGAGCTGCGCTTTCTCCCTCTCAAACAGACACTGAGCCGCCCGAGGCTGGCGATGACGTCCACGCCGGCCCGGCCACCACGGTTCAGCAGTCTCGCCAGTGATGGTCTGATCCCTCGCATCTCGCCGCTTCCTGCCGGGTGGGGGCATCCGGGAGATCCACCTGCCAGCGCCCTTGTTCATGCCCGTTTGCCTGCCTTTCCGGCCGTTGGTGACCCGCGGCTCGGTCCATAGCGTCGAGAGGAAGCAGCCCTGAGGTCCCCCGGTGAAAGGCAAGACGTCATGAAGACCGCCAAGATCAGTGGCTTGGCGGGCGGACTCGGCGATCTGGCCATGGCGGGCTGGACGGCGATGGTCCCCGGCCAGGGCATACGCTCATACGCCCTGCTGGCGCACTGCGGCACGCAGGAGACCGATACCGTTATGCCCCGCATCTCAACGACGCTCGGGCTCGACCCGACGCCGGGCTCTGTGACTTCGCGTCTGCGACAGGCCACCCGGTTCCGCCTGTCCGAAAACGGATGGGCAACTCTGTGCGTGCCAGGTGGCGAGCGCATCGAGTGCCGGGCGTTCGACGCATGGCAGGCAGCCTGCCAACGCGAGAAGTACGCCTGCCTCTATGTCTCCTACCTGCACTTCCCCGGAGGCGTCAGCGTGGAACAACACGTCGAGGACATGGTCCGGTCCGACCAGTACGCGGTGGGGTTGATCCCTGCCTGCTGAGGAGGGCACCCGAAACCGGGTGCCATTCGCACGCTGTGGCCACGGCGGCTCAGCCCGCTTCGAGGCCAGCGCCCCTCCGGTCAGGGCTGATGCAAAGTCGGATCTCAGTCGTGAATATGCAGGTCACCGGGGATGCCGAAGAGGTCGAGCGGGGCTGTGTGCGGTGCGAGCGCCAGCCGGCGGCGGGCGTCGGCGATGGAACTTCCTGTCCTGCGCAGGAAGTTCATCGTGACCGATCTCAACGTGGCCATGTTCTGGGCTCCGTGGCCGGTGCGGATGCGGGAGGCGTCCTCGCCCAGCGTCACGTCCCGCACGTAGTGGACCTTGTTCTCGATGCCCCAGTGCCCTCGTGTGATCTCGCCGATCCGCTGCGGGCCGGCCTGTCGCGAGGTGAG
>NZ_JBXQQB010000064.1:0-14498 GCF_057220535.1 Kitasatospora sp. NEAU-CNBT7 | reverse complement strand
AGCGCCGCCGCCGCTCGGGAGCGGGTGGCAGCAGCGGAGCGACACGCTCCCACAGACCGTCCGGAACAAGATCAGCACGCACCCAGACACCCTGCCGACCAAGATCACCTGAGCGCAAGACCCTGAGAAGCCGTTGTCTTTCCGAGCGTGATGGGCGCGTTTCCGCTGGTCAGGCATGGGGTCGGCGCATCGGCGGCAGAGATGACGTGTCATGTCGTCTCTTTGGTGGAGGTGCGGGGTGCTGTCGGTGATGGGGCTGCTGGAGGAACGTGAGCGGGTCGCCCGGCAGCGGGTGGAGGCGCTTCAGGCCGAGCTGCGGGAGGCGGAGGTCGCTTGGGAGTGGTTCGTCATTGCCCGTGAGACGGTGGCCGGGGTCCTGACGGAGCCTCGCGAAGACGAGGCAGTTCCGCCGGTCGTGACGGTCGGCGGACGGCCGGCTCGGGTCGCGGCGGCGGTGTCGGGTTTGGTGGTGCCGGTGTGGCGGGACGGGCTCGATGTCGGCGTTCTGGCGCCGGACTACCGGCGGCTCATGGAGATTCTGGCCGGCCCCGGGTGCTCGGGCGGTGCGGCGATGGACTGCCGGCAGCTCGCCGTGGCGCTCGGGCTGGAGGCGGTTCCCGCGAAGGTCGAGGGAGTGCGGTCGAAGGCGAAGCGCCTGGTGGCGCGGGGCTGGCTGGCGGAAGACCGCCCGGGGATGTTCAGCATGCCCGTCGGGCGAGGCGGCGGCTCATGACCATGCTCATCGACCAGCAGATCATCGCCTCGGAGCTGTCGGCGCGGCCCTCGTAGTCGCGGGCCAGGCGGCGTGAGCGCATCAGCCACGCGAACGTCCGCTCCACCAACCACCTCTTCGGCAGCACCACGAACCCGGTCACGTCGTCGCTGCGTTTGATCACGGTGAGCGCGACGTGAAGGACGTCGCGGGCGAGGTCGACCAGGCGCCCGGTGTAGCCGCCGTCGGCCCACACCAGTGTGATGCGCCAGTGCCGCGTCCGCAGTCGTTCAAGCAGCGTCCGGCCGGCCTCGCGGTCGGTAACGGATGCCGCGGTGACCATCACCGTCAACAGCAGCCCCAGGGTGTCCACGATGATGTGTCGCTTGCGGCCGTTGACGTTCTTCCCGCCGTCGAATCCCCTGCCCGCGGCCGGCACCGACGTGGCCCCCTTCACCGACTGCGAGTCGATGATCCCCGCGGTCGGCTCCCGGTCGCGGCCCGCCGCCTCGCGGACCCGGTCCCGCAGCCGGTCGTGGAGCTCGGCGGCCAGGCCCTTGTCGCGCCAGCGCCGGAAGAAGGCGTAGACGCGGTCCCAGGCGGGGAAGTCCGTGGGCATCGCCCGCCAGGTGATGCCGCCCGCGACGAGGTAGCGCACCGCGTCCACCATCTGCCGGTGGCAGTAGCCCCCCGGCTGCCCACCCCAGCCCTCCAGCCATCCCGGCACCGGCATCGCGTCCCGCACGACCGCCCACTCCGCGTCGCTCATGTCGGACGGATACCTCGGTCGCCTGTGCGGCCGGTCGCCGGCGTTCCCGAACCGGTGAGCGAGACAATCACACTCCCGGGCAGTCGAGTTGGAGCCGGCCGGCGCAAGGGCATACAACAGCGACACCAGGGCCTCCTGGCGCGCTCAAGGTCTCGACAACCCCGAGCTGCACCAGAGGCCCTGCCTTCATGCCCGGCAACCGGCAAGATCACCGGACCGAGCTGATCCACTCGAACCCACGTCCACCAAGATCGGTACGACAACGGCCTCTGAGCCCAAGTCATTCTGAAACGATCAGTAACTCGGTTGGGTTGAGTTAGCGGCGGCCGACGGAGAGCCGGCCGTCGAAGGCGATCTCGAAGGCGTTGAGTGCGGCCTTCCAGCGGGTCATCCAGCGTTTGCGGCCGGCTCCGGTCGGGGCGAGGGACGTGATCGCCATGTAGACGCACTTCAACGCGGCCTGCTCGTTCGGGAAGTGCCCGCGCGAGCGAACGGCCTTGCGGATTCGGGCGTTGACCGACTCGATCGCGTTCGTGGTGCAGATGACCCGCCGGACCTCGACGTCGAAGCTGAGGAACGGCACGAACTCGGCCCAGGCGTTCTCCCTGAGCCGGACGATCGCCGGATACTTCCTGCCCCAGGCCTCGGTGAACTCCAGGAACCGCTCGAGTGCGGCGTCCTCGGTCGGCGCGGTGTGGACCGGCTTGAGCGCCCGGGAGATCTTGTCCCAGTCCCGGCGGGCTGCGTAGCGGAACGAGGCCCGGATCAGGTGGACGAAGCAGGTCTGCGTGACGGCCTGCGGCCAGACCGCGGCAATGGCGTCGGGCAGGCCCTTGAGGCCGTCGCGGACGACCATGCAGACGTCGGCGACGCCGCGGTTCTTGATCTCGGTCAGGACTGCAGCCAGTACTTGGCGCCCTCACCGCCGTCGCCGGCCCACAGGCCGAGGATCTCGCGTACGCCTCCGGCTGGCCGCCCCGCATGCGCAGCCAGCCCGGCACCGGCAGCAGCGGCGGAATGCTTTCGCAGAGATAACTCCACGCCACCAACAGGACTGTTGGTGGCGTTGACACGTTGTTGAGGGTATGGGCGTCCGGCGGGGCTTCAGGGCGTGCTGAGTCTCGGCTTGGGTGCTGGTTCAGGTCGTGGTGGGCAGGCCGGTGGCGCTGGTGGCGCGATTCCAGATCGTGAAGCGGATAGTCATCTCGAGGCGGTGACGGGCGGCGGTCATGAGGTGGCTGCCGGGCCGGAGGTGGAGGCTGATGCCGTTGAACGTGGCCAGGAACCGCTGCGCTCCTCCGACGGTGAGGAAGCTTTTCATCGCGCGTTCGCGCCGTCTCGTGGGCTGGTGGGAGCTCTCGGCCCGGTTGCTCAGGCCCTGTACGAGCGGTGCTCCACCAAGGCCATGAGCTCGCGGTGCGCGGCGCCGTAGGGGCGGAGCTTGTCCGGGACGATCACGCGCGGCACGGTCTCGGTCCCCGTGAGGAGCCTTCGGAAGAACCGCCTGGCCGTGGCCGTGTTCCACCGGTTCTGCACCAGGATGTCCACGACCTGGGCCTCAGCATTGACGGCCCATCACAGGTACTTCCGCTCGCCATGATCCGGACGCACACCTCGCCCGGGTGTCATGTGTCACCGGGCCGCGGGCGGGCGCCGGTGCAGGGCATTCGCGTAGGCCTGGCCGAACTTCAGGAACCACCGCCGCACCGTCGCGAAGACACGACGACGACGCGCTTGAGCATCAGCTCCTCCGCCTCGCGGAAGCTCAGCGGGAACCGGAAGTACAGCCACACGCAATGGGGACGGTTCCCTCCCCGGCAAGGCCAACCCGAAGATCATCGGGCCGAGTCCACACGTGACGGTGCCCCCGGAGCGCATGTGTGTGGGTGCCTTCGTCTCGGCAGGGCCTGCCGCGCAATCGTTCCGCCTATCCGCCGATCGGATGAATCAAAAAAGAACGATCATTCGGCAAACTGGCCAGGTGCCCGAGCATCGGGCCAGGTTCACGTGTACATCTGCATGACTCCACACCGAGTCGAACATGGGATACAGGATGAAGAATTCAGTCATGTCATGGAAGGCCCCCGCTGCGGCCGTCGCACTTGGTGGCGTTCTGGTCGGCGGTCTGTTCGTGGCATCGCCGTCCCAGGCTGCCACCGACCACGAAAACGGTAACGGCCCCAGCAGCACTGTGCTGACCGTGACCAACACGACCAAGTTCGGCGACTACAACAGGGACGGTGACACGTTCGGTTCCACCGGGACCGTGACCAAGGACGGCAAGGACTACGGGACGAGTATGGTCGCTTGCACCGTTGCCGCCTCCGAACCTCGCAGGATCCTGTGCACGGGAGGGTTGAGGACGCCCGAGGGTCAGATCGAATATCAGGCTGCGACG
Source organism: Kitasatospora sp. NEAU-CNBT7 (assembly GCF_057220535.1). NCBI lineage: Bacteria > Bacillati > Actinomycetota > Actinomycetes > Kitasatosporales > Streptomycetaceae > Kitasatospora > Kitasatospora sp. NEAU-CNBT7. Next base: position 10,619 of record NZ_JBXQQB010000064.1, on the reverse strand, counting down.
GAAGGCGATCTCAATTCCTTTCCCGCCGCGATTACTGGCGGAACCGGATCGTTCAAGAATACTTCCGGGGAACTGCAGTGGGGGCCGACCCAAGACGGGCAGCGAACCGTGACCGTCGAGCTCGGACACAAGTAGTCCCATGAGTCATCCGGGGGTGCTGGCGGTCGGCGGCGCCCACGGATGGCCTGAATTCCACCCTGCGGCTGGACGCCTGGAGACTGGGGCGCGTGAGCCCAGAGGAAGCAGTTTCAGGCGGGAAGCAAGAGCACCATGTGCTTCCCCTCATAGCGTGGAGTCGTGACCCAATACAGCGTGTCCTACGTGGCGGCTGGGGGTCACGTCCGCTGGCCAGTTCCAGGCTATGCGGTGAGTGCGGGCGCGGGGGTCTCGTCGGGGGTTTCTCCCTCGATCGGGTGGAGGCGGAGGCGGCAGCGGCCGAGGGCCTCGGTACCGTTGCAGCGCCGCTGCTCGGCCCACTCGTCGCTCTGCTCGGCCAGCACGGTGCCGGTCAGGCGGATGATCGAGCTCCGATCGGGGAAGATCCCGACGACGTCGGTGCGGCGCCGGATCTCCTAATGCGATGTGTACGGGGTTTTGGGCGGTGCCGCTGAGGCCCGCCCGGAACCTACGGAGCCGATGTCTGGGATCTCCTTGTCATAAGGCCTCGAACAAGATCGGCACAGTCTCCGTGGTGTGTTTCGTGGCGTCCGGTGGGCGCCGGGATGACTCCGAGCGCCCCTCGGCTCGCCCGCCCGCTCGCGGCCGACCTCCGCCGCCCCTGGGGAATCCCGCGCCGCCCGAACGTCTGGTGGTGTCCCGCCGAGTGGTGTAGCAGCGATCTTGGAGTAGGGCCTGGTCAGCGGCCCGGCGGCCGCGGTCCGGCCCTCGGCTGATGGCCGGCACCCTCGCCGCGACCTGCGGCGAGGGTGCCGGCGAGCCACTCCGCGAACCTCGACCCAGGCACCTCGCTCCGACGCGAGGTCAGTGCACGGAGATTCCACCACCACGTGGGACACGACCGCACGTCTGACCCCGGCCCGCGGCCGGCGAGGATTTCGAAGTCTCCATCCGAAGGCCGCCTGCCCGGCCGGCGCACCGAAACCCAGCCGTCCCGGCCCTGGACGGCCTCCCGGCCGCAAGAACACCCACCCGACTCCACACCGCGACGTCCACACGCGGTCCGGAAAACAGACCCGACGAAGCCACCGAAGTCGAAGACGTCCAGCACCCTCGGCCCCGCCGCACAGGTCAAAGATCAAGCTAGTAATGGTAAGGGAGGGAGCCCTGCGGCTCGCCTGCCCTTGGGGCAGGGCGACGGCCGACCAGAGTCTTCGTCGCCTTTATCGCACCGCTCACAAGGATGATCGAGAAGAGTCTCATGACACCAGCTTCACCCGGCAGGACCTGCACTCCGGTCCTCCAACCGGTGGACCGGAGGTAGGACCGGGCTCCCGGTCGGCAAGAACGAGTGCCCCGAGCCGGAGATTGTGCGACGGCCGGGCCGTGAGCCGTTTTTACCCGCGGATGCGTGATCGATCCCGGGCTCTGACATGGGGCCGCCGACCGTTCCGGAGCGGTCGACGTTCCCCGGCAATGGAGGTGCAGAGGCGACTGGGCCGTGGCGCCGGACATTTGACCTGGCGCACCCACTCGTCGAGTAGGTCACAGCGCTGATCGCTACCCGCGAGGGTGACCGTCATTGCAAGTTCCCGCCGCACTGGCGGGCCCTGGTTCATCATCTGCGCGAGCACACGACTCGCCCCCGGCCTCGGTATCAGCGGGGTACCGTCCACTCCTGTGTACACAGCGTCACTGCACTCTTTGCCGCGCGAGCGCCGTCCCTCACCCCGGGCTCTCCGGCGCGTCCGGCCCGAGCAATCGACGGGACGCTCGCGGAGTGCGAGCGGCCGGTGACAGCGAGGTCGACTATTCCGGCAAGGACTGCAGGCGCGGGGTGCGCCCAGACCCATTCGGCGGCGCCGAGTTCGGGCGGGAAGGAGGAAGGTCGTCAGCCAGGTGCGCCGGGCGGTTGACTCGCGCACCGCTCGGCGGACGGGCCCAGGGCTCGTGAACGCTTTGGCCTTCCGGAGCAGCGGGATCCACCGGATCGAGGTGGGCTTCTGCTGTGTCCGCTACGAGGTTCACGACCAGACGGTCACCGTGAGCGTGTTCCACCTCGGTAGGGCCTGAACACCCGGCGACCCGACGGCGAAACCGGCGGATCCGGAGGGGGGGATGTGTTCCGGGGGTTGGTGACGTCGGCCGCTTGGGGATCGGCCATGCTGGACGCCGTGGCCGACCGGCTCCGCTCAGCCGTGGTGGGCGGCTTCGGCTTCCGCAATCGACCGCGGTAGTCTCGCCGGCGAGAAGGCCACCAGGCCCGGTGGGACCATCCAGGTATGGACCTCCACCCTGCAAATTCCCGCGACCACCAGAGGATCCAGCCGCAGGAGCTCGCGGGCGCGCCCGGCATCGGCGTCCAGGAGTGCCAGCACGCGTGGATCCCCCTTGGTGCCGTCCGTCACCGGGCCGACCGCCAGCAGCACACCCATGTCGTGCAGGTCGGCCATGTATGACATGTGGGCGGTCTGAAGCGAGACCGTCCGCTGCTCGGTCAGCACAGGAGCATCCGAGCGCAATAGAAAGAGTGCCACGGCGTGGCGGTCGAATGTCATGAGTGGATGGTAGGCAGTAGCCAGGTAGCTCGGCGATCCGACGCCTGGCAGATCGAGATCCGAACCTGTTCCATGCCTGGGGGCGGGGTTCGCCTGAAGGGTTCTGAGGAGGCGGACGGGGAGCAAGCCTTTCCGCCCCGTTTGCCGTTCGAGTGATGGTGACCGGACGGCCGCCAGGGTCTGTGAAAGAAATCATGACGATGATCTCAAAGCTGCCGCTCAGAGCCCTCGGGTCAGCTTCGGGCGCCGTGCCATCACGGACCCGCGCGGTCGATCACAGACCGGCTACCTCAGGAGAGTCTGCTGGAGCAACGCAAACGGCGAGACGGAAACGCTGATACTTCCTCTGAAGGGCTTGTCCAGGGCCGAGATCACAAAGAGCATGAGACTCGTGGTGAAGGCGAAGCTTCCAGAGATGAAGATGTGCGCAACAGCCCTCTTGACCGGAAGGAACCAGGTCAGGCCGATGATGCTGACAACACCGATCAACAGGACAGCCCACAGGAGTCCGGGAATTCCGACCGTAGCTGCCTGCAGCCTCTGGCGGCGGGCCTCGGCGAAGTCCTCATAAGCCGAGAGCGTTACTGTCTGCAGGGCGCTTTGGGTCGCAGTGGACGGGCTGAATCCGAAAAGTTCATCCTGGAACCTCTCGGTGTAGGTGATCCCTCCGGTGGGCACGAGACCCCGCCGCTGTTCCGGCCATGCCTCTGTAATGACATAATTCACGTATTGTTTAAGGTCGTCCTGCAGTCGCCCCCGAACAGGCTCGGGGTACCCGGATGCGTCCCGGTAGAGAACTGCGACGGTGGACGCCTCGCGTGAGACTTTGTCCCGTGCGTCCACGTAATTCTGGTAAGCAGCGAAAGCGATGAGCGCAAGCAGGAGCGCAAAGGAACTCACGCACATCTGCACGGTGAGGGTGGTCAGCTCCCGCCAAGACGGTTCGGTGTTGAAGATCCTCCTTGCCAGGCCTCGGGCTGCGAGTACTCCAGTTGCCGAGAAGATGGACAAGCCCAGCACGAGAGCCGCCAGGAGAAGTACGGTCGGGGCTCTCGCCATCCACTCGAACATATGTATATGTGCTCCTGCCCGTGAGGTTTCACTTATGCGATTTCCTGGTTCTCAGAGCGCGAGGTGTGGAGGGTGTGCGTCGCCAGGACCGGGCACAACGGTACCCTCCTGACACGGCTGGATGGGCCTCGGCGCGGAAGGCTGTTTCCGATGAGGTGATCTGCTGGGGCGGTGCCTTGACTGTCAGTCAGCACCGTGCGCCTCACGTCCCTCGAGATGGCCGAACCTGGGTGCGGACGGAGAGTTTCACGGCGGCCTTTCAAAGGGTCTGCCTCTCATCGGACGGGTTCGTCGCCGTAGACGGCGGCGATGTTGTCCGTAGGTGTGCGGTCGCGGCCGCACGGCCCTTTAGCGAAAGCCTGCAGCATGTTCTCGGTGACTCTGCGGGTGAACATCCCGGTCTGGGAATCGATGCCGTGATTGGTTCCGGCGCCACCTGACGCGTCGGTGCGTAGCGATTCCACCCAGCGCATGGTGCCGGTGGCAAAGACCCCGGCGCCGCTGCCCGTGGAGTAGTAGGCGCTGTCGGCGAAGCTGCGGCGGCCGTTGCAGACCACCGGTGAGTGCGACAGGATCTCGAGCGGGCGCGGGGTGGGGTACGTGATGTTCACCCGGTCGTACTCGACCCCCACCAGATGGGGGAAGCTGTCGCCGAGTTTCACGCCGGTGCCCTCGTAGAGCCAGTGCCCCGGGTTGGTCACGATGTACGGGGCGTCCACCGGGTAGCCGTCGTAGATCACGCCGAGCAGTGAGCTCTCCGGGTCGGCGTCGGGCGGTGCGCGGAAGTCGGTGGTCGCGGGCCCCAGCCCGGCCTGGTACCCCGGGTCTTTTTTCCAGTCCCCTTTGTAACAGACCACCGTTCGGTTCCGTCCCAGGTCGGACGGCTCGAACCGGACGCGCCGGAACGAGCAATTGGCGCCGAGGACCGCCAGGTTCGTCCCTGAGTCGCGGGCGGCGGTGATGTGTTGGCGCTGTTCGGGGGACCAGTACTCGTCATGGCCGAGAGACAGTACGGTGGCTGCCCCGGTGAGCAGGGTCTGTCCGGCGGCGACGTCGGTGCTGGTGGTGTAGGCCAGCGGGAGACCAAGCCGCTCGGCAAGGATGATCAGCGGGGCCTCGTAGACCAGGAACAACCCGGCGCCGTTGTCGTACTCGTAGGGGCGGTCGAAGGTCACCTGGAGGGAGCGGGTCGACATGCCGCCGACAGGCCCTCCGTAGAGGTTGTAGCCGCCCCACTGGTTGTAGGCCTGCCAGGTGGCAACCGCATTGACGATGACCGTGCGGCCGCCGGTCGACCGGGAGCGGACGGTGACCGGGACGTAGCGCTGACCAGTGCCGCCGTCGGCATCCAGGCGGAGCAGATAGCTGCCTTCGGGCCATCCGGTGCTGTCCACGACCGTCGAGCAGGTCCAGCCGGCGCGGACCATGCGGGTGGCCGTATCCACCATGGGCGGTGGCTGCAGTGCACCGGGTAGCCGTTGCGAGGTCCAGATCTTGCGGGCCCCGGTGCCCCCATACCAGCCGATCCTGTAGGCGGTAATGCGGAATCCCGGGGCAGTCGTCGACACGTACAGCCCGAATTTCTCTCCGGGTGGGACACTCACCCGATCGGTGAAGCCCTCGATGGCACCGGGTGGCCCGGCGTCGACGATCCTCCAGTCCGCGTCCCCGGGCTTCGCGTTCTCGGCAGGGGTGCGGGCTGCTCCCGCTGCTGTCCCGGGCTGCGGCGATGCCGGGCGTGACGGGCTCCCGGTAGGAGCATCGCAGCCGCTCAGCGCGACTGCGGCTCCTGCACCGCTTATACCGAGAAACCGACGTCGTGAGTAACGGGGCGTCGTCACGCGCTCATGCTAGCCCTTGGGCACGGCTCCGGACGGGCACGTGGCCGTGGCGCTCCCGTCGGCTCGTACCGGCATGCCGGCCGTCGATTCCGTGGCAGAGGCGGGGCCGCGGTGCTGGTCAGGGAACGAGCACGATCCAGGTGCGGCCGGGCTGCAGGGGCATCGGGGCGCCTGCGACCGTGTACTGCGTCGGGGCGGAGTCCGAGGACTTGGACCACTCTCCGTGCCAGACCTGGCCGTCGCGGTAGAACTCGGCCTTCCCTTCGCCGGTGGTTCGGGAGAACACCTCGTTGTCGGGCTTCCCAGCGTTGAAGTCGGTGTACTTCCCCGGCACCACTGCGACGTGCTGGATGATCACGTTCGATGCGCTCGCCCGTCCTTGGTCGGTTGTGACGACCGGGTGGCCGTCGACCGACACCAGCCAGGAGGGGCCAGAAGCGGTGAACGTGAACGAGGCCGCCGGCATGCGTGCCGACGCGGTGCCGGCCGGAGTGCCTCCGGTGGGGGCATCGCCGAAGACCAGCCCGATGTCCTTCGCGGGGGCAAGGTCCGGGTAGGCGGCGAAGACGCTGGCCGGCCGGATGAAGGTCGGAGACGATCCGCCGCGGCTGAACAATCCGTTGCCGGGGGTGATGTTCTGAAGATTTGCACCCGCCAGATCGGGGAGCAGGCCGGATATGGCGCCACTGTAGGCGAACCCTACTTTTCCGTACGGAGACAGCAGAGGTATGTCCGTCTCTCGGGCGCTGCGGACGGGGCCGACGCTCTGCGGTGCCCGATCGCTGTCGAAGACCGCCAGATACCGGCTGAGGCCGCCTTCGACCTGGATCGCATACACGATGTCGGCGGAGTTGAGGCCGGCTTGCTGGTACTGGGCTTTCCCGACATTGTCGATCTTCGCTGCGAGCACCCGGCCGGCCCCTCCGGGGAGCCCGGTCAGCGGGGAGAGGCCTGAATCCTGCGAGGCCGCCGGAGTGGAAGGGCCGCTGGCGGCTGCGTTCGAGGTGAGGGGTTCGGAGCCGCCGGCCTGAGCGATCGGTACCGCTGCGGCGGTCGCGGCCACTGCGAAAACGGTAGTGGCAGTGACAACTTTGACGCGCCGCGAACTCGAATGCCAACGCTCGCGGGCAGCAACAAGTACCTTCATCATCCGAAACCGAACCTTACGTCTGCTTGAGATATTTAAGGCGACGGACACGCTGCAGGATGTGCTGACGTGCCTTCGTGCCACCGGCTGCGGGGCAGTACGGCCCCTCTTCGGAATGTCGCTCGAAGTGGGGCGTGGAGCATGCCTATAAAGGCAGCCTTTCGGTTACAGCGGGATGCCCGAGCCTGGTCTGGCTGGTCTGGCCCGTTTGCGGGGTCACCGAGGTGCTCGGCCTCGGCCGCGGTGAGCTTGTTCGCCAGCACGCTCGTGGCCGTGCGGCGTAGCGAGGGTCCGGCCTTGGCGATCGCGGTGCCGGCTCCGAATATCGGTGGCCTTTGCTGGTGCCGGAGCCGATGCTCAGCCCGGCAGGCAACTTCATGGACCCCATGGGCCCCGAGGTGGTGACGGCCTCGGAGGTGATCGCGTCGGGTTTCCCGTAGAACCCGAGTTCCGGGGCCGCAATGACACGGGAGGCGTGCAGACAACAGAAGCCAGTGAGCCTCTTTCATTCTGTTCCGGGAGGGTGAAATGGCTGGTCAGCGGGGGTGGGGTAACAGGCGAGGCTCCTGGTCGTTGCGTTGGTGTTCTCTACGCACCACGCTCTGACCGAGGAGCCTCGCTTGGTCCCGTATCTTGCCGTGCTCGATGTCCCGCACGAGCTGGTCGAGCATGTCTCCTGGCTGGTCCACGCCCGAAGGCGTGAACTGAACTCACGCCGGCGCAGGCTCGGTTGTTCCAAGCAGGCCCTGCTGGTCCTGGCCCATCTGCGGAAGAACGAGACGTTCGCCCGGGTCGCCGCAGGGTTCGGGGTGTCGCAGGCGACGGCCTGGCGGTACGTCGACGAGACCGTGGAGGTCCTGGCCGTGCGGGCGCCGGGCCTGCGCGAGGCCCTGGTGGGACTGGGCGAGGGCGACTTCGTGATCGTGGACGGCACGCTGATCCCGACCGACCGGATCAAGGCGGACGAGCCGTACCACTCGCAAAAGCACCGCAAGCACGGGATGAACGTGCAGGTCGTCGCCGCACCCGACGGCACACCCCGGTGCTTCTCCCGCGCCCTGCCGGGCCGCACACACGACCTGACCGCGGCCCGCGCCCACGGAATCGTCCGGGCCTGCCTGACCCGCGAGGTCCTCGTCCTGGCGGACCGGACCTACCGGGGCGCCGGCGCAACCTTCCACACCCCGTCCTCGCGCAGATCGCCGCCGGATTCCGGACCGGCGTCGGCACCGCCCACGTCCACCAGGTCACCGACCTCCTGGCCCGTCACGCCCGGGCCCTGCGCGAGGCCGATCCGACCTACGTCCTGGTCGACGGAACCTCGCCGAGTGCGACCGCGTCGGCGACGGCCGCGCCGACTACAGCGGCAAGCACCGCCGCCACGGAGTGAACCTGGCAGGTCATCACCGGTCCCGACGGCAACCTCCTATGGGTCTCCCGGCCGCTGCCCGGCCGCACCCACGACGACCTGACCGCCGCCCGGCGCCACCGGATCGTCCAGGCCTGCGGCCGACCGGGGATCCCGGCGCTCGCAGACCTCGCCTACACCGGGGCCGGCCCACACGTCGCCGTCCCGGTCCGGCCACGGCCCAAGACTGAGCCGACCGCGAAAGAGAGATCGCGGAACAAGGCCCACGCCCGGGTGGTGTCCCGCCGAGTGGTGTAGCAGCGATCTTGGAGTAGGGCCTGGTCAGCGGCCCGGCGGCCGCGGTCCGGCCCTCGGCTGATGGCCCGCACCCTCGCAGCGACCTGCGGCGAGGGTGCCGGCGAGCCACTCCGCGAACCTCGACCCAGGCACCTCGCTCCGACGCGAGGTCAGTGCACGGAGATTCCACCACCACGTGGGACACGACCCACGCCCGGCTCCGATGCCCGGTCGAACGAGGCGTCGCCACCGTCAAACGCCGGCGCATCTTCCGCCACGCCCGCTGCAACCCCAACCGGCTCGGACCAATCAGCAAGGCCATCCTCACCCTGGAGAGGCAACGCCGAAAACGCTCAGTTGAAGCGCGCCGGAATGAAGGTAAAGCCCCACTCCTTTGAAATTGCAACCCGGTTGGCTCCATTCAAGACCGCGTAGCATCCTGAAGAGTCCAGGGCGACATCGATTGGAGGGATACTTGCACCAAATTTTACCCCCTGCCTAAGGGACGCCATCTTCCAATCTTGAATATTTCCCATACCGGTGGTGTCGATTTTATCAAGCGGAATTAGGGTAGCTTCCTCCTGGTAATTATAGTGCCCTTGGCCAGCATAGTTGAAATCATGAGCGGGGAGGACTTCCGGTGATCCATCCTCCTTGTAGAATCACTTTGCCTCATCTGAATCGTAGAAGGCAACCTTTCCAGTATCTCCGACCCAGGCGAAGTCTTGGTAGTATCCATCTGGATCTACACCAATTTGCACTTTCTCCTGCTCCGTTAGATCGGTAAGTTCCCAGCCATTATAAGTAACCATCGCGTTGCGCCTCCTTGGGTTTTGCTGCGCCCTGTGGGTTGACCGGGCGCAGGTGCATCCGGTCTCGCGAGAAACCTGTGATGCTGCACTTTTGAAGGCAATCTTCCAGCCTTGGAAGGTATTGCCCATGTCGCCTTGTTGGCAGTATCATAGGTCAAGTCCTAGATTCCTTTGGGGAAATTCTGATGTTATTCTCGATTGGGCAGCGAGGCGTGACCGTTGGGGAGGCCGTTGGGTCTACCTTGGTCCCCTCCCGCGCCGGGCTGCCCAGCATCCAGGGCGGCGCTGTCACGTTGTTGGTGGCCGGGTGAGATGCTCTTCGGTTGGTCGTACCGAAAGGTCGTTTCCGTGTCGTCAACGTCGCCGTCGTACAGCAACCACCGCTACCCGGCGGAGGTCATCAGCCACTGTGTGTGGCTGTACGTCCGGTTCCCGCTGAGCTTCCGCGAGGTGGAGGAGCTGATTGAAGTTCCACCCTTCGGTTGGACACCTGGAGACTGGGACGTGTGAGCCCGGAGGAAGCAGTTTCAGGTGGGAAGCAACAGCAACATGAGTAAGCGGTACACGGCGGAGTTCAAGAGGGACGCGGTCGCGCTCGTCCGGTCTTGTCCGCATCGGAACGTCACCGAGATCGCCCGGGAGCTCGGGGTCAGCCCGGAGGGGCTGCGAGGCCGGCCCGGCGACCTGACCAGCCCCGAGCGCGAGGAGCTCGCCCGGCTTCGCCGGCAGAACCTCGAGCAGCAGAAGACGATCGAGATCCTTGGCAAGGCGGCCGCCTGTTTCGCGGCCGAGACGAATCGGTGATCCGCTTCCGTTTCGTTGAGGACCACCACGGCGCCTTCGGCGTCAAGCGGATCTGCCGAGCGCTGGGGATCGCACGCTCATCCTTCTACGCCTGGCGGGCCGGCGGGCAGGACCGTCGCGCCCGCGAACGGGCCGAGGACCTGCTCGCCGCCGAGATCGCGGTGATCCACCTCGCCTCCCGAGGTGCCTACGGCGTCCCGCGCGTTCACGCGGAACTGCGCCGCCAGGGCCGGGCGGTCAACCGGAAGAGGGTGGAGCGGATCATGCGCGAGCGCGGGATCACGGGCGCCACCCGCCGCCGGCGCCGCGGTCTGACCCGCCAGAGCCGCAGGCCCGTGTTCGCCCCGGACCTGATCGGGCGCGACTTCACCGCGTCCCGGCCGGGGATGCGGCTGGTCGGTGATATCACCTTCCTGCCGACCGAGGAGGGCTGGCTCTACCTGGCAACCTGCATCGACCTGGCCACCCGCGAGGTCGTCGGCTACGCGATGGCCGACCATCACCGCGCCGAGCTGCCGGTGGCCGCGCTGCGGACGGCCGCCGGCCGTGGCGCTCTGGAACGAGGCTGCATCTTTCACTCGGACCGCGGCAGCGAAGGTGGATTCAACCGGTGGACGCAACACC
>NZ_JBXQQB010000063.1:0-15334 GCF_057220535.1 Kitasatospora sp. NEAU-CNBT7 | reverse complement strand
GCGCAGTCCCCGGGCGCCGCGGGCGGCCGCGGCCGCCCTGAGCGCGTCGGTGACCAGGGAGGTACGCATGCGGTCGGCGATCGACCAGCCCGCCAGCCGCTTCGAGCACAGGTCCAGCACCGTGGCCAGATAGAGGAACCGGCCGCCCCCGATCGGGAGATAAGTGATGTCGCCGACGTACCTCATGTTCGGCCTGGCCGCGGTGAAGTCCCGCCGCAGCAGGTCCGGCACCGGGGTCGCCGACGGCTCGGGGACCGTGGTGCCGGACCTTCTTGCGCAGGTGCAGGCCGACGATGCCGAACGTGCGCATGACGCGCTCCACGCGCTTGTGGTTGACCGGCGTCCCGGCGTCCCGCAACTCGGCGGTGACGCGTGGAACCCCGTACGTTCCGTCCGAGTCGGTGTGGATTCGGGTGATCCGGTCCGCGAGCTCGGCATCCGCCCGGGCGCGGCCGGCCCGCACGTCCGCGCCGGCCGACCACCGGTAGAACCCCGACCGCGAGACCCGCAGCATCCGGCACAGCCGCTTGACGCCGAAGGCGCCCCGGTGATCCTCGACGAACTGGAAGCGGCTGCTCACCAGCTGGTCTCCTGCGCGAAATACTTCGCGGCCCTCCGAAGGATCTCCCGCTCAAGCTCGAGCTCCTTCACCCGCGCCCGCAGCTGCCGGTTCTCCTTCTCCATCGCACTCGCCTCACCGGCCCCGGGCCGGGCAGCCGCCTCCGCGTCGCGCACCCAGATCCGCAACGTCTCGTGGTTGACACCCACGTCCTTGGCCACCGACGCGTACGTACCACCCGGACTGGCGTGGTACAGCGCGACGGCATCGGCCCTGAACTCAGGGCTGTACTTCGACGTCCCCAACGGGAACTCCTGTCCTATGGATCCTCACGATCCAATGATCAGGGTGTCCACGACGACGGGGAAACGCCCCGGGTCGCAGCCAGTTGCTCACGTCCACCGCAAGCACCAGCCGCCCGTCGGCGGCCTTCGGCTGCGGCAGGGCGGCCAGCGCACGGCCGAGCCGCCGGGCGTCGATGCGGCCGCGGTTCAGCGCCTCGTACAGGGCGCCGTGCCCACGCCGGTGCTCGGCCACCAGCGACAACTCCACCGGCGAGACGACCGGCCCGTCCGCACACAGCAGCGCGTCGGCGAGTTCGAACAGCGCGTCGCGCCGGGCGGTCAGACACTCGTAGAACGTGCCCCGGAAGCGTGACGCCTCCGCGAACACCTCCTCCCGGGCATCCGAATACGACACACTCATCGGCACGGCCCCCGTCATGGTCCGGTGTCTTCCTTGGCAGGAGCACAGGATCAGGCGAGGGCCGTGTTCACGTCCGGCGAACTCCCATGTGAGTGACCGTGTACGGCCCCATGTTCGACACCGGACCATAAAGAACAAGCTAAGACGATCAAGCGCCCGACAACGTGACAACGCCCCCGATCGTGCTGGTCCGTATGCGGCACGACGCGCGCACACGCGACTACGTGGCACGACGCACCCTCGAAGGGCTCAAAACGAAGGACATCTTCAGGTGCCTCAAGCGCTTCGTCGCGCGCGAGGTCTACCACCACCTCACCAGCACAGATACCGGCACACCCCTCCTTTCTCCTACAGCTTGACGATCTATAGAAGCTTCAGAGTCAAGCTCAGGACCGGGGACGAAACGCCCAGTGAGAAATCACCGATTGGCTACGAGGATCCTTTCTCCCAAAGTCAATCCATCGGCGATTTCTGTAAGCTCATCACCCGCAAGGCCTAGTGTCACACCCCTTTCCACCCTAGAGGGAGATTGACAATCTGGATTATTCTTGGCACACTCCAGAACCGTTGCAAATGATCTACCATCCACTTGATGTACTGCTGCAGACGGTACAGCAAGGACGCCACGCTTTTCCCCTAGCGAAATCTTCACACTGACTGGCAGCCCCGGCGCAAACCAATCTGGAGGCCGATCCAGCTGAATCTCAAGTCGATATGGCGATTCTACATCTGCAGACTGAAAGCCCGACTCGGAAGCCGGTGCGCGCAACGGCATGCCAGAGACTTTTGACTTCACTGTCCCAGCTATGTCACTGGTGGAAATATTGACTACCTGTCCGATGGTCAGCCTGTGCAGAAGGTGCGCGGGAATTCTGGCGACTGCAATTACGGCATCGGAATACATAGTCAATGCAGGGGAGTCGCAGGTGGGCGTTTCTCCGGCAGCAATATTTACGCTATCGATTACACCGTCCACGGGCGCAGTGATGGAAGAATTGTCAATTACCGCCTGAATAGAATTGCGATACTTCTCGGCCGAGGCAACCTTCTGGGATTCGTCCTCAATTTGCCGCGTTACCACATATCGCCGAAAGGTGATGTCATCGATTAAGTTCTGGGGTAGACTATTGGGAGTGGATGAAGATTGAGGCTTGGGGGTCAGCTGGGCCAAGAGCTCCGAAAGGGTCGACTGACTCTCTTTGAGCCTGGCCCTAGCTTCTGATAGGGCGCCATCTGCGATCATCAGCTGAGCGGTCGCTACGTCCACATTGGCGACGACGAGGACTTGCCCAAATTTTACCCGAGAGCCTGGGGCGACGGATGGATTGGCAGCCTTACCGAAGCTCATTGGCGAGCCTGATTGATCTTGAATAAATGCGCATGCATGACTCTTCTTGTGCGTCCCCGAGACTACTGAAAGGGTGTCGCCGAAGAATAGATCATATGTCTCTGATGGCTCAATGACCGCATGAACGGTTGCCGTCGATTTGACATCCGCCTGCCGTACGGTGAATGCTGTCTCGGGGGATTTTTGGGGCGGGAGGAAAATTGCCATCGCAGCGGCGGATGCTAGGATTGCCGTCACGCCCAAAGCCCATCGGATCGGATAGTGAACTGGCCAAATTGAAGCCAATGGTGGTTCCATCCATTTAATCAGGCACGAACTTGGGGAGGTGTGCGTGAGATTTATATCTCAATATAACGCCATGCTTGCGCAGCAAGGCCTCGAATCGCTCTGCCATCAGTGCCTGTTCACCCATTCTTCCGGTACCAGCACTACAGGAGCGGTTCGAGGGCTTGGCGTCTTCGCCTCGCGTAGTGGATACGTCTCGCGACGGCCTGGTGGGTGCGGCGCCTCAGGGACTGGGCGGCGATGACGAATGGTGCGTGGTGGACGTGCCAGAGGGTCTGGTGGAACAGGCGGCGGATCTCCTCGGCTGTGTAGTCGATCAGCCGCGGGGCAGGACGGGGCGGGTGAGCGGCGGCCAGGATCTGGCGGGTTCGCCGCCGGGCTCCGCGTCGGCGGGTCCGTCCGTCCGCTCCGATCGCGCGGTGCGGGTGGCGGTGACGGACAGGAACGCGAATGCGGCCAGGGCGAGGGTGATGTGGCGGTGCCAGGGTTCCCACGTGCGGACCTCGTACTGGTCCAGGCCGCAGTCGGACTTCGCAGTGCCGAAGCAGTCCTCCACGCCCCACCGCATCCCGGCGACGTTGACGATCGTGGGCAGCGTGGCGCTCTCGCGGGCGTGTACGGCGAAGAAGGCCAGGTCGGACGGGTCCGGGATCGATCGTCGGACCAGTAGGAGGTGCCGCCATCCCTTGCGGGCCGGTCCCGCGCCGGAGGGCCACACCACGTCGGCGACTGCCCAGTCGTAGGACCGCTCGCCCTTCGACCCCGCGCCGCACGAGCGGCGTTCGAACACCAGCGGTGTCCGGGCTGCGAGTTCGTCCACACGGACCCGCCCGGTTCCGGGCGTGGCCAGGGTCTCGTCGCGGGGCACGGCCATCACGTACCCCTTGCCGCGGCGCTCCAGCGCCGCGCGCAGGCCGCGGTCCTGCCCGTAGAGACTGTCGGCGGCCACCCACACGAACGGAGCCCCGGCCCGGCGGGTGCGCTCGACCAGCCGCCGGCCGAGTTCGGCCTTCGTGACCACGGCCTTCGCACGGTCCGCCGGGACGCCCGCCTCCCGGCACCGCTCCGCGTCCCCGGCCCAGCCCTTGCCCAGGTACAGGGCGAAGTCGATCAGCGCCCGCCCCGCCGGGGTCACATACGCAGCGAACACCGCCACCTGGCAGTTCTCCACCTGCCCCGTGATCCCCGCGTACTGCCTGGCCACCCCCGCCGACTTCACGCCCTTCTTGATGGACGCCGTCTCGTCGAGCACCAGCACCGCGTCCGGGCTGCCCAGGTGCTCCACCACGAAGGCCCGCACACCGTCCCTGAGCCCCTCCCAGCTCCAGGACGCCGTCCGCAACAGCCGCTTGACCCGATCCGGCGTCACATGCCCCGCATGCGCGGCGATCTGCCAGGAGTTCTTCCGCTCCACCGGCCCCAGCAGCGCCTTCACATACGCGCGGGCGCTCCCACGCAGATCCTTCCGGCCAAACAGGCCCCCAAGCGAGACGAAGAAGTCCTCGAACCAGCCCGCCCACCGCTCCACACCACGCAACGTCTCCACAGGCGGAACAACGAACCGCAGAGCAGGCGGTCACGGAACCGCTCCTGTAGTGCAGGTAACGCCGATAGTCGTCGATCACACTGGGGCGGTGGGTCGCCGCGACGAGGAGTTGCTCCACGTCGGCGGCTCGGGCGAAACGCAGGACGATACCGCGACTGAGGCGGAGCTCACGGGCGATGGCACGCAGGCTGTCACCGCGCTCGATGCGTTCGTGGATCTGCTGGTGACGCTCGCGAGTGCGGGCGACCAGGGGACGCGGCCGGCCGTGGACATCCAGCTCGTTCGAGCCGGCAGCTCCGGAACGGGGCATCTCATCCCGCTCTGCTTCGAGGTCGAGGGGTTCGCGCAGGTCAGCGCGATGGCGGCCGACGACGCGCTCGACGGCCTCGGCGAGGTTGTGCAGCAGGTGCCAGGCATCGGCGACCTGCTGCGCCTGCGGCGCACCCGTGCAGGCACCTTCAGATACGCACGCGCCGTCAGCCGCGGCTCCACCCGGGAGAACAGCCCCGCCAGCGAGGCGAAGAAGTCCTCGAACCAACCCGCCCACCGCTACACATCACACAACGTCTCCATACCGAAGACAACGACCCGGCCCACCAGACAACACGAACCCCACCTGTAGTACCGGCCTGCCGGGGCCCTACTGGCTTCCGGGTCGCCGCTTCCGTCACCGACCGTGACAGCACATCAGTTGCCCCGGCCGAAACGCACCGCTCAAATTCGAAGACCCTTCTTGAGTGCCCGAATCTCAATTTCTAGCGGGCCCACTACCATCATGGGATCGTTTTTCGTAAACGCCGTAAGCGAAGCCGAGCGTTCTTTCCCTTGACGGTCGATGTAACCAACACGTACCCCTGATCCATTGCAGACCACGACGAACGAGTAGTTGGCCGGCTTCTCAACGTCTTTCCGGCTTTTCCCCTGGACCGTGCAGATGGTACCGTCGTCAAAGCTTCCCACTACGGCCGCAAGGTTTCCCGGTCCCGACGCTTTCACTGGCTTGGGAGCCGTGGCGCCGTAGACCAGCGTAGCGCCTACAAGACCCGCAAGGCGGTCTACCGCCCCAAGGCACCAGTAATCAGTATCGGGGAAAGAATTCTTCGTGCGCTCCTTTTTTTCCTCAACAGAGCCGTAGTATTTCTCTTTGTAGGAAATGAGAGCTTCAGTTGTGCCACGACCCCCGGGTACAGTGCTAATTTTCTGCCCCTCTAGCGCCTTAAATGTTTCACTCCTCACCTTTTCCTGAATTTTACCTTCCACTTCCTCGGCGTCGATCTGGCTTTTGGCGCGGATAGGCTTTTTCACTTCGGCCGCGTCAACAGAGTTGAGGAATTTTTTAATATCGCAATCCCCAATCACCTCGATGCAGTCTGGATGCATGCGCCGCTTGCGGTACGTTACCTTGCCGGTAGCGACGATATCTTCCGGCACGAACGTAGCGATTTGCCTAGCCAGACCACTGTTCCCCTTGGTCACAATCGTTGCATAAGAGGTCTGAATATAGCTGCATTCGCCCTTCTTTGCGCGCCCAATCTCGCCGAGAATGGCAGAGTTATTGGCCTTTATGGATTTCGCGGATCCTTTAAGCTTCTTTCGTAGTTCATCCTTCTCCCTCCCCTCTGAGGGGTTTGAGTCATGGAATCCCTTGAGATCCTCAAGGGAGCCTTTCTGGAAGACTCCAGAATGTCGCTCCGCAGCCAGGGCTGCCAGAAAATAGCCGTAGAGCTCATTCATTCCTGCATCGAAAGTATCGCTTTCAATGTCGGCGGCATGTTCTGCCAAAAGTGGAGTAAAGCTGGCAATCTCCCTGAGTTCGCCATCCAGCTCCTTCTCGCCAACCTCGAAGTTAATGGTAGTGGTATCTATCGCGTGCAACTCATAGGCGATCTTCATCCAATCGCCGAAAGCGGCCGCCACTTCGCTGTTTCCGGGAATATGTACGTATCCATTCGGGGGGGTCTTCCCTGACCTGACGTATTTCTGCCAGAACACTTCTTCCAACTTTCTAATCAGATCGCCGGCAGCCCGGCTGGCGCATGTTGCCCGAAAACCTTCACTTTCCCTGCGCTTGAGGATGTGGCCTGCGAAATGTTCGCTTTTCCGTGGCCGCCCATGAACGCTCTCTGAATTATCCACCATTCGGCGTAGTTGTGTAGGACCTTTGGGGCGATAAGAAGTGTCAGCTAG
This sequence comes from Kitasatospora sp. NEAU-CNBT7, assembly GCF_057220535.1. NCBI lineage: Bacteria > Bacillati > Actinomycetota > Actinomycetes > Kitasatosporales > Streptomycetaceae > Kitasatospora > Kitasatospora sp. NEAU-CNBT7. The sequence goes on along the minus strand of NZ_JBXQQB010000063.1, from coordinate 8,704 downwards.
AGCCCTTTCGGGCAAATATGCATGGCTACTCAGGTTGAACTGGCAGTGTCGTCGTAGCTACTGACGGTTCATGATCCCTGCGGTATGCTATGGGGATGAGGTACGCGCAGGCGGGTGGGTACGTGTCCGGAGAGCAGGCCGTGCGTGAGGGGTTACGACTGGTGGCGGCCGAGCGGTTCGAGCGGGGCCCTATCTCTTTGGTCAAGGGGGAAATTCAGCTCGCAGGCTTCCCGTCCCGGACCGCGCGCGGAACATGCGTCCTCGGTGGATGCTTGGTCCGTACGGGGTGGTAGCTCAGCCGGTTAGAGCAGGGGACTCATAATCCTCCGGTCGCGGGTTCGAACCCCGCCCACCCCACCAACCGGTCCGCGCCGGGAACGGCGTGACACGACCGACGGCGCTGGGGCAGTGCTGCTCTCCCGGCGCCGTCGCCGGCTTTCTCAGTGCCGCGCCAACCTATTCCACGCTGCCGACAGCGTGGAATCCACGCTCGCTGCGCGGCCAGCTGCCGAGGGGGGACGCCGACCTACCCGGTCGAGGCGCACCGCACTTCCGGCCCGGCCCGCACCGGGCGACTGCCGCCCGACACCGGCTCGAGATGATCCTCCGCCTCACCGCCTGGGACCACGTCACCGCTGGCATCGGCTTCCCCGCCGCAACCTGCGCCAAGCCCCGAAGCGGCCCGGCCACGGCCTCCCACACTGTCGGACGATCAAGCACCCGACAACGTGACAGCACCCGTTGATCGTCTCCATCAGGGCGCTGTCGTACGCGTCCCCGACACTCCCAGTCGAGGGTCGCAAGGAGGTCATTCCTTTTCCGTAAGCGATACAACAAAAACCAAGGGGGCTTCGGCGGCCAACAAAAGACGACCTGCAGGTGGAATTATTATTCCTATGACTTATTCAGGGAGAAATCCGCGATGGAATTTCCAGACCTGATGGCGGTACAGGTGAATCCACTCTTTGAAATCGCAGACCATTTATTTCCGGAGAGAGCTCCGATCGCACAGGACTGGGTCTTTCGGTCAGAGCTGGTCTGAAGCTTGATGTCGTAAATCTTTCCGGACTCTTCCATCGCCACCCTATAGTATACGTCGGTAGACTTTACCGGGCCGTAGGCTGCCCATTCGGAAGAGCCACCCGGGGTGATGGATTCAAGCGGGTCTGGTTCCCAGTCGAAGGCTCCATTGGCAGAGCTGTTTATATCCTTCCGGAGGAATTTAAGATCAATTCCTGTGTTGTTTTTCAGCTTACTGTAAACTGCGCCCGGATCTTGGTAGGTAATGGTGACGCTGCCGACTGAGTCTATGCCGCCGTATGTGAGAATGCCGCCGCTCGGAACAAGGTTCGTTCCGCCAGCTCCCCCGCCAGACTGAGTGCCAGTGCCACCCGACTCTCCGGCCTGCCCGCCCCTCACTCCACCGCCACCGCCACCGCCTGCCGACGGGTTCCCGAAGGACACGCTCTCGGCATTTCCACCTCGGTCCCCCGCTTCGCCTCCTGCTTTTGCAGTCCTGCCAGAGTACCCCTTTTGTCCGTCCTTATCAGCGAAACCTCCATCGCCGCCAGGTGCAAGGCCCAGGCCGGCGCCTCCTCCACCTCCGCCCCCGCCTCCGGCCACAATCAGGCGCGAATCAAGGGTATCTTTATTGTCGCGGGAAATGGTTCTGATGTCGGAGGCCCCCCCTCCGCCTCCGCCGCTGTTTCCAGAAATTATTCCATGAGCAGCCCCGCCGTTTCCGCCGCCATTCCAGCCGCCCTTTCCTGCATTTCCGCTATTGCCGAATCCGTCGGCTTCGTTCCCCTTATTGGCAACCTCGACAAATAGAGTCTGTCCCGGCTTCACGGGAATGATTGAGGTAACAATTGCCCCCCTCCCTCCATCTCCCCCAGAGATTCCGTTTCCATTACCCCCAGAGCCTCCCGCGGCCTCGACTTTAAGATCATTAATACCGGCGGGAACTACAAACTTCTGCTCGCCTCCGGTGACCGCATATCGGGCAATGCACTTTCCATTTGTGCACGAAGGCGATGGCTCCGCCATGCCCGTTGAGGCGTGGGCGGGAATTCCAATCCCGAGCTGGATTGCGGCGGCTGTGCCTGCGGACAGGATTGCAGCTAAACGAGATCTCATCGAGATTTTCTCCCAGTTTAATATTTTTGGTCGAGTAAATACCAAATACTCGAAGTGGCCTACCGGCCGGATGGTTGATCTGCTGGGCGAATCACTGTCGCCCGATCGGCGGTGTCAACTTGGCGGTGACCTGCCGGTAAGATGATCGTTTACTGGCTGGGTATTTCGTCCCGGGTCCTGGCGGTCAGGCCCAGGGCTTCGGCAAAGTTGTGTGATTTCCGTTTCGTGATCACGTGAGCCCAAGGAGGGCGAGGGCGTTGTCACGTTAGCGGGTGCTTGATCATCTGCTGGGTGGAGACGTGGTGGGCCGGTTTTGGGCTTGCTTCAGGCGGCTGCAGGCAGGCCGGCGACGCCGGTGATGTGGTCCCAGATCATGAAACGGAGGGCCATCTCGAGGCGGTGGCGGGCGGCGGTCATCAGATGACGGCCGGGTCTGAAGTGGGGTGAGATGCCGCTGAACGCGGCGAGGAAGCGTTGGGCTCCGCCGACAGTCCGGAAGCCTCTCATGGCGCATTCGCGCTGGCGGGTGGGCTGGTGGGAGTTCTCGGCCCGGTTGTTCAGCCCTTTGTGGGAGCGGTGTTCCACGGAGGGCATCACCTCGCGGTGCGCGGCCCCGTAACTGCGGAGCTTGTCGGTGACGACAACCCGCAGCACGGCCTGGGTCCCGGTCATCAGTTTCCGGAAGAAACGCCTGGCCGTCCTGGTCGACCGCGCGCCACAGGTGCTTCCGCTCACCGTTGATCTTGATGAACACCTCGTCCAGGTGCCACTTGTCACCCGGCCGGGGATGCCGGCGGCGCAGGGCGTTGGCGTAGGCCTGGCCGAACTTCAGGCACCACGCCGGATCGTCTCGTAGCACACGACGATGCCGCGCTCGAGCATCGGCTCCTCCACGTCACGGAAGCTCAGCGGGAACCGGAAGTACAGCCACACACAGTGGCTGATGACCTCCGCCGGGCAGCGGTGGTTGCTGTACGACGGCGGCACGTCCGACACGACAGCCTCCCCTCCCCGACATGACCAACCCGAAGATCATCTCACCCCGCCCCCAGCAACGTGACAGTGCCCGGCCCGGTGATGGTCGGCCATCGCGTACCCAATCACCTCGCGGGTGGCCAGGTCCAGGACGGTGGCCAGGTAGAGCCAGCCCTCGAGCGTGGGCAGGTACGTGATGTCCCCGACCAGTTTCGTGTCCGGCCGCTTCGCGGTGAAGTCGCGCCCGACCAGTCCGGAGCCGGAGACACCTTGGTGTCGCGCCTGGTCAGGGAGCGTCTCCGGCGGCGGGTGACACCCTGAATACCGCGCTGTCGCATGGCCTTCTCCACCTTTCTCCGACTGTTCCGGGCAGGCTCAGGTTGAACCGGTGGTACGGCCACACACAGTGGGAGATGATCTCCGGCGGGAAGCGGAAACCCCGGTACGACACCGTGCCCACGAGCAGTCCCTCCAGCGATCCGACCAGGTAGATGATCATGCCACCAGAGAAGAGCCCCGCTCAACCTGACGGTGCCTGTGCTCTGCCTCGCCGGTCGCTCGTCCCGGGAGCCCTATTCGCCCGGGCGTCTCCGTCGGTTGAGCACTCAGCGTGATGGTCGGCCGGGTGATGCGGGTGCCGTGTTTGCCCGCCTGCGGTTCAGGCCCCGGGTGGCGAGCCTGCATCGGCTCACCGCGGTCTCGTACGTCGCTACCCGGCCGGATGGGTGCTGTCTGTCCGGATTTGACCTTATCCGATGGGTTCGCCTATGGTCCATTCCACTAATCAACTAGTCAAAGCAGGTGGCGATGGTCGAGTTCCGCATCGACCGGCGTAGCGGGATGGCCGCGTATCTGCAGATCGTCGAGCAGGCCAAGCACGCGTTGCGGCTGGGCCTGCTGCTGCCGGGAGACCGGTTGCCGACCGCGCGGGAGGTCGTGGCGGCTACCGCGATCAATCCCAACACTGTCCTCAAGGCGTATCGGGAGTTGGAGCGCGAGGGCTTGGTCGATCCGCGGCCTGGGGTGGGGACGTTCGTGCGGCGCTCGCTTGCCAGGCCCTCGGCGGCTGTGGATGCGCCGCTGCGAGCCGAGCTCGTGGACTGGGTGGACCGGGCGCGGGCGGCGGGGCTGGAGCGCGAGGACATCGCAGCGCTCATGGCTTCTGTCCTGCCCGGGCATTCCCAGCCGTGACGTGGCCGCCATCCGGTTGGAAGACAGAGCAAGAGAGACGACAGGAGGAACGGGTGAACGACATCGATGCCGCAGAGGTGAGCACGGCGGTGGAGGCCGTGGGCGTGGGCAGGAGGTACCGGCGGGGCTGGGCGTTGAAGGACTGCTCCTTCTCTCTGCCGGCCGGGCGCGTCTGTGCGTTGGTGGGTCCCAACGGAGCGGGCAAGAGCACGCTGCTGGCCATGGCCGCGGACCTGCTGGAGCCCACCGAAGGGACGATCCGCATATTAGGGCAGGCGCCGGGCACACCGGGTTCCCGCCAGCGGGTCGCCTTCGTTCCTCAGGACAAGCCGCTCCACCCGTCCTTCACGGTCGAGGAGAGCCTGCGGATGGGCCGTGAGCTCAATCCGCGCTGGGACCAGGCCACCGCTGAGCGCATCGTGGGTGAAGGCGACATCCCCCTCCACGCCCGCATCCGCGCTTTGTCCGGTGGGCAACGCACCCGCGTCGCTCTGGCCCTGGGCTTCGGCAAGCGCCCCGAACTCCTCCTCCTGGACGAGCCTCTGGCCGACCTCGACCCCCTCGTGCGCCATCAGATGCTGGCGCTCCTGATGGCCGAGGCCGCCGACCACTCCACCACCGTGGTCCTGTCCTCCCACATCGTCGCCGAACTCGAGGACGCCTGCGACCATATCCTGCTCCTCAACAACGGCCGCATCCAGCTCGCCGGTGACGTCGACGACCTCCTCGACTCCCACCGCCGACTCACCGGAGCCGCCCCCGCCCCGGATCTCGCCCGGCACACCATCGTGGAATCACGCGCTGTCGGCCGGCAACGGACAGCCCTGATACGCCCTGACGGCCCTATCTCCGGGAACTGGCACATCAGCCGGCCCACCCTCGAAGAGCTGATCCTTGCCCACCTGCGTTCCCCGGACACACCGCCCCTGCTCACCACAGCGCCCCGAACCACCGCGAAAGAGGTCCACCAGTGACCACCGCACCCGCCCACGACATCGACCAGCCAACCGGTACTACACGTCCCGATCGCCGCTCGGGCAGCCCTGTCAAGGGCCTGATCTGGCTGGCATGGCGCCAGCACCGCGCAGTGCTCCTGGCCGGGGCCGTGCTCCTGGCTGCGGCGAGCGCGGTGGCCGTCTACCAACGAGCGGGCGCTGTCGCATTCATCCGCGACCACCAGCTGGCCGACTGTCACCTCGCCGACCCGTCCGACCCCTGCTGGCAGAACCAGTCCGCACTGATCGGCTTCGCGAGCAGCTTCGGCGGGCCCCTGAAGTTCGGCACTGCGGCGTTCTCCCTGCTCACGCCCGTGCTGATCGGGGTCTTCCTGGGCGCTCCCCTGCTCAGCCGTGATCTGGAGAGCGGTACCCATCGGCTCGCCTGGCTGCAGTCGGCCTCACGCCGACAGTGGCTCACCGCCAAGCTCGCCCTGCCCGCCGCCGCGGTCCTGGCCGGATCCGCCCTGCTGGTACTCGTGGCCCGCTGGTGGTGGAAGCCCTCCGCCAACGAGATCTCCGGTGTCTTCTGGTACAAGAACACCGCCTTCCCCGTCCTGGGCCCCGCTCTTGTGGGATACAGCCTGCTCGCCCTGGTCCTGGGGGCGGTGGCGGGTCTCCTGATCTGCCGCACCGTTCCCGCGATGGCGATCGGCCTCGCCTCGACCACCGGCCTGCTCTACGGCCTGAGCCGACTGCGCCCCCATCTGGGCGCCCCTCTGACCGTGACCAGCCCCGGGATGGACTTCGCCCACCTGCCCGGCCGGCTGTGGCCCATCGCCCAGGGCACCTTCGACAGCTCCGGGGCCAAAATACCCGGGTCCTCCTGCTTCGAAGCCGCATGCCGAGGGCAGCAGGGCTGGGTGGACTACCTGCCTCCGGACCGCTTCTGGATGCTGCAGTGGACCGAGACCGCCCTCTGCCTGGTCCTGGCCACCGTGCTCACTGTCTTCGCGTTCTTCTGGATCCGACGACGCCCGGCGTGAAGGCCCAGGCCGCCGCTACGGGTCTATCAGGATTTCGGCTCTGTTCCGTAGTCGGGATGCTGTTGGTGATCTTCACTGGTGAGTGTGAGGTTGTCCTCGATCGGCGGCCACTGGCCGGCCCTTCCTGTTTTCGTGGTCTGGGAGTTCGGGCTGGTCAAAGGGGTTGGTTGCGGCGGCGATGGGTTCTTGGTCCGGGCGGGAGATCCCGCCGTTGACCGCACGGATGGCGCGGGCGATCAATCCGCGGGGCACGGCGGCGATGGGCGTGCGGGATCATCTGGCTGGGCTGTTCAAGGACAGCGACTTCGAGGAGTGGTATTCCGCCGACGGGCGTCGGGGCCTGTCGCCGGCACGGCTGGCGTTGGTGTCGGTGCTGCAGTACGCGGAGAACCTCACCGACCGGCAGACGGCCGAGGCAGTCCGGTGCCGTCTGGACTGGAAAATACTGCCTGGGGCTGGAGTTGGACGATCCGGGTTTCGACTTCTCGGTGCTGAGCGAGTTCCGTGACCGGATGGCCGAGGGCGACCGCGCGGACCGGCTGCTGGCGGTGATGGTCGAGCGTCTGGCGGAGGCAGGATTGGTCAAGCGGCGCGGGCGCCAGCGCACCGACTCCACACACGTCCTGGCGGCGGTGCGCTGCCTGGACCAGACCGAGCTGGTCGGTGAGACCTTGCGGGCGGCCCTGGAGGAATTGGCCGCCGCTGACGAGGAATGGGTGTTTGCCCTGGTCACCGACGAGTGGGCCAGGCGTTACGGCAGGCCGGTGCGCTACGACCGGTTGCCGAAGGAGGCGAAGGAACTCGAGGAGTATGCGCCCACGGTCGGCGGGGACGGCATGCGTCTGTTCCAGGCTCTTGTCGCCGCCGATGCCCCGGCCCGGCTGAGGTGGTTGCCGCAGGTGGAGGTGTTGCGGCAGGTCTGGCTCCAGCAGTACTGGTACGACGAGACCGGCACTTTGCGTTGGCGCGGGCCCAAGCAGACCCGCGACCGGCTCAGCCGGCGGCCCCGGGCCTTGTCCCCGGTGAGTGGACACCTGTTCGTGTCGTTATGCGGCGAGCGTCATGGTAGCCCGCTGCTGTTCGTAGATGTTCGGTGGCTTCTGTCCGAGGCGGGAGTGGCGCCGTCGGGTGTTGTAACGGGTGGCCCGGCGGAACACGGCCAGCCGACAGGCCTCGGCCCCGTCGAAGCCGCGGGCGCCCCGCAGGGTCTCGCGTTTGAGTGCGGCGTTGAAGCTCTCCGCGAGGGCGTTGTCGGCGCTGGTGCCGACCGCTCCCATGGACCTGACGACGCCGGGACGACTGCAGAGGTCGGCGAACCGCCGCGACCCGTATTGGGCCCCGTGGTCGCTGTGGAACACCGCGCCCTGCAGGCTGCCGCGGGTCGCCGCGGCAGCCTGCAGGGCGTCCGCGACCAGGTCGGTGCGCATGCGGTCGGCGATCGACCAGCCCACCAGCCGGCGCGAGAAGCAGTCGATCACCGTGGCCAGGTAGAGGAAGCCGCCGTCCCCGGCCGGGAGATACGTGATGTCGCCGACGTACTTCGTGTTCGGCGCGGTGGCGGTGAAGTCACGCTGCAGGAGATCCGGCACCGGGCTCGCGGACGGGTCCGGGACCGTGGTCACGTGCCGTTTCCGTAGCCGCAGCCCGGCGATGCCGAACTTGCGCATCACCCGCCCGACCCGCTTGTGGTTCACCCGGACGCCCGCCTCGCGCAGCTCGGCGGTGATCCTCCCTGACCCGCTGATCAGCATCTCCCACCCACCGGGGGAGCCTCAGTCTGCGACGTCGTCGAAGAGCGCGGCTCCCATGTCGAGCAGGTCCTGGCGACTGAGAAGTCATCTCATTTGGAGAGTGTTCGGAGGTAGATGAGGGCTGGGGCGATGCTGGCGAAGGCGGCGAAGTGGTCGGCCTTGTATTCGTAGCGGCGATGGAGCCGGCGGACGCCGCCGAGCCAGGCCACGGTCCGCTCGATTACCCATCGGTGACGGCCGAGGCGCTGGGAGGACTCGACGCCTCGGCGGGCGATGCGTGCCGGGATCTGCCGTCGTCGCAGGTAGGAGCGGATGAAGCGGTGGTCGTAGGCTTTGTCGCCGTGCAGCTTCCCGGGTCTGCGTCGCCTGGGGCCGCGCCGCGAACGGATCGGCGGGATGGCGTCGGCCAGCGGGATCAGGGCCTGGCTGTCGTGGACGTTGGCCCCGGAGATCGCGAGCGACAGGGGTAAACCGGTACGTTCGGTGTGCAGGTGGATCTTCGACCCGTACGTGCCCCTATCGACAGGATTCGGACCTGTCGGCTCCCCGTTACCGTCTTCACGGCCCCGCAACGGGGTTCCCGGCCTCCCGGCCCGGCATGACTTGCGCCCCCAGTCGATCATGATCGAAAAGGTGGTGTCACCGGGCTCGGAGGCGTTGGCAGACCGCT
>NZ_JBXQQB010000062.1:0-15665 GCF_057220535.1 Kitasatospora sp. NEAU-CNBT7 | reverse complement strand
CACCGCCCTGTCGCGGCGTCAGTCCTGCTTCTTGCGCCGGCTGCCGAAGACGATCTCGTCCCAGCTCGGCACGGTGGCCCGGCGGCCCGGCCGGACGCCGTCCGCCTCGGCCTGCCGGTCCGTCGTCCCGACCAGCCGCTCCCGGTGCGGGGCGACCGAACGGGGCATCAGGATGTCCGCGTACGCCGAACCGGCGCCGATGCCCGCCGCGGGCGCGGCCGGCTCCTCGGCGACCTCGACCTCCTCGGCCACCACCGGCTCGGGGGCCGGGCCGATCGCGAGGTCCCCGCGGAAGGCGGGCACCACGTCCAGCAGGCTGGTCAGCGAGTCCCTGGACTCGGCGACCGCCTCGCGGCTCTCGCGGGCCTCCCTGACCTCCCGGACCTCGCGCACCTCCCGGGACGACATGATCCGGTCGGCCGACGGCCGCTCGATCATCGGCCGGGACGGCCGGTCCTGGGGGAGCCGGGCGATCCGCGGGATGAACGGGAAGACCGAGTCCTCCTCGCGGTCGACGTTCTCGCCGATCAGCGCGCGGGCCTCGTCGTCATTGGGCTGGACCAGGCGCCGGGGCGGGTCGTAGGTCCAGCTGGCGCTGCGGCCCTCGCCGTCCGAGCGGTACGCGAGGATGACCTCCCAGGTGCCGTCGTCCCGGCGCCAGGAGTCCCACCGCTCGGTGTCCTTCTCGGCGCCGCGCAGCGCGAGCCGCTCCGCGACCGCCTCGCCGAGCTGCGGGCCGGTGGACTCGCCGTGCCGGCGGATCGCCGTCTTGCGGGCCCGCTCGGCCATGAACGCGCGCTCGGCCAGGACGGGACCCTCGAAGCGGCGGACCCGGTCGACCGAGATACCGGCGGCCTGGGCGACCTCCTCGGCGGAGGCACCGGCTCGTATCCGGGCCTGGATGTCACGGGGGCGGAGGTGGCTCTCGACCTCGATCTCGATCTGGCCGAGCCGCGGCCGGTCACCCCGGACGGCGGCGCGCAGCCGCTCGTCGATCGGGAGGGTGTACTCCGTGCTGTCGGCAGCCTTGAGCACCAGCCGTGTGCCGTCGTTGCTGACGGCCACGACGCGCAGTTCGGGCACGGTTACCTCCCGGGTGGTGCCTGCCGACGTCACCTGCGTCGCTGCTCCCGTACTGAGTGTGGCCTGCCCGCTGGCGCGTGGCCACAACCTTGCAGAGTTACCCGGCGTGTCGGGCTTTCGCCCGGGCGCGCCGCTGTGGCACGGTTGCCTGTTCGCCACGTCGCCGATCGACGTTGCGCCCGGGCCATCCGATCGTCCTTTGGCAAGCGGTCGACTGATTGACCGAAGGCTCAGGCTCCACGAACAGTACTCCATTCGTGGCACCCACAGGGGCGGCTCGCCGCTCAAGTCTCCCGCGAATCAGCGGAATCTCAAGAGCTCGCACCCCAATGGCAGACCTTCGGTCACGCAGTGGTGATCATCTTCACATATATCGACTTCCGGGAGTCGGATTTTCGCCCCATGTGTCCTTGTCTGTGCAAGATGGGTGGACTTGTTCGAAAACTGACGCGCCGACCGAGGGATGTTGATGCCGCAGCCAAGCCAGCCGGGCCCGCGCCGGACCACCGACGGACCCGAGGCCGCGGGCGGCCGCCGACGGCTGGACCTGAGCGTCGTCCAGGTCACCGCGAGCGCCCTGGCCACCGTGGCCGGCGCCGTCCTCGCCTCCGGACTCGGTGTGTACGGCACCATCATCGGCGCGGCCGTGGTCAGTGTCGGGGCGACCGTCGGCGGCGCCCTGTTCCAGCACCTGTTCCGGCGCACCGGCGAGCAGCTGCGCAACGCGGTGGACCGCGGACCGGGCCCGGTGGTCAACGGGCTGCGCCAGGCGCCCGCCCCGGACGCGCCGCCCCCGACCGCGCCGTCGGACGGGTGGAGCGAGCCGCGGCTGGTCCGGGCGAAGGGGCGCCGCGGCTGGCGGACCTACGCGACCGTCTCCGCGCTGGTGTTCGCCCTGGCGATGGTGCCGATCCTGGCGGTCGAGGCGCTGGCCGGGCGGCCGGTGAGCAGCATGACCGGCGGGGACTCCCGGACCGGCACCTCGCTCACCCCGGGCCGGGCCGAACCGGCCGGCAAGCCGCCCGCGGCACCGTCCACCGGGGGCTCCGGCCCGGCCGCCCCGCCGTCCGGGCCGTCGCCCTCCGGCCCGCCCGGCCCGACGACCGACCCGGGAGGCGGCGGCAGCCCGTCCGGGAGCCCCTCGGCGGCGCCCTCCCCCTCGGCCAGCCCGTCCGCGAGCCACTCCGCCGCACCGTCCGGCAGCGCCTCGGCCGCACCGTCCGGCGGCCCCTCCGGCGCCACGCCGGCCGGCTCGGCCCCCGCCGCCGAACCGGCGCCGTGAGCGCGGACCCGGCGGGGCGTCAGGCGCCCAGCACCCGGCGCAGGTAGTCGTTGCCGAACAGCCGGCCGGGGTCGACCTTGTCGCGCAGCGCCGTGAAGTCGCCGAAGTGCGGGTAGACCCCGGCCAGGTAGGCGGCGTCGCGGGTGTGCAGCTTGCCCCAGTGCGGGCGCCCCTGGTGAGCGGTCATCAGCTGCTCGACCCCGGTGAAGTAGCCCTGCTCGGCGCTGCCCCGGTAGAGGTGGACGGCGATGTAGACGCTGTCGCGCCCGTTCGCGGTCGACAGCCACAGGTCGTCGGCGGGCGCCACCCGGACCTCCACCGGGAAGCTGATCCGCCAGTCCGAGCGCTCCACCAGCGCCTTCAGCTCGCGCAGCACCGTGGCGGCCGCCTCGCGCGGGACGGCGTACTCCATCTCGATGAAGCGCACCCGGCGCGGACTGGTGAACACCTTGTACGCCGTGTCGGTGTAGCTGCGCTCCGACCAGGCCCGGCTGGCGAGCGCCGCGATGGACGGGATGGTGCCGGGGAGCCGGCGGCCGACCCGGCAGACGCCCTCCCAGACCGTGTTCGACAGGAAGTCGTCCTCCAGCCAGGCCTTGAAGGCCGGCAGCGGGGCGGCCGGCCCCTGGCTGCGGTTGTTGCGCTTGGTCGAGCAGCGGTCGGTGTGCGGGAACCAGTAGAACTCGAAGTGCTCGTTGACGGCCGTCAGGTCGTCGAAGCGCTCCAGCACCTCGTCGAAGGACATCGGCTGCTCGTGGGCGGTGAGCAGGAAGGCGGGCTCCACCCCGAAGGTGATCTCGCTGACCACGCCGAGCGCGCCGAGACCGAGCCGGGCGCCCTGGAAGAGCTCCGGGTTCTCGGTGGGGGAGCAGTGCTGGACGGTGCCGTCGGCGAGCACGATCTCCAGCGCCCGGATCTGGGCGGCCAGCGAACCCGAGTCCCGCCCGGTGCCGTGGGTGCCGGTGCTGGTGGCGCCCGCCACCGTCTGCACCTCGATGTCGCCCATGTTGGTCAGGGACAGGCCCGCGGTCTCCAGCAGCCGGTTGAGCCGGTGCAGCGGCAGGCCGGACCCGACCGTGACGGTGCCCGCCTCGGCGTCCACCGCCCGGACCGCGGTCAGCCGGTCCGGCCGGACCAGCACGCCGCCGTCGGACGAGGCGATCGAGGTGAACGAGTGGCCCGAGCCGACCGCCTTGACCGTGCGGCCCTCCTCGGCGGCGCGGCGCACCACCTCGGCGAGCTCCTGCGCGTCGGCCGGGGCGACCGTCCGGCCCGGCCGGGCGCTCTGGTTGCCGGCCCAGTTGCGCCAGCCTGCGGTGGCGGTGCTCTCGGGCATGCGAAGGCCTCCTGCTCACGTCACCCGCACGGACTACCCGTGGGTAGGGTGAGCGTAGTCACTCCCCTGCCCACGGTCCATGGTCCGTTCACCGGCCGGACGCCGGTCCACCGGGCCGCGGCGGGCTCAGCCGTGCAGTGACGATTCGGCGAGTTCCGGCTCGCTCGGCACCAGCCCCCCGCGCAGCCGCGACAGGCCCGCCAGCGCCACCAGCGCGGCGAAACCGGCCGCCGCCACCGGCACCCAGTAACCCGCCGCCGCGCCCGCCGCGTCCACCACCCAGCCGGCCGCCGACGAACCGAGCGCCACCCCGAGCGCCAGCCCGGTGGTGGTCCAGGTCATCCCCTCGGTCAGCTGCGCCGCCGGCACCAGCCGCTCCACCAGCGCCATCGCCGTGATCAGCGTCGGCGAGATGGACAGCCCGGCCAGGAACAGCGCCGCACCGATGCCGATCAGCCCGGCCGTACCGCGCAGCGTCGAGGCCACCAGCACCAGCGGCACCATCGAGGCCGCCATCACCGCGACCCCGGCCAGGAAGCGGACCGGCATCGACCCCTTGGGCTTCAGCGTGCCGAACACCACCCCGGCCAGACAGGACCCGAGCGCGTACACCGCGAGCACCAGGCTCGACACCGAGGTGTGCCCCTGCGCCTTGGCGAAGGCCACGGTGACCACCTCCACCGAGCCGAAGATCGCGCCGGTCGCCACGAAGGTCAGCACCAGCACCTGCAGCCCGGCCGAGGTGATCGCCGAACTGCCGCTGTGGTGCGCGGCCGGGTGCACCGGCGGCTCGGTCCGGCGCTGCGCCGTGAACAGCAGCACCCCGACCCCGAGGAACACCCCCGCCAGCAGCAGCCCGGCCTCCGGGAACACCGCCGTCGCCAGCCCGATCGACAGGATCGGGCCCACGATGAAGCAGACCTCGTCCACCACGGCCTCGAACGAGTAGGCGGTGTGCAGCTTGGGCGGCTCGGAGCGGTAGAGGTACGCCCAGCGGGCCCGCACCATCGAGCCCGCGCTGGGCATCACCCCCATCCCGGCCGCGCACACGAACAGCGTCCACGCCGGGGCGTCGAACCGGGCGCAGAGCAGCAGCGCCGCCGCCGCCGCCAGCGTGGCCGCGGTGGCGGGCAGGGTCACCCGGCGCTGCCCGTACCGGTCGACCAGGCGGGAGACCTGCGGCCCGAGCACCGCCGCCGACAGCGCCACCACGGCGGACACCGCACCCGCGAGGCCGAAGGAGCCGCGCAGCACCGCGAGCATGGTGACGATGCCGATGCCCGTCATGGAGATCGGCAGCCGGGCTATGAAGCCGCTCGAGGAGAAGGCCAGCGTGCCGGGGGCGGCGAAGATCTGGCGGTAGCTGGACAGCACTGGTGCTCCGCGGTTGGGGGGATGCGGTATGGGGCGTTGCGGTATGGGGCGTGCACGGTACGTAAGGCGCACGCTCTGTAAAGACAGCTTACGAACATCCGCAAGCGGATTCGTCCGCGGCCGTCCCCGGAGGACTCCCGGGGCGGCCCGCCGCCGTCCGCGCGGTGTCTGGTGGGAGGATCGGTGCCATGTCCGACTCGCCCTCAGTCACCGACCACGCGCCCGGCGGCCCCGCGCCCTACGACGCGCTGCTGCTCCTGTCCTTCGGCGGCCCGGAGGCCCCCGAGGACGTGGTGCCCTTCCTGGAGAACGTCACCCGAGGCCGAGGCATCCCCAAGGAGCGCCTGGCCGAGGTCGGCAAGCACTACTTCCTGTTCGGCGGCGTCAGCCCGATCAACGAGCAGAACCGCGAGCTGCTCGCCGCGCTGCGCAAGGACTTCGCCGACCACGGCCTCGACCTGCCGGTGTACTGGGGCAACCGGAACTGGGCCCCGTACCTCACCGACACCCTGCGCGAGCTGGCCGCCGACGGCCACCGCCGGGTGCTCACCCTCGCCACCAGCGCCTACGCCGGCTACTCGGGCTGCCGCCAGTACCGGGAGAACCTCGCCGACGCGCTGGCGACGCTGCGCGCCGAGGGCCTGCCGGAGCTGCGGGTCGACAAGCTGCGGCACTTCTACAACCACCCCGGCTTCGTCCGGCCGATGATCGACGCCACCCTGGCCGCGCTCGCCGCACTGCCGGCCGGCGTCCGCGACGGCGCCCACCTGGCGTTCACCACCCACTCCATCCCGGACACCATGGCCGAGACCTCCGGCGCCCCGGACGACCCGGCCCGCGGCACGCCCGGCGGCGCGTACGTGGCCCAGCACCTGGAGGTCGCCCGGCTGGTGGCCGACGCGGTCGCCGAGGCCACCGGGGTGGCCGGCCGCCCGTGGGAGCTGGTCTTCCAGAGCCGCAGCGGCGCCCCGCACATCCCGTGGCTGGAGCCGGACATCTGCGACCACCTGGAGGCCCTGCACGCGGCCGGCGCACCGGCGGCGGTGATGGTGCCGATCGGCTTCGTCTCCGACCACATGGAGGTCAAGTACGACCTCGACACCGAGGCCACCGCCAAGGCCGCCGAACTCGGCCTGCCGGTCGCCCGGGCCGCCACCGTCGGCGCCGACCCGCGCTTCACCGCCGCCGTCCGGGAGCTCGTGATGGAGCGTGCGGCCGTCGAACGTGGCGCGCAGGTCGAGCGGTGCGCCCTCGGTACGCTCGGCGCGAGCCACGATGTGTGCGCCGTCGCCTGCTGCCCCAACCCGCGCGCGCCCCGGCCCGCGGCCGCCCAGCTCTGACCCTGTCCCCGACCCGCTCGGACCGCGCCCGGCACCGACCCGCCCACCACCCAGGAGGAACCCGCGTGTCACCCAGCCCCGCCCTGCTCGCCGAACTGCTGGAGCTGGCCAAGGAGGCCGCGATCCGGGCCGGCGCGCTGCTGCGCGACGGCCGCCCCGCCGACCTCGGTGTCGCCGCCACCAAGAGCAGCCCGGTCGACGTGGTGACGGAGATGGACCTGGCGTCCGAGAAGCTGATCCTGGAGCTGATCGACGAGCGCCGCCCCGCCGACGGCTACCTCGGCGAGGAGGGCGCCGACCGGGCCGGCACCAGCGGCGTCCGCTGGGTCGTCGACCCGCTCGACGGCACCGTGAACTACCTGTACGGCCTGCCCAACTGGGCCGTCAGCGTGGCCGCCGAGCTGGACGGCCGGGCGGTGGTCGGGGTGGTCTACGTCCCCGCCCGCGGCGAACTGTTCCACGCGGTGCTCGGGGGCGGCGCGTTCCTCGACGGCCAGGCCGTCTCCTGCCGGCCGGCGCCCCCGTGGGGCCAGGCCCTGATCAGCACCGGCTTCAACTACGTCCAGGCGATCCGGGTCCGGCAGGCCGAGGTGCTGCTCGCCCTGATGCCGGAGTTCCGCGACATCCGGCGCGGCGGCGCGGCCGCGGTCGACCTCTGCGACCTCGCCGCCGGCCGGGTGGACGGATACTTCGAGCGGGGCCTCGCCGCCTGGGACCGGGCCGCCGGGGTGCTGATCGCCCGGGAGGCCGGCGCCCTGGCCGGCGGCCGGCCCGGCCAGGAACCGGACGGCACGCTGACCGTCGCGGCCCCGGCCGGGCTGTTCGAGGAACTGCAGCGCAGGCTCGACGAGATCGGCGCCTGGCGCGACTGAACGCAGCCGCCTCCCGTCGGCGGACGGCGGGAGGCGGCTGCGGACTGCGGACAAGGAAGGGCCCTGGCACTACGGAGGTGCCAGGGCTCGCGTTTCATCGGCCCCCGGTGGTGCGGGGCGGACAGGCGGTGCTGTGGTGGTACTGCCGCTGGTGGCGGCTACCGGTCAGGCGGCGAAGCGGTGCATCTCCTGCACCGCGTCGACCCCGTGCTCGGCGGCCAGTCTGCGCAGGTCCTCCAGCTCGGACTGCTCGACCTCGGCCAGGAACTCGTCCCCGGACTCGAGTGCGCGGTGGAGATCCTGCTCCGCATTCCTTATGCGCTGCAGGATGCCGTCGGTAAAGGCGTCCATACGGGCCCCCTTGCTTCTTCGGACGGGCACGGTCCGCATGCTCCCCGGTCTGCGGAACGAGATCACTGGGAGCGCCGAGCCCGGTGGCCGTCTCTCCGGTCGGGCGCGGGAGCCGACCTGCGGCGGCTACCGGTGACATTCGGTCCCCATACCGGTGCGGATGAACACGCGGCGGGTGGGTGCGATCCGCGCTACGGCGGCATCGCAGTGTGAGCTTGTCCTCCCCGCCCGGTGGCCGGGGAAACCTCCCGGGCCGAGAAAGTTGCCCGCGTCACAGTCCAATCGGAGCGGCCGTCGCCGGATCGGCACCCCCGGGGCCGTCCGCCGGGCCGCCTCCGGCTCCGGTCAAGGCCGGTCCGCCCGGTCTTACTGCGGCTTTAGCCGGGAACCAGGCAGGATGGGCAGCACCGTCGGAGTCGTCGGTCGAGTCCCGAGGCCGTCCGCGGCCCGCGTCGCGCCGACTCCGCGCCCGGCGCACAACGGCCCGCACGGGCAGGCACGGTGGGGCCGCACCAGCAGAAGGGACCACCACCGTGCGGGTACTCGTCGTCGAGGACGAGCAACTCCTCGCCGAAGCCGTCGCCACCGGCCTGCGCCGCGAGGCGATGGCGGTCGACGTCGTCTACGACGGCGAGGCCGCGCTCCAGCGTATCGCCGTCAACGACTACGACGTGGTCGTGCTGGACCGCGACCTCCCCCTCGTCCACGGTGACGACGTCTGCCGCCGCGTGGTCGAACAGGGCCTGGCCACCCGCGTGATCATGCTGACCGCCTCCGGCGACATCAGCGACCGGGTGGAGGGCCTGGAGATCGGCGCCGACGACTACCTCCCGAAGCCGTTCGCCTTCAGCGAACTCGTCGCCCGGGTCAGGGCGCTGGGCCGCCGCGCCACCGTCCCGCTGCCCCCCGTACTGGAACGCGCCGGCATCAGCCTCGACCCCGGCCGCCGGGAGGTGCTCCGCGAGGGCCGCACCGTCCAACTCGCCCCCAAGGAGTTCGCCGTCCTGGAGGTCCTGATGCGGGCCGGCGGCGCCGTCGTCTCGGCCGAGCAACTGCTGGAGAAGGCCTGGGACGAGCACACCGACCCGTTCACCAACGTCGTCCGGGTCACCGTGATGACCCTGCGCCGCAAGCTCGGCGACCCGCCGGTCATCGTCACCGTCCCCGGCTCCGGCTACCGGATCTGACCCCCGGGCCCACCCGCCCGCCCCACCGCAGCACCCGAGAGGACCGCCATGAACACCCCGCCCCCCGTCGGCGGGGCCCCCGGCTCGCCCACCGGCGGCCCGGGCCCGATCCCGCCCCGCCCCCCGCAGACCGACACCGCCACCGAGCACCGGCGCGAAACCCCCGCCTACCGCCCCGGCGACGGCCTGTTCGCCTGGCTGGCGCTGCGGCCGACCATCCGGATCAGGCTCACCCTGCTCTACGGCGGCATGTTCCTGATGGCCGGCGTGGTGCTGCTGCTGCTGATGTACTACTTCGTCCGGCAGGCCTTCCAGGGCGCCTCGCTGCCCCCGCTCAGGCTCGGCGCGAACGTCCAGATCACCACGCCCGAGGGCAGCGTCATCACCAACCAGGCGGCGCTGGACCGCTACATCGACAACTACCAGGCGGTCGAGGCCGACCAGGCGCTCAACACCCTGCTGCGCAAGGCCCTCACCGCGCTGGTCTGCCTCGCCGTGATCGCCTTCGCGGCCGGCTACGCGATGGCCGGCCGGGTGCTGCGCCCGCTCGGCCGGATCACCCGCACCGCCCGCGAGGTGGCCGGATCCGACCTGCACCGGCGGATCCAGCTGGACGGGCCGGACGACGAGCTCAAGGAACTCGCCGACACCTTCGACGACATGCTGCAGCGCCTCGACCGGGCCTTCGACTCCCAGCGCCGCTTCGTCGCCAACGCCTCGCACGAACTACGCACCCCACTGGCGATCAACCGCACCCTGCTGGAGGTGCAGCTCTCCGACCCGGCGGCCTCGCCCGACCTCCAACAGCTCGGCAAGACCCTGCTCGCCACCAACGAACGCAGCGAACAGCTGGTCGAGGGCCTGCTGCTGCTCGCCCGCAGCGACAACGAACTCACCGACCGCCGCCCGGTCGAACTGGCCGAGGTCGCCCAGCGCGCCCTGGAGCAGATCCGCACCGAGGCGGTCTCCCGGGAGGTCGTGCTGCGGCCCGACCTGAACCCGGCCACCGTCTCGGGCAACGGCGTCCTGCTCGAGCGGATCGCCCTCAACCTGCTGCAGAACGCGGTCCGCTACAACACCCCCGACGGCTGGGTGGAGATCTCCACCCGGCCCACCCCGGACGGCGGCGGCGAGCTGGTGGTCAGCAACACCGGCCCGGTGGTGCCGGGGTACGAACTGGAGCACATCTTCGAACCGTTCCGCCGGGTCAAGGGCGCCGAGCGGACCAGGAGCGACAAGGGGGTGGGCCTCGGCCTGTCCATCGTCCGCTCGGTCGTCCGGGCCCACGGCGGCGCCATCGAGGCCTCCTCCCGCCCCGGCGGCGGTCTGACCATCAAGGCCCGCATCCCGGGCTGACCACCCCGCGCCGCCCCCGCCCCGGGCGCACCGTCCCCGCCCCGCCGAGCGGCCCCGGGACGGCGCCCCAGGGCCCCTGTGCCGCCCGTACGGCCGTCACCAGCCGCATCACCCCGAGGTCCGTGCGCGGACCGTCCGTGCCGCCCCTGCCCGCCATGTCGGATTGACATAAGGCCTGGCAGGGGCGGCTTGTCATTTCGCGCCGGGACAACTTACGGTGTCGTAACCTACGCAGCCGTAGGTGAGAGCCGCCCGCCCGGCTCCGCCGGCGTCGGGGCCCTGTGGCCCGACCGGCCGCCATCCTCGTCCGCCCCGGGAGAAATCCGTCGTGACCATCGCACCCGTGCAGCGCACCGCCTCCTCCGCCTGGACCGACGCCCGGCTGATCCTCGAGCTGGAGCAGGTCGTCGAGACCGAGCTCAACCGGCACCTGAAGGTCGCCAAGGAGTGGATGCCGCACGAGTACGTGCCGTGGGGCCAGGGCCGCGACTTCGACGGCGTGCTCGGCGGCGAGGCCTGGTCGCTCGACCAGTCCAAGGTCACCCCGCTGGCCCGGATCTCCCTGGTGGTCAACCTGCTCACCGAGGACAACCTCCCCAGCTACCACCACGAGATCGCCACCATGTTCGGCCGCGAGGGCGCCTGGGGCACCTGGGTGCACCGCTGGACGGCCGAGGAGGGCCGCCACGGCATAGCCATCCGCGACTACCTGCTCGCCACCCGGGCCGTCGACCCGGTCGAGCTGGAGCGGGCCCGGATGACGCACATGGGCGAGGGCTTCGAGTCCGACAACTCGCACAGCATGCTGCACTCGGTCGCCTACGTGGCCTTCCAGGAGCTCGCCACCCGGATCGCGCACCGCAACACCGGCCACCACTCCGGCGACCCGCTCTGCGACCAGCTGCTGGCGAAGATCGCCAACGACGAGAACCTGCACATGGTCTTCTACCGGAACCTGCTCCGGGCCGCCCTCGAGATCGCCCCCGACCAGGCCATGCGCGCCATCGCCGACGTCGTCATCAACTTCCGGATGCCCGGCCACGGCATGCCCGGCTTCGAGCGCTCCGCCGCGCAGATCGCCATCGGCGGCGTCTACAACCTGCGGATCCACCACGACGACGTGCTGCAGCCCGTGCTGCGTCACCTGAAGGTCATGGAGGTCACCGGCCTCGGCCCGCAGGGCGCGCAGGCCCAGCAGGAGCTCGGGCTCTTCCTGGACGGCCTCAACGCCCAGGCCACCAAGTTCGACGAGCGCCAGGCGGCCCTGCTGGCCCGCCGCGCCGCCAACGCCGCCAAGCGCTGACCCGCCGGCCGCGCGCGGGTGCCGAATGTCTGTATTTCGGCAAAAAAGTCCCCGGTGTGTCGCATCTCACATCCGGTCGCGCAGCACAGTCGGGTGATCTCGCAGAGTGATGACTCGTTCGAGTGAGGGCATGGCGTACCGTGACCGCCGGACGCCGCGGGCCGTTTGTCGACCTGTCGTCAATCACCCGCGCCCCAGGGTCAGTTGGGGGCCGAACCCGGTACTGCCCGCTACCGGCGGTCACCGCCGGCGCGGGGCCGGACCGGGTGGCCGGTGCCGCACGGTGACGCCGTCCGGAACGTGTTCGATCACCCCAACGGGCCCGGTCTTGGGTGTCGATTGAGTAACAGGGCTTGAAGTAAGGCACAATCTCGGCCTCGGGTCGGGCACAAGACCGACCCCCCAAGCGTTACGTGCGCTGGAGATACCGCACCGCACACACCCAAAGGGGGAGAGCGAACATGGCAACGGACTACGACACCCCGCGCAAGACCGATGACGACCTCAACGAGGACAGCATCGAGGAGCTCAAGGCACGGCGGAACGAGAAGGCGACCAGCACGGTCGACATCGACGAGTTCGACGCGGCCGAGGGGCTGGAGCTTCCGGGCGCCGACCTCTCGAACGAGGAGCTCTCGGTCCGGGTGCTTCCGCGCCAGGCCGACGAGTTCACCTGCATGAGCTGCTTCCTTGTGCACCACCGCAGCCAGCTGTACAGCGAGAAGAACGGCCAGCCGATCTGCCGGGACTGCGGCGCCTGAGCACCGCGCGGCCATGGCCCGGGCAGGCCTTCCCCGGCAGGCCCGGTACGCCGCCCCGACCGGTCCCGCACGGGCCCGGAGGCAGCACCAGCCGTCGTCCCGAGCGACGGCA
This sequence comes from Kitasatospora sp. NEAU-CNBT7, assembly GCF_057220535.1. NCBI lineage: Bacteria > Bacillati > Actinomycetota > Actinomycetes > Kitasatosporales > Streptomycetaceae > Kitasatospora > Kitasatospora sp. NEAU-CNBT7. Next base: position 3,308 of record NZ_JBXQQB010000062.1, on the reverse strand, counting down.
CCCGGTAGGCACGTCCTGCCACGACCGGCGCACCACCGGAGAACGGGACGGTCCCGCAGCGATGCGGAGCCGTCCCTCCTCTGTGTCCGGACCCCTCCGCCCGGCCCCGGTGGTCCCGGCCCGGCCGGGCCGCGACGCGGGTCAGCCGGCGGCGGCCCCGGCCCGGGCCGCGTCGATCGCCTCGGCCAGCCGCTGCGGGGAGCGGGTCGACAGATAGACGTACGGGGTCGGGTCGGCCGGGTCGGACACCTCGACCCGCAGCGCCGTCGGCACGTAGCTGCGCAGCAGCATGTACGCGCGCGGATCCGCCTTGACCGAGCGCCAGGCCAGCGCCTCGGCCCGGTCCAGCGGCTCGGCCGCACCGAGGGCGGACAGCGGGATCCTGGCCTGCCCGGCCACCAGGGAGCCCTGGACCACCCGGATCCGGGCGGAGCCGTAGCTGCTGAGCGCCGCCGCCATCGCGACGATGCCGACCAGCAGGGCGGCCAGCGCACCCACCGCGCTGAACCTGAGCATGATCAGCCCGAGCGAGAGCCCGGCCGCGACCGGGAGCAGCCACCAGGAGCGCGGGACGGTGAGGCGTTCGTCGTACATGCACCCATTGTGTGGGCCGGGCCGCGCGGGGTCGGACGCCACCCCCGCGGGACGGCCCGGGCGACTGTGACACAACTGGTGTAACACTCCCTCCCCACCGCTTCCTACCAGCCGGTAAGGTCGCGTCCGTGACCGGACCCATCGCCTCCCCGCCCGTGCCGCAGCCGGCCGGAACGCCCGTGCAGCCACCGGCGTTCCTCACCCCGACCACCCCGCCGGCCGACGCCGTGATGCCCGAACGCGCCCCGGAGGCGCCGGCGCCCGGCGAGCCGCTCGGCTCGCACTACGACCACTGCTTCGGCTGCGGACCGCAGCACCCGCAGGGCCTGCAGCTGGTCGCCGTGGCCGGTGAAGGGCTCACGGTCACCGCGGAGTTCACCGTCCGCCCCGGCCACCAGGGCGGCCCCGGCCTGGCGCACGGCGGCGTCCTGATGACGGCCATGGACGAGACCCTCGGCACGCTCAGCTGGCTCCTGCACACCCCCGCCGTGACCGGCCGGCTGGAGACGGACTTCATCCGTCCGGTGCCGGTCGACTCGGTGCTGCACATCCACGCCCGGGTGACCGGCGTGCACGGACGAAAGATCTACAGTGCGGCGGAGGGGCGGATCGGCGGCCCCGACGGACCGGTCGCCGTCCGCGCCCAGGCGCTCTTCATCCAGGTGAAGCTGGAACACTTCACCACGCACGGTCGTCCCGAGGACATCAAGAAGGCCCTGGACGACCCCGATCTGCTGAAGCGCAGCCGAGCCTTCGAGGTGAACCCGTGAGCACCACCCCGCGTCCGCCGGTGGACATCCTGATCAACCGGATCGACCCGGACCTCCCGCTGCCCGCCTACGAGCACCCCGGCGACGCCGGTGCCGACCTGCGCACCACCGTCGACGCCGAGCTCGCCCCCGGCGAGCGCGCCGTGCTGCCCACCGGTATCGCCATTGCGCTACCGGATGGTTACGCGGCGTTCGTGCACCCGCGTTCGGGGCTCGCAGCTCGTTGCGGTGTTGCACTGGTGAACGCCCCAGGGACGGTCGATGCCGGGTACCGTGGTGAGATCAAGGTGATCGTCGTCAATCTGGACCCGCGCGAGGCGGTCAGCTTCCGTCGAGGGGACCGCATCGCCCAGCTGGTCATCCAGCAGGTCGAGAAAGCGCGGTTCCACGAGGTCGCGGAGCTGCCGGGTTCGGCACGCGCAGCGGGCGGGTTCGGATCGACCGGTGGCCACGCCGCGGTCTAGCATGCCCGCGGTCTCGCAGTAGCCGAGCAGGTATTCGCTTCGGACCTGGATCCGTCCGGGCCGGGAAGGACAGTGACCGTGTTCCGTCGTCGCCACAAGAGCGAGGACGCTGTCGAGCAGCTCGCCGAGGACGCCACCAGCGCCGACGAGACGGCCGATGACGTCGAGGACTCCGCCGAGAGCGAGAACGACGCCGAGCTGGACCCGGCCGACCGGGTCGGTCTGCCGCCGGCGCCCCGTCCGGACGGCCCCTGGGACGTCTCCGAACTGGAGAGCCCCGAGGAGGGCCGGGTCGACCTGGGAGGCCTGCTGGTCCCCGGCGTCGAAGGCATGGAGCTGCGGGTGGAGGTGGCCGGCGACTCCATCGTCGCCGCGACCCTCGTCCTCGGTAACAGCGCGATCCAGCTGCAGGCCTTCGCCGCCCCCAAGTCGGAGGGCATCTGGCACGAGGTCCGCGAGGAGATCGCCAACGGCATCACCTCCCAGGGCGGGCTGATCGAGGAGGAGGAGGGCACGCTGGGCTGGCACCTGCGCGCCCAGGTCCCCGTACAGCTGCCGGACGGCACCCAGGGGTCCCAGCTGGTCAGGTTCGTCGGCTGCGACGGGCCGCGCTGGTTCCTGCGCGGTGTGATCTCCGGCCAGGCGGCGGTGCAGCCCGAGATGGGCGGCATCCTGGAGCAGGTCTTCCAGCAGACGGTCGTCGTCCGCGGCGAGACCCCGATGGCACCGCGCGACCCGATCGTGCTCAAGCTCCCCGAGGACGCCCAGATGGTCGCCGACGGCGGCCCGGGCACCGGCGGGGAGGAGGGCGGCAGCCGGTTCGGCCAGGCGCCGCTCGACCCCTTCGCCCGCGGCCCGGAGATCACCGAGGTCCGCTGAGCCACCAGCCCGTCGTCCCCGCCGGCCCGGCCGGCGGGGACGATTTGCTTGTGGGGCGGCAGGCCCCGTACAGTTCCGGAGTCGCACCGCGAGGAGCGGCCGCAGCAAATCCGATGAATGAATCTCTGGAAAACAGAGCGGAATGCATCTGATAAGCTGGAAAACGAAGACCGGCCAGGTCGGGTGAGTGAAACTCCGGAAAACGGGGCGGAAAACATCTGATAGGCTGGGAATCACGAAAGAACGAAGCGCCCGGAGGGCCCGCTGGAAGGCGGTCCGAAGGAAGCGTCCGTTCCTTGAGAACTCAACAGCGTGCCAAAAGTCAACGCCAGATATGTTGACATCCCCGGCCGGTCCGTTCGGATCGGTTGGAGATTCCTTTAGTAACAAAACACTAGCGAGGACGCAGTGCGCGGGGCCGCCCTATTCCGGTGGTTGCCGTGCCGCTCAACGCGGGTGGCCGCTCGATTACGAGCAGACATTCACGGAGAGTTTGATCCTGGCTCAGGACGAACGCTGGCGGCGTGCTTAACACATGCAAGTCGAACGGTGAAGCCCTTCGGGGTGGATCAGTGGCGAACGGGTGAGTAACACGTGGGAA
>NZ_JBXQQB010000061.1:0-16154 GCF_057220535.1 Kitasatospora sp. NEAU-CNBT7 | reverse complement strand
AAGCTGTCCGCCGACACCGTGAAGATCGGCTACTTCGCCAACCTGACCCACGGCACCCCGCTGGTCGGCCTGCAGGAGGGCCTGTTCCAGAAGGAGCTGGGCGCGACCCAGGTCAAGACCCAGATCTTCAACGCCGGCCCGGCCGAGATCGAGGCGCTGAACGCCGGTTCGATCGACATCGGCTGGATCGGCCCCTCCCCGGCCATCAACGGCTTCACCAAGTCCAAGGGCACCTCGCTGCGGGTCATCGGCGGCTCCGCCTCCGGCGGGGTGAAGCTGGTCGTCAACCCCGACAGGATCAAGACCCTGGACGACCTCAAGGGCAAGAAGATCGCCACCCCGCAGCTGGGCAACACCCAGGACGTGGCGCTGCTCAACTACCTGGCCGAGAAGGGCTACAAGGTCGACGCGCAGTCCGGCGCCGGCGACGTCTCGGTGGTCCGCTCGGACAACAAGGTCACGCCGGACGCGTACAAGTCCGGCTCCATCGACGGCGCCTGGGTGCCCGAGCCGACCGCCTCCAAGCTGGTCACCCTCGGGGCCAAGGAACTGCTGAACGAGAAGCAGGTCTGGCCGGACGGCAAGTTCGTGATCACCAACATCATCGTCTCTCAGAAGTTCCTCAAGGAGCACCCGGACGTGGTGGAGGCCGTGCTGCGCGGCTCGGTGAACACCAACGCCTTCATCAAGGCCAACCCGGACAAGGCCAAGGCCGACGCCAACGACGCCATCAAGGCGGCCGCGGGCAACGCCCTGGAGCCGGCCGTCCTCGACCCGGCGTGGAAGGACATCGAGTTCCTGGACGACCCGCTGGCGAACACCTTCCAGGCCGAGGCCGACCACGCGGTCAAGGCCGGCCTGCTGGAGAAGCCGGTGCTGGACGGCATCTACGACCTGACCCTGCTCAACAAGGTGCTCAAGGAGAAGGGCCAGCCGTCCGTCGCGGACGCCGGCCTCGGGGTCAAGTGACCCCCGCCCCGTGACTCCGCGGTCCGCGCCCCGTCCCCGTCCTGGTCGATGCCCAATCACAGGACGGGGCGGGGCCGGGCCCCGGCCCCAGCTCCCCGAAGCCCACGCCAGACCGACCACGCAGGAGGTGCCCGGATGACCTCGGCACTGACCACCTCGCACGACGTCCCCGCTACCGCGTCCCCGGCCGGCCCCGTGGCCGTCCGGCTCTCGCACGTGCACAAGACCTTCGGCCGCCCCGGCACCGCCGCGCCCGTCCTGGACGACATCTCGCTGGACGTGGCCCCGGGCGAGTTCGTCACCCTGCTCGGCGCCTCCGGCTGCGGCAAGTCCACCCTGCTCAACCTGGTCGCCGGGCTCGACCGGCCGACCTCCGGCACCATCGAGGTGCCCGGCGGACGGCCCGCACTGATGTTCCAGGACCACGCACTGTTCCCCTGGCTCACCGCCGGCAAGAACATCGAACTCGCCCTGCGCCTGGCAGGCGTCCCCCGCGACCGACGCCGCCCCGAAGCCGAACGCCTCCTGGAACTGGTCCGCCTCGGCGGCTCCCACCGCAAACGGATCCACGAACTCTCCGGCGGCATGCGCCAGCGCGTCGCACTCGCCCGCTCCCTCGCCCAGGGCGGCAACGTCCTCCTGATGGACGAACCCTTCGCCGCACTCGACGCCATCACCCGCGACGTACTCCACGACGAGATCACCCGCATCTGGGCCGAACGCCGACTGACCGTCCTGTTCGTCACCCACAACGTCCGCGAGGCCGTCCGCCTCGCCCAACGCGTCGTCCTCCTCTCCTCCCGCCCCGGCCGGATCGCCCGCGAATGGCACATCGACCTGCCACAGCCACGCCGCATCGAATCCACCGGCGTCGCCGATCTGTCCATCGAGATCACCGAAGAACTGCGTGGGGAGATCCGCCGCCATGTCCAACACTGACACCACCCTCACCAAGGAACCCACCGACTCCGCCACCGTCGAAGCAGGCCTCGACGCCCTCGAAACCGTCCAGATCCAACGCACCCCCCTCACCCAGGCGCTGCGCCAGAAAGTGCTGCCGCCGGTCCTCGGCATCCTGCTGGTCCTCGGCGTCTGGCAACTCGCCGTCACCCTGGAACTCACCACCACCGACAAACTCCCCAGCCCCGGCGAGGTCTGGCAGTCACTGACCAAGCTCTGGTACGCGGGCACACTCTTCTCGATCATCTGGACCAGCCTGTGGCGCGGCCTGTCCGGCTTCCTCGCCGCCGTCGCCATCGGCACCCCGATCGGCCTGCTGGTCGCCCGGGTCAAGCCGATCCGCGCCGCACTCGGCCCGGTGCTCTCCGGCCTGCAGTCACTGCCCTCGGTCGCCTGGGTCCCGGCCGCCGTGATCTGGCTCGGCATCAACAACTCGGCCATGTACGCCGTCATCCTGCTCGGCGCCGTCCCCTCCATCGCCAACGGCCTGATCTCCGGCATCGACCAGGTCCCGCCGATCTACCTGCGGGCCGGCCGCACCCTCGGCGCCACCGGCCTCGCCGGCGCCCGCCACGTCCTGCTGCCCGCCGCCCTCCCCGGCTACCTCGCCGGCCTCAAACAGGGCTGGGCCTTCTCCTGGCGCTCCCTGATGGCCGCCGAACTCATCGCCGCCTCCCCCGACCTCGGCGTCGGCCTCGGCCGCTACCTCGAGAACCAACGCGAATTCTCCGACATGTCGGGCGTCCTCCTCGGCATCATCCTGATCCTGGTCGTCGGCGTCGCCATCGACCTACTGATCTTCTCCCCGATCGAACGCCGCGTGCTGCGCAGCCGCGGCCTGCTCGTCACCACCCGCTGAGGCCCCCGCGATGACCCATGGCCGGCTGACCGCCCTCCCCCGCACCCGCCCCGCCCGTCCGGCGGCGGGCGGCCCGGTCATGGTCCTGATCGCCCACGGCAGCCGGGACCCGCGGCACGCCGCGACGGTCGACGCGCTGGTGGCCCTGGTGCGGGCGGCCCGCCCGTCGCTGGAGGTGGCCACCGCGTACCTGGACCACTGCGCGCCGCGGATCCCACAGGTGGCCGGCCGGCTCGGCGGCCGGGCCGCGGTCGCCGTACCGCTGCTGCTCGGGCGGGCCTTCCACGCGAAGAGCGACATCCCGGCCGCGCTGCGGGCCGCCGGCGCCGACCTGCCGGTGGCGGAGGTGCTGGGCCCGTCCCCGCTGCTGCTGGACGCCCTCGACCGGCGGCTCGCCGAGGCCGGGCTGGCCGTCGGTTCGGCCGCCGTCCGGGCGCGGACCGGCGTGGTGCTGGCCGCGGCCGGCTCCTCGGACCCGGCCGCCAACGCGGCCACCCTCGCGGTGGCCGAGTTGTGGCGCCGCACCCGCGGCTGGGCCGCCGTCCGGACCGCCCACGCCTCGGCCGTCCCGCCGCACGTCCCGGACGCGGTCGCGGCCCTGCGCGCGGCCCCCGGCGTCGAACGGGTCGCGGTCGCGCCGTACCTGCTGGCCCCCGGCCTGCTCCCGGACCGGATCACCGCCGCGGCCACCGCCTGCGGCGCCGACCTCACCGCCGACGTCCTCGGCGCCGCCCCGGAGATCGCCGCCCTGCTGCTGCACCGCTACGACGACGCCGCAGCCGCCCCCCGGACGCACCCGGCCCTCAGCGCCTGACCCCCGGGCCGGGCCCCCGGCACCCGGCTCAGGACGCCCTGCGGTGCTGGTACTCGGTGCGACAGCCGTCGGTGACCGAACCCCCCGTTCGGCGTCGGGCCGAGGTCGCCGGGCCGGTGAGGGGACGTACGGCACTCCTCGCCTCGAGCGATCCACCCGCGCCGCCCGGTTCAGCCCGTGGCGGCGCGGAAGCGCTGGTCCAGGTCGGCGACCGCGTCGCGCTCCGCGCGGCTGGTGGCGGTGGGGCGGCCCTCCAGGCGGGCCTGTTCGCTGGGGTAGCGCAGGGGCGGCTCGGCCCAGTGCCAGGCGTGCGCCGCGCAGCGCCGCTGGTCCGGGGTCCCCGCCTCGGCGGCGTGCAGCAGGCTCTCCAGGACCCGCCGCCGGTCGGCCGCCGCGACCAGGGCCGCGGTGAGCCAGCGCGGCGAGCTGGGGTCGTCGTCGAGCAGCAGTACCGCCAGCACCTGGTCGTAGTGGCGCACCGCCGCCGCCCGGTCGTCCTCCAGGGCCCGGCGGACGGTCTGCCGCTTGTGCCCGATCCGGTGGTACTGCGGGTAGTGCGGCTGCCGCTCGGCCAGCCTGGCCACCCGCTCGTCGGGTTCGGCCTGCCACTCCAGCCCGAGCGCCTCCAGCAGGGTGTCGAGCCCGCGTTCCTGCCGGTCCAGCCGCTCCCCGAGATCCATCGGTCCAGCCTATGCCGGGGCCCGGCCCGGTCCGTCGGCGCCCGGGCGTACGGTGGGTCGCGGCGGATCAGGGCGAGGATGGCGGGGTCGGGGCGATGGGACGGGCGGCGCAGCGGCGCGGACCGGTGGCGGACGGCCGGTACCGGCTGCGCAACGTCGGCAGCGGGCTGCTGCTGGAGGTGGCCGGCGGCAGCAACCGGCACGGCGCCAAGGTGCGGCACGCGCCGGACGACGGCAGCGAGGCGCAGGTGTGGCGGGTCTCGGCGGTGCACCCGGGTTCGGGGCTGTGCCACCTGGAGAACGCGGTGAGCGGCAAGCGGCTGGACGTGAAGGGGGCCAGGACGGAGGACGGGGTGCCGCTGCAGCAGTGGTCGGCCAACGCGTTCGGCGCCCAGGAGTGGCTGTTCGAGCGGCATGTGGACGCCCCCGGCACGTTCACGGTGACCGCCTTCGTCAGCGGGAAGGTGATGGAGGCCGCCGAGGACGGTTCGGTGCGGCAGTGGGAGGACACCGACACGCCCGCCCAGTGGTGGCGCCTGGAGCCGGCCTGACGGCGGGCGGTCGCCGTCGGGCCGGGGCCGGCTCACACCCGGCGCAGGGTGAACTCGTCGAGCAGGGTGCCCTGGACAGCCAGGTCGACCCGGCCGGAGAGCTGGTAGATCCGGCCGTCGGGTCCCGGGGTCAGCGCGGTGGGCGCGATGTCCGCGGAGGGCCGCACCGCGGTCAGGCGGGCGGTGTGCCAGCCGTCGGACGAGCGGAGTTCGACCTCGGCGTCGTGTCCGGTGCCGCCGACGCGGTTGGTGACGCCGAGGACGGCGCCGTCGGGGCGGGCGAGCAGGCCGTCCAGGCCGACCAGGCGTCCGTCGGCCCCGGTGACCCGGATCTGCTCGACGGCGGACGGCCGGGACAGCGGGATCCGCCACAGCGTCCCGCCCTGGTAGTGGCCCACCACCAGGGTGTCGCCCGTGCGGACGATGCCGTTCAGGCCGAAGGTCCCGGCGGGGCCGGCCAGTCGGTCGTCGCGGACCAGGACGGAGGCGCTGCCGTCGACGCCGACCCGGTAGACCACCGGCGCCATGGAGTCGGTGACGTACGCGGTGCCGTCGGGGCCGAAGGCGAGGTCGTTGGCGACGTGCGGCCCGCCGTCGCCGGCGACGGCGGCCAGGTCGACGTGGAACAGGCGGCGTCCGGTGGTCAGGTCGTACGCGCCGACCCAGGCCCGCCGGTAGGTGGTGCCGGGGGTGGAGCGCACCGAGCCGCCGGTGTCGGAGTCGGCCAGCAGGACGCGGCCGCGGGCGGCGTCGACGTGCAGGCCGACCACGGTCACCAGGTCGGGGTCGTCGACCAGGGTGCGGGTGGAGCCGTCCGGGGCGACGCTCTGGACGGTGCCGTGGCGCAGCGAGCCGACCAGGAAGCGGCCGTGCAGCGGGTCCCAGGTGGCGCCCTCGGGGATCAGGGTGTCGCCGTGTCCGGTCAGCAGCGCCGGGTAGCGGGGGTGGTGGGTGTCGGCGGCGGCGGGCAGGGCCGCGCCGGCGAGCAGGGCGGCGGTGGCTGCGGCGACCAGTGCGGCCCGGATCGGACGGGTGCTCATCTGTTGTCCCATCGGTGCGAGGATCTGACGAACCGGCGGTTCGTCCGCACTCAGCTTCCGCGCGGGCCGGGTTGCCCGGCAGTGCGTGGCGATACTGGTAGTCCGGCTACCAGGAACAGGTTGACCAGGGGGATGGTATGACCGGTACGGAGGTGCGCCGGGAGGCGCTGTCGAGTTTTCTGCGGACCCGCCGGGCGCGGCTGACCCCGGCGGAGGTCGGGATGGCGCCCGGGGTGCGCCGCCGGACGCCGGGGCTGCGGCGGGAGGAGCTGGCGGTGCTCGCCGGGGTCGGGGTGACCTGGTACACCTGGCTCGAACCGTACACCCCTCGGGATACTCGGGGAGTGGCATCCGCCTGAGCAGCACGAAGCCCCGCCCCAGCCAGCAAGGGCCAGTAGAGGGCGGGGCCAGAAGGGCCGGTGTCAGCCTCCGATCCGGATCTTCACCTTCCAGAGATTCAGCGACCCGGAGGTCACCTCGCCGTCCGCCTCGTTCCCTTCCCACTCGTTCTCAGAGTTCAGCGTGGCCCAAACGCTTGCAGGGATCTCGATCACGAGGTTGTCGGCGTCGTCGAAGCCGGAGGACCGTTCGATGTTGAGAGAGTCAGCCATGGCAGATGAGACTACCGTCACACTGCCCTCGCCCGCCTGCCGAATTCTGCGCCGACGCCCCGACCCTGATGTTGGTTCCGCTGCTACCGGGATCAGGGGTCGGGGCTCTGCGCGTACGGGGTCAGGCTCGGGTGGGCACCGGGTTGTCCGGGCTGTCGAGCCACACGGTGTGGCCGTCCGGGGTGATCGTGAGCCCGAAGCGGTTGAACCCGGGGCGGCCCTGGTCGTCCCACCAGTGCCATGCGGTGGACACTTCGCCCCAGAGGCTGCGGGGGCCGGACTGCACCACCTCGTAGCGTTCTCTGTCGGGCTCCCAGTCGGCCGTAGCCCACGACGTGACGGCCGTGTCGTGCAGCCACAGCGTGTAAGACCCGTCGTCGTACCGCTCGATCAGGGGAAACGCGCCGGGCACCTGAACCCCGATGGCGAACATCTCCTGCCATCCACCAAGTAGCTCCGGGGATAGTGAAGTTGAGGACGCAACCCCGTCAGCCGGCCAAGGCGCCGAAAGGTAGGCAAGGCTGTTCGGCTGGTCGGTGCGCTGCTGCCGGAGCCGCATGAACGCTGATGACCCGACGAACCGTCCGGATGCCTTCCCGTCGTCGCCGACCGCGAGCCGGACGATTGCTTCGCCGCCGTACTCCGGGCCCCACGGCGCGACGACCACCCCGCCGGACCGTGACTGCTCGACCCACGTGTACGGCAGGCTCCCGACCGAACAGGTGGCAATGATCCGGTCGTACGGTGCCGCCTTCGGGTACCCCTCTGCCCCGTCCCCGACCACGGGCACGGGCGAGTACCCAGCACGGGCGAGGCGGCGTTGCGCGCTGGCCGCGCTGTCTTCGTCCACCTCGACGGTGACGACGCTGCCCGACCCGAGGTGGTGGGACAGGAGAGCGGCATTCCAGCCGGTTCCGGTGCCGATCTCCATCACCGTGTTGCCGTCCTCGACGCTGAGGGCATTGAGCATCGAGAACACCATGGTGGGCATGCTGCTGGACGACGTGGGCATGGTGCCGCGCGTGCTGCCCGCATGCTCTCCGTCGTCCCACTGTGTGGTGAGCGGTACATCCGAGTAGACAGCGTTCCACCACTCGGCGGGGTTGATGCTCTTGTTGATCGCCTCGCCCTGGCGCACACCGTCCGCCTGTCCCGGCCAGATCGTGTCAGGCACGAACAGGTGACGCGGCACGGCGTTGTAGGCAGGCAGCCAGTCCGTAGTCAATGACCCGTTGGCGATGAGCGCGGAGGCCAGCCGGGTCCGACCGGCCTCCGCTTCGTGCTCGCTGCTCACCGGTTAGCGGCCCGTCGCCGGACCCTGGCCGTCCGAGGTGTTACCACCCTCGTCCGACCCGCCACCGCCGTGCTTGTTGCCGCTGCTGGAGTCGTCCTGCTGACTGCCGCCCGAGCCGGAGCCGGAACCCCCGCCGTGCTTGCCGCCCCCGCCGCTCCCGCCGCTGCTCCTACCCCATGCCATGCGTGAACTCCTGTCTTCTGTCGGTTAGTTGGTGCCGCTAGTTGGTGCGCTGCCGGGGCCGCGCGCAGCTTCGCGCCGTGCCCTGCGTGGTACCGGGTCCGGTGTCGCCCGGCGGGCGCTCGGTCGGAGTACTCATACTGGTAACTCCTCACATCGTGTCGGGCCGGACCGCCGGTCGGTGTCCGGGTCGTGCGGTGTTGCGGAGCCCGCTCCGGTCGGCTGCCTGCCAGGGATGACGGCCGGAGCGGGAGTCTTGAGTCAGTGCGGCCGGGCCAGCGCGAGCAACGTCACCGCGAGCAGCACCACAGCAGCCACCGACACCCCGTAAGCGGCCCGCCGGCTGACCGGCTCGCTCCGGGCGCGCCGATACTCGTCCTGGTCGGCTCCGGTCACGACGGTTCCTCCTCGGGGATCATCAGCCACGGCACCTCGGCGACATGCGCGAAGCTGCGGTGGTCCTGATGTTCCCGCAGGTGCTCGAACGGCCAGCGCTGCGCTTCCTGGAAGTCCTCGATCACGGGCCCTTCCGCGCCGCACGGCTTGCCGTCCTCGTCCTCCCCGAGACACCGGAACATGTGCCATGTCGGGGGCGCGTCGGGCGCGCTGTCGTGAGTGACGGTCCAGTTCAGAAACCGGTACCGCTTGCGAACCGCCACAGGCGCGCCTTTCCTCGTTCTCCGGGGCCCACACGGGCCGCCCCTGCGCCCACCACGGAACAGGCGGGGGCAGCCCGGTCCGGGCCCGGCGCTGGCCCGCCCAGAGGCCGCCGATGCCGAACACTGGTGACTCATAGGGATCAGGCATCAGCGCCGCCGGTGGATAGTCGGGCGCAAGTGCGCATCTGCTGGTCGAGCTTCCGGCGGAGCTTCATCCGCCGGGCAAGCGTCCTTCGGTAGGGACTGAACATCGTTACAGGCCAAGCGAATTGGATGTGGGCACCCCACATCCAAGCGACCGTGTTACGCGGTTCGGTCACCAGCGCCCGGAGCACACGACCCATGATGACCAGGCGAGAGGGCCTCACGACCCGATCAGCTCCGGCGCCCGGCGCGGGGCGCTCGGATGCATGACAGGGATCAGCTCCGGCACACCCGGCAAAGCTTCGATCTCGGTCGGGTAGGTCTCCCACTCCTTCCCACCCCCTCGGGGGCGGAGATAGACCATGCCGCCCACGGTGCCCATGTAGGTGCCCTCCGCGCCCTGGTGGGCGCGGTCCCGGACCACCTCTCCGACCTTGGGTAGGTAGATCGCCCCTCGGGTCGTCCTGCGCGTCGCCATCGGCCCCGCTCCTCTCCTCCGCCGAGTTGACACCAAGATCTGGCAGTCACCCGGGACGGTGGAACCTCGCTCAAAGGACACTTCAGAACGTCCCTCGTGCGGTAGAACGTCCCTACAAAAGGTCCGTGATGTGTGGGGAGACAAACGAGATGCCGAACGAGAGACTGAAAGACGTTATGGCGTCGGGAGGTTGGACGTGTTCAGCCCTGGCCGAGAGAGCCGGCGTGGACACCAAGTCGGTTGAGCGGTGGGCCAATCAGAACCGCACGCCTCGGTTAGGTACAGCCCGCTTGGCTGCCGAAGCCCTCGGAGAAGACATGTTCGCACTGTGGCCGAGTCTGCGGCAGCCGCGCGCCGCACGCGCGATAAGCCCTGAACTGGTCGCCCTGTACGAACAGCGAGCCGATCTACCGGTATCCGTCTTCGTGGACTTGCTCGGAAAGGCCACGGAGCGCATCGACGTGCTGGTCTACGCTGCCGTATTCCTTCACGAGGCGTATCCCCGGCTTAACGATCTACTTCGTGAGCGCGCCGCCGAAGGATGCGTGGTCCGGATCGCCCTCGGCGCCGCCGACAGTGAGAACGTCAAGCAACGCGGGGAAGAAGAGAGGTTCGGCCACGGCATCGAGTCCCGGTGCAGGCTCGCCCTCATGCACTACCGCCCGCTGCTCGGCACGCCCGGCATCGAGATCCGCACCCACGGAACCACGCTCTACAACAGCCTCTACCGCGCAGATGACCAGGTGCTGGTAAACGCCCATGTGTGGGGGGTCAACGCCTTCGGAGCGCCGGTCTGGCACCTGCGCCGAACCGGGGCAGGGACGCTGTTTGACACCTATGCTGCGAGCTTCGACGCAGTGTGGAACGCCGCCCTGCCGGTTGAGGAGAGCTGATCACGTGGCACGCACCGAGTTCTACGACGATCCCAACGCGCCCATGCCAAACCGGCTGGTGGTGGCAGCGTCCGCAGTGGTGACGGATGACGAAGGGCGCGTCCTGCTCCAACGGCGCACCGACAATGGTCTGTACGCGCTGCCGGGCGGCACGATGGATCTTGGTGAGTCTCTTCCGGGAACGGCGATTCGGGAGGTCCGCGAAGAGACCGGCCTTGATGTGGAGATCACTGGACTCGTCGGCACGTACACCGATCCCCGACACGTGATCTCCTACTCGGATGGCGAGGTGCGGCAACAGTTCAATGTTTGTTTCACCGCGCGTATCACGGGCGGTGAACTCCGGATCTCCGACGAGTCGACCGATCTCCAGTTCGTAGCTCCGGACGACATCGGCGACCTGCCGATGCACCACACCCAGCAACTCCGGCTTCGGCACTTCCTTGAGCACCGGGCGACTCCCTACCTGGGGTAGGGCGCGGACGACGAAGGGCCCCCGCCCCAACCACCCGCTGAGGGAGGAAGGGACGGGGGCCGTCATGGTGCTCGGGACCGGTCAGTCCCAGATATCGGAGTCGTCGCCGGACTCCGGCGGGGCAATCGCCACCCGAGCACTCGGCGATAGCCCCAACTCTCGTATATAGCGGGAGAGTTGGGATCGGTACTGTGCTGCGATGGTGGCAGCGCCGTTCTTCACTGTGCCGCGTTCGGCGGTGACCATGAGCCCGCGTGTCGACAGGTCCCGCTCGGCCTGGTCGATCCGGGCGACGCAGACGCACAGATCCTTGACGGTCGAGTGATCCACTTCGCCGAGACCGGCGGCAACTTCGAGGATCGGCACGACGCGCCGCCACTCGGCGGACGCGACTTCCCTGCACCGGATGTTCGCTTGCTGCGTCTCGGTGGCCGGTGAGTCCTTGAAGATCTCTCGCCAGTTGGGTTCAGCGAGGACGGCGCGCGGGACAATCACCCCCTCTTTGATTTCGGTCTTGGACGGGTTTCCCTCTCGGGCCCGTGCGGCTGATGGTTTCGGTCGGTATCGGTCGGCCATGGTCTCCTTTCGCATTCCGTGGCGGGCACGGCGGGCTGCCAAAAACGGCCGCAGCTCCGGCGAGAGTTTTTTGCCTCCCTGCCGTGCAATCTCAGACGACTCAGGGGGCACCCCGCCTGGGTCGGGTCAGCGGCGAATTGGCTTGACGTTTGCCGCAGCCCATCCGCCTGGCTGATTTCTCGCCGTCTCTTTGTTGTGACACGGCGTGCACAATGGGCGCAGGTATTGCGGTACATCCGGGTTGGCAACGCCGTCCGCGATAAGTTGCTTTCGGGATTTCGGGAAGTGGTCCGCCACGGTGGCGACTCGCCCGCACAGCAGGCACCACGAGTTCGCGTAGAGGTAAGCCCGGCGAACCCTGGGCCAGTTCGGGCCGTACGCGCTGCCGCCTGGCGTCTGGCGGTTCCTGGTCGCCTCGCGCTCATGAGCGGGGCAGCGTCCGCCCGTGGTCAGCTCGGGGCAACCCGGGACTGAGCACGGGGGGCGGGGTCTACGCGGCATAAGAACCTTTTGTCTCATCAAGTTACGCTTGGGGTATTTCAGTTGGATTGACGGGTACGGAAGATAGAGGGCGGCCTGATTTCGCCCGCCATTCGGCGTACTCGCGGGCGCGAGTGTTTGCCATATCGGAGATTCGTCGCTCCAATGGAGTAGTCGATGACCCCATTGAGAACCGCGTATCCAGTGCGGAACCTGGACCGGAGCAGCCATGCCTGAACGCACACCCCGACCTGCCTTCGAGCTTCGGTTCGGTGGAATCCACTTGACTATCCAGCGCATCCCTCCGTGGCTCGTCACGGCAACGGCAGCAGGAGGTACGGCGTTCACCGCCTGGTGGGCGCGAAAGTGAGCCAGTCTGGGACCGACGGCCAAGGATCCGAAGTCGGCCGCTGTCTTTCCCGGCGGCAAGTGCTATACAAGGTCCACGCGTTCTCCCACTTGGTGAGCGGCGGGCGGGATGGTTGGCCGTGTGTCGGACCAGCGCCTCATGCCGGAGCGCCCGGAGGGAAGACCGGCGGGTTGATCGGTTCGCCGTCCTGTCGCCTCGGCGTCACGTCCACGGCCAGCAGCCGGCCGGGGTTCCTCGGGTCGCGCATCTGCTGGACTCCGCGCGGCATCGGCGCCCCACCATTTAGCACTGGCAGGCCGGTTGGGGAATCCGACCACACGGGCCGCCCCCGCGCATCCCGAGGGAAGTGCGGATAGGTTCCGTCCGGGCCGGGGTCAAGTGCGTCAACGGCCATGTCAGTCCGCCGCTTCGATGTAGGCGTTCCGGGCTGTGTCCAGTTCCTCGGCGTAGGCCGCGCCGATTGCCGCAGCGGCATTGTCCACAGCGCTGGTGACGTCCTCGATGATGCGCAGGTCGTACCAGCGCTGTTCGGGGACAGTTCGCGCCTCGCCGAGGTGGGCCTGTGCGCTCTGCGCGGCGGTCAGGATCTTCTCGCGCTTGTACCGCTCGGCACGGTGTGCGACGTACGCCTGAAACCACGGCTCGGCGGACAGGAGTTCAAGGAACTCCGCGTGCAGCTCATTGCCCCGGTCGGACCGCTCGCTGGCCTGCGCCGTCCACGTCTTGAGGAATGTGCGGTCGTACTCGGCGGCGCGCTCGGCGCGGCGGGCCTGCTCAGCCTCCTGGGCGGCCACCAGGGCGGCTTCGGCATCCGCCACTGGACCAGCGAGCCGGTCGGCCTGTGCGCGCAGCTTGGCGAGCTTGTCAGCGGCTCGGGAAACGTCGTTGCTCATGGTCAGACCTCACGATCGGTAGGGGCGGAGACGTCGCGGCCGAGCTGCACGGCGGCAGCCTTCGCGGCCTCGTAGTGGCCGAGCGACAGGTGAGCGACAGCGCCCATCTGGTCGTACTGCTCGGGGCGGTCGCGCTTCATCTCGGCAAGCCGCTCCATAGCGGCGCTGTACTGGAAAGCGTCTGCGCGAAAACGGAGCCTCTTGGTCTCCCTGTCCTCGTAGGAGTAGGCGAAGCTGCCAGGGTCGATCACGGTGCTACCTCCGGTAGGCCACCTGTCGGGTGGAATGGAAAAGCCCCTGCCCGGGTCGGGAGGGGCGAAGATCGTCACGTGACGGTGTTCAACGTGCCGACATACTCACGTGCGTATGTTCGGTGGGGCGGCTACGCGGCGTCCGCCTTGCGGGCCCAGTACGCGGCCTGCTGGCATGCGTCGCAGCAGTAGAGGCGGCGGCGTCCGATCGTGCGGTTGACGACCCGGTTGGGGCAGCCCTCGCGCTGGCAGGGACCGCCGTCCCGGGTGGGTGCCAGCAGGCGCGCGGCTTCGGTGGCCTGGCGGTGCGCTTCGCCGGCTGCCGCCGCATCGCCGGACAGGGCCCGCAGAACGATCGCCTCTGCGCTGCGGATCAGCTCAAGCGCACGGGCGTGGTCGGTGTTCATCTCGAAGCCTCCAAGGCTGTTGGTGGTTGGGCGGACAGTGGGGTCTGCTCGGTCGTCGCGCGTCCCTTGCTTCCACGTGGGGCGGGACGATTGCTTGTCCTGCCCCAAGTAGGGAGGGACGATTCCTCTCTCACCCTGTAGTGGACGGGGAGGGATTCCTTGGGCCGGGATCGCACGGGTACTTGAGTGCACGGGATTCCTGGTTGCCATGACTGATACGCCGAGGGCCCGAAGATAGGAGAGGGGGACGAATTCCCCTCGCCGGGCTTGTAGGGACCGACGGTTTCTCCCTCTACTGCTGTGGAGAGTGGGCAGATGGCCCGCATATTGGGGCATTCGGGCAATCTCGGACATGTGATCTGCGTCTCACTTGGCGACGTGACGAATGACGGTCGAAGCGGTCCGGCGGCTATCCCCTTAGGACTTCCATAGGGATACCTGACTTGGCATCCAGGGCGTCACTCATCACAACTCCCAGGTCAGCGCCCCTGTGACGCTCAGCCGGCGAAGCCCTCGCCGTCACCTCCGCCACGCTGGCTCCGAAGTCCGGGAGGCAAGGTGTGCCCCGCAGGCGGCACAGCGCGGGCCCATCATGTTGGGGGACCAGAAATTTCCTACACGCTGCTTCCTGCCTCTCACTGGTTAGGGAGAGCAGATCTTCCGTCCGCGTCCGCCCGCCACGGCGGCGGCGCCCGTGCGCGTCTCGACCAACGCAGGTGACGGGGTGACGTTCAGCGGGGTGATTCTGGGTTCTCTTCTCTGCGCGGGATCTAAGAGAAACCAGAACCACCGCCTCAAACGTCACCCCGTCACCCTGGCGGTCCCACCGCGCTGCTCCGGCACGGCGAGGTGACGTGGTGACGGTTGAGAGGCGGATTTCAGTTCTCTCTAGACATGTCAGAGAGAACCAGAACAAGCCCGAGAACCGTCACCACGTCACCCGAGGTCCCGCCGCTGACCGGCGAGCCCCTGAGCGGCCTGCTGCGGGCACGAAAGAGCCCCGGCGGTCTTCGTGGGACCTGCCGGGGCTCTGGCTTCGCCGTACGGGCCGTCAGGCGGCTATTGCGCGGCGCTCCGCGACCGTGACCGGCCGGGTGGGCTTGCGCTTCTCCCTCGGGGGCTTGCTCCACTCGATCGTGACACGCCCGCCGGGTGTGCCCTGCGGGTGGATCGTGACCCGAAGCCCCTTCTCGGCGAGGTGGACGCGCTGAGTCTCTTCGTCGCTGCCCTCCCACGCGTCGTACAGGGTGGAGTCGAGCGGCACGTACGTGGTGGTCACGGTCGGGTCGTGTTCGGCCGTGAGCCGCGCCGTGCTCTCGGTGATCTCGGTCAGCTTGGCGGTCAACGCTTCGAGCGCGGGACCCTCGACCTTGGCAATGGCAGCGATCACCCGATTCTGAGACGCCGCGAGATCGGCGAGCGCGCCGGAGTGGTCGATGCCGCCCGTGTGAACGGCGCGCATCAGTTGCTCGCCGCCGAACCGCTCGCAGAACGCGGCGTCCACCATGGGCTCAAGGATGCTCGCCATGATCGACCCGTGCCCGTTCTCGCACTTGTACAGAGCCTTCTTCTTGCTCGACTTGCCGCCGTTGAAGCCGCAGGCCTGCGCGCAGACGACGAACCCGGCCAGGAATGGGGCGTCCGAGCGGGGTGCGTTCTCCGTGCGGGCAAGCTCCTTGAGTCGCTGCTGCACCCGCGCAAAGGTCACTGCGTCCAGCACCTCCGGGGCGAACTGCACCGGGGTGACCCCGTCGTCCTTCACGATCAGCTCGCCCTTGTGCTTGCGCCACCCGCGCAGCGTCACGCCGGACAGTAGCTTCTTCCACTGCTGGCGGCCGATCGGCAGCGGCTTGGACGTGCTCGCCAGCGTTCCGCCCGCCAGCAACTCCCCAACTGCCTTGATGACCAGCGGGATCATCTCGCTGTCCGCGTCCAGGTAGGCCGGGGCCTTCGGGTTCTCGCGCACGGTCATGAACGGGAACGGCGCGAACCCGGAGATCCACCGACCCTGTTCCCGCCGCTCCTGGTGGGCGGCAAGGATGCGCTCGGTCATCATCTGGCGTTCCCACTCCGCGAGCGCCACCAGGATGAGCGCGATCAGGCGTCCGCCGGGGGTGCCCGTGTTCAGCGAGCCGTCCGCCGTGGCCAGGATCACGCGCTTGTTCGGGGTCTCCGCCCACTCGACCAGGTGCAGGAACTCCCGCACGCTACGGCTGTAGCGGTCCAGCTTCCACGCCCACACGTGGGTGGGCTGGTAGGCCATGAGTTCCGACATGCCCTCGCGGTCGGTGAGCGGCGTAGCGCCGGACACGCCGTAGTCGATGAACTCGACCGCCTTGGACGGGTCGTGCCCGGCGGCCCGGATGGAGTCGTGGCACGCCTTGCGCTGCACGTCCAGCGAGGTAGAGGCGTCGTCCGCACGGGACAGACGCAGGCTGATCGCAATCCGGATCTCAGGGTGGAACGTGGCGGGGACCAGCGCGGTTGTGCTCATCGGTCGCACGGTAGTGGTCATCTGTTCGAATCTCCAGGGAAATAACCCGACGGGTGTGCACTTCCCTGGAGCAGGG
>NZ_JBXQQB010000060.1:0-16307 GCF_057220535.1 Kitasatospora sp. NEAU-CNBT7 | reverse complement strand
GGAGGCGAACTACCCGGCTGTGGTGAAACTCTGGGAGAGGGCCTGGCCCGAGATGGTGCCCTTCCTCGGCTTCGACACCGAGATCCGGAAGATCATCTGCACCACCAACGCCATCGAGAGCCTCAACTCCCGCTACCGCAGGGCAGCGACCGCTTGCGGCCACTTCCCGAACGAACAGGCCGCGATGAAACGGCTCTACCTGGCGACTCTCGCACTCGACCCCACCGGACGCGGCCGCCAACGCTGGAGCAACCGCTGGCTCGGCGCCCTCAACGCCTTCGACATCGCCTTCGACGGACGCCTGTCAGCCGGACGAGTGTGAGCCAACCGGCCCACACCCCACAGCAAGATCAACACCTAGCCCAAACGGGTGCCGTACACCGAAATCCTGATAGACCCTGACCGGTCGGTATTTCGGTTGTGATGTAGGCCTGTGACGTGGGGTGTTGTGGTTTGAATGAGGGCGTTGTGGGGCCGCTCCAGGGGGTTGGAGCCCGTTTTCTTGATCGTTTCTGTTGAGTGGTGCCGCCTTCCGGGGTTCTGATCTGCGGGTGTTGACGATGGGTCGGGAATCGCGGGTTGTCTGAGGTGTGCTGGGGTTTCCTGCTGGTCTGCTGGTAGTCCCATAGGTGGTGGGTGTGTCGGTTGGCCCGGCGGTCAGCTGATACGGGTGTGGTGGATCCAGGTCCATAGGAGGTCGCCGGTAGAACCGGGGTGGCAGTGGTCCGGTTGGCGTTGTGTCTCGTCTTCGAGCGGCGGGTCATTGGACGGTGATGCTGGCCTGCTTGGCCCAGGTGGTGACGAGGGTGCGTTCGGGTTCGGCCCAGGTAGCGGCGTTGAGGGTTCCGTCGCGGGTGATCTGGGGGCTTCGGCGAGGCCGTAGTGCTGGAAGAGGTCGCCGATGAGCAGGGACGCGGCTTGGAGGAGCAGGGCACCTCCGTCGGCGAGGTCGTCGAGAAGGGCGTGGGCTTGCCCGGCAGCGGTGCGTTGGGCCGTGGTTCCTACCTGCACTCCGCTCGCATCCCCGGAGAGGCGCTGGTGAGCGAGATGGAGGGCCTGCCACAGGGGAGTGGTACCAGGAAGCAGGACGGGTGAGTTGGTGGGCGTACGGCTGCTGAGTCGGGCGCGGAGGGCAGTGGTGCCACTGGCCCCGGTGCGGGTCACGGCATGGCGGGCGAGGTGGCGCAGGGCGGCCAGGACGAGGGTGACGATGGCGTCGGTGTCGGCGCCGTGACCCCAGGGGTTGGCCTCGCTTGTCGCCAGCGGCCATGTGGGCACGGGGACAGCCCAGGCGCCGGAGCCGTCGCTGTGGAGTTCGGCGACGTAGTCCGGGGGCTGCCCGTGGTCCAGCAGGACGATGCGGCGGTGGCCGACACGGGTCTGGGTGAAGGGCGCGCTGGTGCGTCCGATCAGGGGAGCGGCCCGTAGTTCTTGCTCGCTGACGGTTCGGATGGTGCGGTTGTCGATGACCATGTCGCCGGGGACGTCGGGGACCAGGGATACGGTCAGCAGTGCGTGTCCGCCGACCCGGTGGAGGTAAGGCGCGAGGTTATCGGTGGTGTCCTCGATGTCGTTTTCGATGCGGGAGAGGCGGTCGCTGCGGTCGGTGAGTTCCTGGAAGCGGCGCCTGTAGGAGGTGGCGACCTGGGCTTCGGTCAGCCAGCGGGTGGTGTCGCCGTCGCGGTAGGGGTACGCGAGTCGGTGGTCCTGGTTGTGTTCGATGACGGCGTGGGGTGCGTCGGGGCTGCGGGGGACGGCGATCAGGAGGATGTCCTGGTTGGATCCGGGTGCGTCTTCCTTGGCGATCAGTTCGATCCGTGGGGCGGGTCGTAGGTTGGAGGCGACTGTGGCCCGGATCTGGCGTAGACGGCCGTCGGTGAGCTCCACCGGGACGACAGCGCTTGGGCAACGGGATTTTCGGTCTTCGGCGAGCCCGAGGACCAGGACGCCGCCGATGGTGTTCGCCATCGCGGCCACGTCCTTGGCCAGTTCGGCTTTCTTGTCCGGGGCGTAGTGGATCGACTTGTAGTCGAGGTCTTCGTCCTCGAAGGCGTCGGTGTTGCCGACCAGAGCGGCGAGTTGGGTGAAGGTGACCTGGTCGAGTCGGCCGCCGAAGAGAGCCTCGATGCGGTGGAAGCGCGCTGCCATGGGCAGACCCTAACGATCGTGGTGTGTCGGAGGGGAGTGTCTGGAGGCGTTCGCTTCGGCCTGATGCGGGTGGGGAGCGGCCTGGTCAGTCGTTGCGTGCTGGTGTTCGGTGGATCCAGGTCCACAGGAGGTCGCCGGGTGGGGGTGCGAGGCGGGCGATGCCGAGGCGGTGGGCGGTGTGGCGGCAGAACGCGGTGACCGCGGGATGCGGGGCGGGGCCGGTGTCCTGCCGTGGCCGGTGGGGGAGGCGCGTGGTGGCCAGGGAGCGGGCGAGGACGACCGTCTCGGGGTAGGTGACGAGGTCACGCGCGTACAGGGCCCACGACCTTCCGGCGGGTGTGGCGTGGGGGTTGGTGTCGGCCAGGCGCTTCAGGCGGTGCTGCCAGCGTGTGGTGAGGACGGTCTGCTGGTCGTACCAGCGGGTGGTGATGGCCTTGGCCCAGATGGTGGCGTTGGCGGCGTCCTGGTGGCGGAGCAGGCGCTGGTGGTCGCGGTGGGCCTGGCGCAGTTCCGGCAGGGCGATGGTGGTCAGGTGGTTGTCCGGGTCCAGGCTCCAGTGCCGGTGGCGCGGGCACAGGGCCTGGTGTGCGGGCGGGTGGATGTGGGCGCGGCTGGTGGCTCCTCGGGTGTGGCGCAGGGTGCAGGCGGGGCATGCCAGGACGGACTGTTCGCCGGGCTCGAGCCGTTGCCAGAGGCCGGCGGGCGGCGGTGGGTTTCCGGCTGTCGTGGCGCGGGGAGCGCCGATGTAGGGGGAGAGGGGCCGGGTGCGGTCGTCGGCCAGGTGGGGCAGGGCCCGGCTGAGGTCTCCGAGCGGGGTGCGGGCGAAGGCCGCCAGTTGGTGCTGGGCCGCGGCGTCGAGGTGGAGTTCGGCGGTGCCGACCCCGGTGCCGCTGCTGCGGGCGTTGGTGAGGGTGATGCCGAGGGCGTCCAGGAGGTGGGCGGTGGTGGTGCGGTAGGCGTGGGCGAGGCGGTTCACGTAGGAGGCGGTGCTCTCGTGGGGGATCGGCCGCACCCGCACGGCTCCGGCCGTCGGCGGGTGGACCGGATTCAGGGGCCGTGGTGCGCGGGGCTTTTCCGGGACCGGCGAGGGGCCGGCGGTCGCGGTGGCGCCGCGGGAGCGCGCCTCGGATGCCGCGAGAGCTTCCAGGAACAGGGCGCCGGTCCCGGGCGGCCTGACGGGGCGGGCCATCCGGCGGGACGTCATGTGGAACGCCGGGCGGGAGCGTTGGCGCGGGAGGTCCGGCGGCTGGGGGTGTGGGGCCGGTAGTGCTCTTCGGCGAGGTGGTCCAGGGCGATGGCGTCCAAGCCGGAGCGGGTGACCTTCTCGCTTCCGTCGAGGATGGCGGTGATCGCGGCCCGCCGCAGCAGGCGGGAGAGGCTGCCGATGCGCCCGGCGGTGCGCTCGTGCAGGTAGGGGGCCAGGTGCACGAGGCTGCCGGGGCGGTGGTGCTGCGGGTCGAGGGCGTTCTCCATCGCGGCCACCGTCTCGCGAAAGGGCCGGATCAACACCGTGCCCTTCCCGCTCTCACCGGCACCGTCTGTGCTGCTCCCGTTCCTTCCCCGCCGGGTATTGCTCTCGCTGCCCGCCGGTTCCTCGCTTCTGTCGCTGCTGCCTCGGTCGCGCGCCGTGGCACTGCCGCCGGGCCCGGTGTGGCTTGTACGGGCCACGGCGGGTAGGGGGTCGCAGTCGATCAGGCCGGCGCGGCCGGCGAGCTGGGCGCCGGCGGTGCCGGTGAACAGGGCGGTGGCGGTGACGTCGATGCCCGCGTACACGAAGGTCGCCGAGATCCGCTCGGTGAGGTCCTTGAGGAAGTCGGCGGCCTCGGCGCCGGTGCTGGTGCGCGGGTTGAGGCGGTGGATCTCGTCGATCATCACCAGCCGCACGCCGACCGTGTTGTAGGTGTGGCATACGGCTGCGGCGATCTGGGCCTGGGTCATGCGGGCGGAGACGGGGATGCCGAGGTAGCGGGCGAACTCGAGCGCGAGGGCTTTGGCGCTGGCGCCGGGTGGGACCAGCAGGTAGGCGACGGGTACTTGGCCGGCCACGTGGCCGGCCCGGTCCTGTTCGGCGAGGTGGCAGGTGCGGCCGACCTCCAGGAGGGCGGTGGTCTTGCCGGTGGTGGTCGGTCCGGTGACGATCAGTGAGGGCCGGGCGGTGGTCTGCTGGTAGCGCCCGAGCGCCATCAGGGTCCGGACCTCCAGCAAGGTCTTGAGGACGGCGGGGGTGCGGACGGTCACGAAGCGGGAGTGGTAGGCCAGGCGCTGCTCGATGGTGCGCGGCGGATCGCCGGGCTTGGGGGGCAGTGGGGGCGGGTCGTCGGCGAAGCGGCGGAACAGCTCCCAGGTGGTGGGGGACGCGTCCAGTCCGGGCCCCGCCATGTCGGCGGGGTCGTCGGTCACCACAGTTCGGCCTCCTTGCGGGCGTCGTACAGGGCGAAGGCGCCCCCTTGTTCTTCTTCGGGCCACGCGCCCTGGCCGTCGAGGTCCTCGTCGTCTTCGTCGGTGTCGAGCTCGTCCAGGCTCTCCTCGCCCGGCCATCCGCCCCGCACGGCCTCTCCGTCGCCGCCGCTCTGGCTCTGCCAGGGTGCAGACCGCGGTCCCGCAGGGCCGGCCTGCGCCGTGACGGTCGGCTCCGGGGCCTGGCCGCTGCCGGGCTGGTCGCCGGTTTCCGCGCGGGCGGGCCCGGGGATCCCGCCGCCAGCGGGGGGCCTACGGTCCTGGCCCGGGGCACCGTGCCGCCCGCCCGGAAGTGGCTGTCCGGCGGCCCTATCGGGGGCAGCGGCCCGCCCGGGCCGGTCCTGACCCTCGATCCAGACTTCTCCCGGAGCCGAGCCGGGGGTCAGGTTGTGGGGGAGCGCGGCGGGTGCCTGGAGGGTGGCGAGGTGCCGCTCCCGGGCGCTGGCCTGGCCGGTGCGGACCTTGAACAGAAGATCGTCCAAGGCTTGCACGAGGTCGGCCTCGTGCTGCTCGCGGCTGCCCCGGCGCCCCACCGTCTCCTTCAGGTGCTGCCACAGGTCATCGCCCAGCGGCTGGTGGACGTGTTCGGCGTGGATCCACAGCACCGCGGTGAACTGGCCGTCGGGCAGGCGGACCCAGACCTGACGCTGGTCGTGGGGGTTGTGGTGGACCTCCCACCGCCCCTTCTGCGCGGCGATACCGGAGGGCCGGCCGCGGTGCGGGTTGAGGGCGTGGTGGTCGTAGGTGCGGTGGTCGAGGCGGATGCCCCGCTCGGTGATCGGCTTCCACACCACGGGCAGCAGCTCGACGTAGTCGGTGCCGGTCAGCGGGAGCGGGACGTGGCCGCAGACACCGAGCAGCGCGCCCCACATCTCGTTGGGGGACAGCGCGACGGCGGGCATGCCGGGGTGGCGCAGTCCTTCGTGGGGCCGGTTCTGCCACTCGGTGGTGATCCACTCGTCCAGCAGGTCCTGCAGCTGCGCCACGCTCCATGACGCCTCGGTCTCGGCGCGCGGGCCACGCCGGGTGGGGTCGGAGCCGGTGTGGCCGGCGACGTGCTGGCAGAACAGGCTGTTGATCGAGCCGAAGGTGCGCTCCACGGGGCCCTTGGCGGCGGGCTGGCGTGGGGGAGCGGGCTGCACGCTGATGCCCAGCGTCTCGGCGGCGGCGAGGAACGCCTCGGAGACGAACACCCGCCCCCGGTCGACGACCACCGTCTCGGGCACGGCCACCGGCCGGGCCGCCATGTCCCGCAGGCGGGCGTCGGCGTCCACCAGCAGGTCGTAGGGCACCGGCGCGCGCGACAGCTGCAGCACTTGCGGCCAGGTGGGGCGCACGGGGTGCGGGGCGGCCATCTCGGCCAGCAGCAGGGCGGCGTCCACCGCCTTGGTCCCGGCCGGGCGCAGGACGGCGGCCAGGACCGAGCGGGAGGCGACGTCGAGGGCGATCGTCAGCTCGGGGCGGCCGGTGGTGCCGTTGTCGAACACCGCGAGGACGTCGAGGCGGGTGGTGTCGAGCATGACCTGCTCGCCGGGCCGCAGCACCCGGGTCGGACGGTAGGGGCGGGCCGGTTTGCCGGCGGTGCGGGCCGGGCTGCCTGGCCGCTCGGAGGGGTCGGCCAGGGCGGCCGCCAGGCGGTAGAACGTCGCCTGCGCCGGAACCTTGACGACGCCGGGGCCGTGACGCTCCTCCAGCACCTGCGCGGTCAGCTGCCGCAGACCCTTGACCGTGCCCTTGGAGCGGCCGCGCTGGCGCCGCATCGCCTCCAGCACCGCCGCCACCACGCGCTCATCCGCGCGCCCGGTCGGACTGTAAGTACGGGTGGTGCGGTGGTCGACCAGCCCCCACAGGCCCTTCTTTCGGTACTCCAGGCGCATGCGCTGCACCGTGGTGCGCGTGGTCTTCCCGAACCCGGTCGCGGACAGCTCCTGCGCCTTGGCCAGCTCGCGCTGGGCCAGGGTGCGGGTGGCCGGGTCGTACTCCGGCCTCGGCACCCGCCCACCGCCTGCCGCCGCGTCGAGCAGCCCGGTCTCCACCTCCCGGATGTGCCGCTGCCAGGCCAGGGCCCGCTCCTGCTGGCGCAGCGGGACGGTCGCGAACAGCCCCCACTGCGGCACCGGCGCCGCGGCCGCGGTACCGGCCAGCGCGAAGTCAGCGGCCGTGAACAGGTAGCCCGCCAGCAGTGTCACCGCCGCCCCCTGCTCGTCGGCCAGCCGCACCTGCTGCCCCTGCACGCCGACGACCTGCCAGGTCCGGCCCTCGAAGACCACATGGACGCCCACCGCCAGCACCGGCCGGCCCCCTGCCGCCCGGCTCACCGCCCCGCCCCCGCACCCACGACGCCGCCCCCGACAGCCCCAGCCCCAGTTCCGGGCCAAGCGGGGCCCGGCCCGACGAGCACCCCGCCGTGCAGAGGACGGTCCAGCGGCGCCCGCAGCCGGTGCGCCCACAGCGCGTGGTAGACCACCGGCAGCACCACCAGCGGATTGCCCACCGCCCGCACCCCCTCCACCAGCGGCCGCTCACACGCGAACGCCTCCAATACCGCCCCCTCCACCTCCGCTACGCCGCGAAAGCGCGGATGCCGGTACCCCGCAAGCCACCTCACATTGCCCACCACCACCGGATCCGGCGCCCGCAGCCGCCGATAGACCCACCCCACCCGCGCGCACGCCAACCCCACCGCCGTGGCCGCACGCTGCGCTGCCACCCCGCCCGCACCAGGGCACCGGGGCAGTCGGCCAGCAGCGCCGTCCCGTCCGCGTACCGGGCGAACACCTGCGGTACCCAGGAGCGCACCCGGCCGTCCCCTTCGCGCCACAGCACCCGCAGCGGGCGCCCGGCCATCCCCACCACCTGGGGGTCGCGGTCCAGCAGCATCAACTGCACGACCATGGCCGCTGATCCGTGGGCCACGTGCCCACCGGTCGTGGCGGACCACCACCAGCCCGGTCCCCACCGCTTGCCCGGAATCAGCGGGAACGCCGACACCGGCCGTAACTCCTCGAACCGCACCCGCGCCGCCGCCCGCTGCCACCGCTCTTGCTCAAGCTCCCCGGCTACGGCGAAGACCGCCTCGAAGCCATCCGCCGCGACAGCCGGTCCCGGCACGCCCATGTCCGCCACGACGGACAGTCAAGTACGTGAGAAAGCAGCAGATAGAGCGGGACGGCAACCACCCACCCGCACGAGCGACGCCCCGCCGAAACCACCCCCGCCGAAACCACCCCCCGCGGAGCTTCCCCCGCGTGATAGCGGAGCCGTCACCCGTACCGCTCCTTCAAGTCAGCCCGGTGCCGGACGACACCTCGCGAGAGATCCTCCGCAGACGTCCCCGACCACGCGCTCAAGCTCTCCAACGGAACACCCGCATGCTGCGCCGCACTCGCGACCGCGACAACGGCCTCATCGAGAGCGGCGGCACCCTGCCGCAGCCCACCGATCAGCTCCCGGGCAGCGACAGCCAGGGTCGCGGTGTCGTGCACGTCCAGCAAGGCCAGCAGGTCCGTGGCCTCACGGATCTTCTCGCCGATCCACGTACGCTCCTCCCGGGGCACGCTGACACGCCAACCGATACTGCCGTCCGCGCGCTGCGCCAACGTCCTCAGGTGCGCGGCCACGGAGACCGGCTGGTCCTCGCGCGGGAGCCACCACGGGTCCAGCCCCCGCTCGCCGACCTTCCCGACACCGCGGCGCCGGCGCACCACCGCGCCCCGCCACCTGACCAGCGCTCCGCTGCCAGCGACCGCGTCCACCTCACCGAGCCACGGCCGCCCGAGCCTGCGCCCCAGCTCCCGGGCGAACTCACCATCCGCAGGGAAGGGACGCACGCGCTCGCCGCCGCTGTCCCGCCACACCCCCTCGGTGACCACCGGATCGACCAAGGCCTCGGCCACGGCGACGACCTCAGGGAACGTCGCCGCCTCACGCGCCACCACCCGCCACCACCAAACCCCTCGCCCGCTCCCGCGTCCCCGCCGGCCAGCGTATGCAGACGAGCCGGCCACACCCGCTCCCGCTCCCACCCCAGCGCCAACTCCCACCACTGGCACACCACCGCCCGCGCCACCAAGAACACCGCCCCCGGCTCCACCCCAGCCGCCACAGCCCTCCGGGCGACCGCCGGCCAGCGCCGCTGCGCCATCACGATCTCCGGACAGCCTGCGATGTCCAGATGCTCCAGGCCGTGGCCGTCACCGGCACCGAGCAACCACCGCCGGTGGTACCGACAGCCCCGCTGCCACCCCTCGCGGTACCGCATCGCAGCCACCCTCTGACCAGCCCTCCGAGTCGTGCACGGCCGGCACGCGTATGCGACCGGGCCAACTGCTGCCGAGCCCAGTTGCCAGCGCGCCTGGGGACGCCCGTCCGCCGGCGCCTCGGGGAAGGCCGCCGGTCCGGCGGCCCAAGCGGGCAGCGCCCGTTCCAGACTGCCTGGGTCGGTGCGGCACATCGCGGCCAGCAGTTCCTGGCCGGCGGTGTCCAGAAGAACCTCGGCGTCGGGCCGGTACACCCCGCCGCTCCGACCGGCAGCTTTGGGGCGGGCCGGAAGAAGTCCGCCCGCCGGAGCGCCGAAGAGGGGGAGTGGGAGAGTCGGCGCGCAGAGCAGGAGCGGTGACAAGATCCCGGCCACCTGATGCTGCGCGCCGACGGCGTGAGGGGTTGTCCGCTGTGCGGTGGCCCGGCGGCCCCGCTTTGCAGCGCCACCGGCCGGGGGAGGGGGAGCGGGGAGGAGGGCAGCCGTCCCGGTCGGCGGCAGGCCCCCTGCGGCTTCCGCTCGCCGTTTACAGCTCCGTCCACCCGCACGCCCGCCCGCCACTGCTGAGCGGGTGCCAGATGGGTGCGGACGGGCCGCGCTGGATAAGGTCCTCGATCCGGGCGGCGCCGGCCGGGACGGCGGCGAGCATTTCGGCGGTGGTCGGGTTCTCCTCGGCGGCGAGGCGCAGGTCCGTCACCGCCGAGCGGACCCCGGCGGCCGCCGTGCCGATCAGGACCACCAGCAGCCGCGGGAAGGAGCACCAGAGCCGCTCCCACGCCCGGCCCCGGCCGCCCGGCCCGGCCTGCTCCCACACGGCGGCGCAGGCCGCCAGCTGCGCCGCGGTCTCCTCGGCGCCGACCCCGGGGCGGTGCCGTTCGACGAACGCCCGCAGCCGGTGCCGCTCCTCGCCGGTACCCGCCGTGAACTCGTTCTACGGAGCCTCCCCGGCAACGATCACCCAGTGGATCCGGGCTGAGGCCCATCGGGGCTATGACCAGGTGATCACAACTTCGGAGATTCCTGTGTTGTCGGTCCCGCTGGTCCCGCCAGGGCTGTAGCTGGAGCCGCCGCCCGCCCCGGCGCCACCGTTGTGTGGGCCTTCCGTCATGCTGCTCTGCCCCGCGCCGCCACCATACAAGCCGCCGCCGCCGCCACCACCACCGAAGCCGTGGCTCTGCCCTGCGGAACCGCCCGAACCGAGAGTACCCGGGCCGTAACCGGAACCGCCGGTGGTGGCGGTTCCGGGCTGGCCACCGGAGTCAAGCCCGCTGGACTGGCCGGCGGCACCGCCCACACCGCCCCGGCCACCCGTGGTCTGGCTCGGGCCGCCGTCCGCACCGCCGCCGCCGCCACCACCCGCGGCGACGGCCAGACGGGAGGCGAGGCTTGCGACGCCATCGACCGCAGGAAGGATCCGCACGTCGCTGGCACCGCCGCCGCCACCACCGCCCTCCCCGTGGCTGCCGTCCGTCGCGGCGCCAGTGCCACCACCGTTCCAGCCGCCGGCCCCGGCTTCACCGTTGCTGCCAGCGTTACCCCCGTCCCCGCCAACCTCCACATACAACGTCTGCCCGGCCTGCACCTTCTGGCCCGGTCCGACCGGTACTTCCACAACGGCCTGACCGCCATCACCACCCGACCCGCCCTCGGGGCCCGAACCGGTGCCACCCGCAGCGCCCACCGCCTTCACGGTCAGAGACGTGGCACCCTCCGGCACGACCAACCGCTGCTCACCGCCCGAGAACCTGAAAACCTCTTTTCCACTCCAATAGGAGATCACCACGGATGCGGGCGTATTAGCCAGTGCGACAGCAGCACTGCCACCCGCGGGAACCAGGCTGGACCCACCCCCACCACCAGAGCCCATGACTGAGCCCTGATACGAGGTCTGCGCCCCTGATCCGCCACCGTAGAGACCACCGCCACCGCCACCGCCAAGGTTGCCCGAAGAACCGCCCTGCCCCAGGCTGCCATCGCCCCCCGAGTTGGAGCTGTTGTGCCCGCCCCCGGACGGGCCGCCAGCCCCGCCACCCGGAACCGTTGATCCCCCGCAGTTCGCATCCTGCCCGGGCTGGCCACCGTTGCCACCATCACCGTTCAGAGTCGCGGGACCCGCCTTGAATCCGCCGCTTGCGGCTCCGCCACCGCCACCCGCACCGCCCGCGACAAGGAAACGCGACTGAAGACTCGCCTGCTCGGAGGACCCGTCGGTTGGCTTTGCCACCGTGCGCAGGTCAGTACCACCGCCACCGCCGCCACCCGCTCCCCCGTTATGACCAGCACTGCCGCCGCCGTTCCAGCCGCCTCCACCCTTGGCCGTGCCCTTGCCACCCACCTCGACGTAGAGCGTCTCACCTGGCGTGATCGTCTGCTTCACACCCACCAAAAAGTCGGCGGTCACCCGGGCCCCCTCTCCCGAACGGCCACCATAGCTCCCAGAGCCGCTCTGGGCACTGGTGGCGACAACGTGAAGGCTGAGCACATTTTGCGGCACCTGGAACGTCTGTTCCCGGTTGAGGGACGTGAAGGTACACGTCACCAAACCGGTGTCGGACTGGACACAGTTGCTGGGCAGCTGGGCGGCATGCGCGGCAGACATCATGCCCATGCTCATCGGGACGGTCATCGCCGCAACGGCGGCGATGGAAAGGCTCTTCTTCCGAAAGGACATTGCTCTTCCCTCTTGTGCGACAGCCGGTAAGAACACAGGCCGCTGAATGACGTGCGCGCCCAGGCAAGGATGGCGATCAGCCTGTGGCGAGGTGGGTGATGACGATCTCGCGGGGCGCGCCAGCACTGGTGCTGCGCGTCCACTCGGTAGGGAACTGGTTACTCCTGGCCCCGCTCGGCCTCATCCGTCTCAGCCGACACCGCCGATAGTGCCCCCAGGTCTGCCTCATCGGGCAGGCCTGCGAGGACGGCGCGGCGGATGACCTACAAGCCACCTAATGGGGGAACCCGCCATCAACAGCCGCGTCCTGGGTGCTGTCGGGCGTTGACTCCGGATGTTGGACACCAGAGACACCTGGATCTTGATGGTCCGGGTGGACAGGAGTCCTGCACAGATGGTGATGAAGCACTACCCGCCGCAGTTCAAGGCGGACGCGGTCGCGCTGTACCGGTCCCGGCTCTCGGCGACGATCAAGTCGGTCGCCGAGGACCCGGGGGTGAACACCGAGACGCTGCGGAACTGGATCCGGGCCGCCGACGGGCGGCGTTCAGGCTCGTACTCGGCATCCGGGCGGGAACGGGCTTGGCGGCTGTCGGGAGCGCCGGATATCCCTCAGAGGCAGCAACCCCGACCACGACCACCGGGAGAGGCCCGTGAGCACCCGTCAGCGCCTCGCCCAGCCCGACGACAACGACGACCAGGCTGTCAGTCTTCCGTCTAGCCTCGGGCTTTCATGAGCGGCCCGTCCGACAGGTGATCAGATAAGCGAAAAGTGCCTCTGACCAGCGAGAATGAGGATTGTCTAGGCCCTTGTTCCCGCGCCGTCGGAGGCACTTTCCAGGTGAGTAAGCGTATCGGGTCCTACCCGCGTGTGCGTGTGTCTGGTGGCGGTAGCGGGGTGGTCTCGCAGGCCGGCGGCGTGCTGCTGGTGGAGACGGCCGAAGGACGGGGCTGGCCGCTGCGCTGGCGGCGGCGCTCGCGCCGTGGCGCAAGCCGAGGGCGGTGCACGATCCGGGCAAGATCCTGCTGGATGTCGCGCTCGCCGTCGCCCTGGGCGGGACTGCCTGGCCGATGTCGCGATGTTGCGGGCCGAGCCGGCCGTGTTCGGACCGGTGGCCTCCGACCCCACGGTCTCCCGCCTGGTCGACACCCTGGCCGCGGCCGGGCCCCGCGCCCTCGCAGCGGAAGGGGACATTCGGCGTAAACGCCCCACCCGTGAGCAGCGTTGCTGGCCAGAACGTTCTCGCACCTCAGCGGCCGGACCGGCGCATCACCAGGTACCACCTCGCCCCGGCCTCGTTGAGCGCAGGCGGCGTTTCTGCCCCAGACGGACTTGTGGGCCCCCACCGAACAAGACATTCTGGTCATGTTTCCCGGGACGGAGCTCCAGCGACGATTCGGCGAACACGAGGGCGACCACGGTGCTGTCACACCGCCGCCCGCATGGGCGGAGATAGGCCTAAAGCCTTCTCCGCCCTTCTGCTGCGCCACGACGATCCGGCCCCAGCAGGCCGCCACCCGCACGGCACGGCCCCGGCCCGCACAGCCCCGCTACGCCCACTCCACCCCGAACTCCGCGAGCTGCGCGCGCTGCCCCGCACTGAGCTTGTCCCGGCGGGCCTTGGTGTTGTTGAGCCAGGTGCCGAGCGGGAAGTGGACCAGCGTCACCTCCTCCTCGCCCTCCTCCACGTCCCCGGTGCCCTCGACCCAGGCCAGCGGCTCCTTGTGCGGCCGGGGCACCCGCACGTGCCGCTCCCGCTCCACGAACCGCCCCAGCGCCGCCAGGCCCTGTGCGAAGCGGTCGCCGCGGGAGACCTTCGGCTTGGCCTCGGCGGCCTGCTTGGCGGCGACCAGCTCGGGGTCGGCCTCGATGCCGATCGCCGCCAGCAGCTCCTGCTGCTCCACCTCCAGGCGGGGCGCGCCGGCCCGCTGCGCGAGCACCCACCGGCCGAGCTGCTCACCCTCGAACACCGTCTCCTCCGACAAGTGCGCCCAGTCGACCTCGCCGTCGCACTCCAGCCACCACTGCCGGGCGGTGGCGTAGGTGCGCTGCCAGGTGATCGGCCACGTGGGGCACCACCACGGGTCGATCTCCTCCAGCGCCCGGCGCCGCTCCGGCGCCAGCGAGCCGGGCTCTCCGGCCGGGACCTGGGCGGCGGCCCGCAGCTCCGCGAGCCAGGTGCCGATCGCATACCCGCCGACCGAGGCCCGCGCCGGCGCCGCCAAAGAGCCGCCGTGCCCCTTCGCCCAGACCCGCGCCCAGTCGAGGCCGGCCTCGAACCGCGCGTCCGAGACGGACCAGATCATGCCGAGCTGATCCAGCATCTCGACCCGGTGACGCGCCAATTCACCGTTCGCTTTCTCCCCGCGCCGCTCGGAAAGCCATTTCCCGAGCGGATAGTTCCCGTTCTCGCCGACCATCGCGGAATAGGGAACGTCGAGTCCACCGGTCTCCTCGTACCACCGCCGCGCGTGATTCAGGCCCTCCCGCCAGAGCTGATTCTCACCCGTCAGCACACGCGAGGCCACGAACAAGGCCAGCACGTTCTCGTCCACTCGCGACTGGAACCTGACCGGCAGCGTGAACGCCCCCTCACCGGAGCCCCCTCCACCGCCGCCTGACCCGCCCTCACCAGGCCGGGACGCCCATTCAGCGCTGCGCCCCTTGGTGCGCTTGCCGGAGCGCTGCGGCACCGCGAGGGCCTCGACGGCCTTCGCATCGTGGCTGCGAAGCGCGGTCAGAATCTTGACCAGCGGCCCGTAGGAATCGGACTCAAGAATATCTCCTGGCTCTTCTCCGGGCTTGAGGAAAACAGGCGCGAGAATCCGTGCGATCTTCCCTTCCTTCCCTTCCCCGGGCTCCATGCGGACGGCCCGTCCGAGGCGCTGGACATTGACGACCATGCCGCCTTCACCGAACATCAGCACGGCGTCCGCATTCGGCATATCAACGCCCTCGCTGAGGACCATGCAATTCGAGATCACCCGAAAGGCGAGGCCGTCGTCTTCCTCGCCTTTCCCGAAGTCTGCCAGTACCTCCTTGCGGAAGTCCACGTCGTGCTCACCGGAGAGCCAATTGGCCCAGAGTTCAGCGGGGTACTTCTCCGGGTCCTCACGGTGCAGTTTCTCGACGGTCTGGTTGAGCGTCTCGGAGAAGAACCGGGCGTCCAGGGTGCGGGTGTGGAAGGTGATGCACCGCTGCACGCCCCGCTCGACCATCGTCTTCACCAGCGCGGCCTGGACCGCCGCGAGCCGCTCGGCCGGCACCGCGTCCTCGCTGCCGTCCTCGGCCTCACCCACCCCCGGCCCCCACGGCACGCCCTGCCGCTCGGCGCCCTGGCGGTCGGCCAGCGGGTCGCGCAGCTCCAGCACCACGATCTCGAACGGGGCGAGCAGCTTGCGGTCGATGGCCTCCGCGAGGCCCAAGGAGTACACGTGCGGGCCGTAGACGCGCTGGTCGTCCATGGACACCGCCAACTCCTCCGGCAGCGGCTGGTGGGCATCCTCGCGCTGCTTCATGGCCTTGGTGGGCGGCATCCAGATCCTCGGGGTGGCGGTCATGTAGAGCCGCCGCGCGGCCGGGATCTCGATCTGGTTGTGCACCACGGTCCAGGTCTTCTCGGCGCTGCCGGAGGAGCGGTGCGCCTCGTCGCAGACCATCAGCGCCAGCGGAGGCAGCGCCTCCAGCTGGGGACTGCTCCGGTGGACCTGGTAGGCGTCCGCGACGGCTCCGACCGAGGCGTAGGTGGCGAACAGGGTGGTGGGCCTGCGGTGCCGGGCGGCCTGGGCCAGCCATATCCCGATGATCATCGGATGGGTGCTGGCGGCGACGCCGTGGGGCAGCTCGTCGTCCACCAGGGAGCAGACGGCGTGCATGTCCCCGGAGCGGCCGGCGGCCCGCCAAGAGCCGATCATCTGCACCAGCAGGTCGAGGGTGGGGACGACCACCAGGACGATGCCGCGCGGGGCGAGCTTCTGCCCGGCCGCCGCCCCCACGTAGCTCTTCCCGGAGCCGGTGGCCATCTGCACCGTCACCCGCATCCCGTTCGGGTAGGACTGCCCCGGACGGGGCGTGAGGCCCCGCACGATGGCTTCCAGGGCCTCCTCCTGGTGGCCGCGCAGCGAGACGCCGGCAGCGGCTTGAGCGGCCGTGAGGCCGGGCTTCACGATATCCACGAAGACGTATCTCCCTCACTCATTCCCGGACCCGTACCAGGGTTTACGCGGGATTGCCCGACACTGCTTTGCTGATACGTGCGGTTCGTCGGTCAGAAAACCGGTGAACCGGAATACGCGATTAGCCTGCCCGGCTGTTCTGCTTCCCTCGGAGCACCCGGAAATCTGGGATGGGAACCCCGGTTCCGACGGGATCATCCGACAGTCTCTAACTGATACACTAGGGTTCGTTGCCTACCTCGCCAGGGTAGCGCACCCCGCCCCGCCCCGGCAGGGGAGTGAAAACAGTGGACTGGACCACGGTCTAGACCAATCTGCGGGAGTGAAGCCGACCGGCACGCGCCCCCTCCGCGTCATTCTCCCCCTAGTCAGCCGGTTGTTAGGTCAACAAAAATGCGAGGTCAGCGATGTGATGATGCCTCGGCCCGATCGGGGCAGCCGGGGCCGGCGGAGCGGAGCGACCGGCCCCGTGGCCCGTGCGGAGCCGGGCCGGCCTGACCGGAGGTCAGGTCACGGACACGCGGAGCGGGTCCGTCGATCACGCGGAGCGTGATCGCGAACGGAGGGCCGAAGGCCTGGAGGGACCCGCTCCGCGGG
>NZ_JBXQQB010000059.1:0-17154 GCF_057220535.1 Kitasatospora sp. NEAU-CNBT7 | reverse complement strand
TCCCCGTTACCGTCTTCACGGCCCCGCAACGGGGTTCCCGGCCTCCCGGCCCGGCATGACTTGCGCCCCCAGTCGATCATGATCGAAAAGGTGGTGTCACCGGGCTCGGAGGCGTTGGCAGACCGCTGATGAGGGGCTTGAGCGCCGGATCCCGGACCGGGTGAGGCAGGCTCTCCGTAACGTGGATGCCGGCACGCCGATGCCGCAGGGCCGGGGAGAGCGAGACCTGGGGAGGGCCTGTTGACCAGCACCGACGGCATAGATCTCTATCTCGGACTGGACGTCGGCAAGGGCGAACACCACGCGACCGCGCTGACCCCGGCCGGCAAGAAGGTCTTCGACCGGGCACTGCCCAACAGCGAGCCCAGGCTCCGTGAGCTGTTCACGAGACTGCACGCCAAGCACGGGACCGTACTCGTGGTGGTCGACCAGCCAGCCAGCGTCGGGGCCCTGCCGCTGGCCGTCGCCCGCGACACCGGCTGCCGCATCGCCTACCTGCCCGGCCTGACCATGCGCCGGATCGCCGACCTCTATCCCGGCGAGGCGAAGACCGACGCCCGCGACGCACACGTCATCGCGGACGCCGCCCGCACCATGCCGCACACCCTGCGCGACCTGGTACCCAGCGATGAGACCGTCGCCGAGCTCGAGATGATCGCCGGATGCGACGACGGCCTCGCGGGCGAATCGACGAGGATCAAGAACCGCCTGCGCGGCCTGCTCACCCAGATCCACCCGTCCCTCGAGCGCGTCCTGGGTCCACGACTGGACCACCCGGCCGTCCTCACCCTCCTCGAACGCCACGGCTCCCCGGCCCAGTTGAGGAAGGCAGGCCGCCGGCGACTGGTCACGCTGTTGCGGCCCAGGGCCCCGCGGATGGCCGAGCGCCTGGTCGAGGACATCTTCACCGCCCTCGACGAGCAGACCGTCGTCGTCCCCGGCACCGAGGCCGCCGCGCTGATCGTCCCCAGCCTCGCCACCTCGCTGACCGCGCTCCTCGACCAGCGCAGACTCCTCGCCGCGAGGATCGAGGAACTGCTGCAGGCCCACCCTCTTTCCCCGGTCCTGACCTCGATGCCCGGCATCGGGATCAGGACCGCCGCCCGGATCCTCGTCGACGTCGGCGACGCGAAGACCTTCCCGACCGCCGGCCACCTGGCCGCCTACGCGGGCCTGGCGCCCGTCACCCGCGCCTCCGGATCGTCCATCCGCGGCGAGCACCCCTCACGGAGGGGAAACAAGCAGCTCAAGCGGGCCTTCTACCTCGCCGCGTTCGCCTCACTGTCCCAGCCCGAGTCACGCGCCTACTACGACAAGAAGCGGCGACAGGGCAAACACCACGTCGCCGCCCTCGTCTGCCTGGCCCGCAGACGCATCGACGTCCTGTTCGCCATGCTCAGAGACGGCACCCTCTACCAGCCCCCGACCGCCGTCATCGGTTGACGAAGACTATAGGGGCACCTTTTGAGCGCCCTGATGTGGGAGCCGTCGATCGCGCAATCGTCCATGTCCAGGCCGCCGTTGGCCCGCAGCTCGACCGGCAGGGCCTCGTGCAGCTGCGGCCAGACGCCGGCCTCGGTCCAGTCCCGCAGTCGACGCCAGGCAGTCACACCTGAGCAGCCCACGGCGTCCGCGGGAACATCGCGCCAGGCGACACCGGTTCGCAGCACGTACATCACACCCGCGAGTGCCGCCCGGTCCGGGACGCGCAGTCGCCCGGGATAGCGCCGCCGCCGCTCGGGAGCGGGTGGCAGCAGCGGAGCGACACGCTCCCACAGACCGTCCGGAACAAGATCAGCACGCACCCAGACACCCTGCCGACCAAGATCACCTGAGCGCAAGACCCTGAGCTCAAGTCATTCTGAAACGATCAGTCGCTCCGAGTTCCCGAGCGATCTCGGTGACGTTCCGATGCGGCGAGGACCGGACGAGAGCGATTGCGTCCCGCTTGAACTCAGCCGTGTACCGCTTGCTCATGTTGCTCTTGCCACTCACTACCTGGACTGCTTCCTCCGGGACCCAATCGTCCCAGTATCAGGCTGTCCAGCTCAGCGGGGAAACTTCATGGTGTACCTGCGCAAGCACGACACCCTCACGCAGATCGCCGCCGGCTTCCGGACCGGCGTCGGCACCA
Organism: Kitasatospora sp. NEAU-CNBT7; assembly: GCF_057220535.1. Classification (NCBI taxonomy): domain Bacteria; kingdom Bacillati; phylum Actinomycetota; class Actinomycetes; order Kitasatosporales; family Streptomycetaceae; genus Kitasatospora; species Kitasatospora sp. NEAU-CNBT7. The sequence continues at coordinate 15,020 of NZ_JBXQQB010000059.1, read as the reverse complement.
CCCACGCCCACGTCCACCAGGACACCGACCTCCTGGCCCGCCGTGCCCCCGGCCTGTCCCGGGCCCTGCGCAAGGCCGACGCCGAATACGTCCTGGTCGACGGAACCTCGCCGAGTGCGACCGCGTCGGCGACGGCCGGGCCGACTACTCGGGCAAGCACCGCCGCCACGGCGTGAACCTGCAGGTCATCACCGGTCCCGACGGGCAGGGTCGTGTGGATCTCGCGTGCCCTTGCCGGTCGCACCCACGACCTGACCGCGGCCCGTACCCACCGCATCGTGAAGACCTGCGTCAGACTCCGTGTCCCGGCCCTGACCGACATGGCCTACACCGGCGCGGGCAGCATGTTCGCCGTGCCGACCAGACGCCCGCCCCGCAAAGAGCTCACAGCCGGGCAGAGATCGGTCAACCGGGCCCACGCCCGACTGCGACACCCCGTCGAACGCGGCGTGGCCACCGTCAAACGCCGGCGCACCTTCCGCCACGCCCGCTGCAGCCCGAACCGCCTGACGTCAGCCTCCAAGGCGGTCCCCACCCTGGAGAGGCAACGCTGAAAAGGCTCACTGCCAGCAGCACAACCACAACCACGCCCGGCTCCGAGCACCCGACGAACACGCCTCCGCCCAACTGAAGGCCTGGAAAGCCTTCAGCAAAGCGCTGCTCGACCAACCGCATCAGCCGCCTGATCGCCGCCGTCCACACCCCATGATCCACAGCCCTGCGACCAGCGAAACCCCAGGAGGAAAGAGGCTCAGTGCCCCGGGAGCGTCGCCACACGTTCACCGAGCCGCCCCGGCGCACCCGCCGCGGTGTGAAGCGATCACCTGCCGTCACTCACACCCGCGAGAAACCTGATGGGAAATCAACGGCAAGTTGACCTTCGGGCGTTCGGCCGTGCTGCGGGTGCCGCGCTCACCAGGACATCGAGCAGGTCGGGATAGGGCAGGCCTGCTGCCTCCCAGATCCGGGGGAACTGCGAGTCGACGGTGAAGCCCGGGAACGTGTTCACCTCGTTCACGACCGGTTCGAGGCCCTCGGAGACGAAGAAGTCCACGCGGAGCATCCCCGAGCAGTCGAGTGCGTCGAAGGCCCGAAGTGCCAGTTCCCGCAGCTGGTCCGCGGTCTCGGCGGGCAGGTCCGCAGGCACCTCCAGCACCGTGGAGCCGTCTCGGTACTTGGCGTCGTAGTCGAGGAACGGCCGGCCTCCTGTGGCGCGGGTTTCCAGTGGCGGGCCCACCTCGATGCGGCCGTCCGCGAACTCCAGGACCGCCACGCCGATCTCCCTGCCTTGCACGGCCTGCTCCACCAGGACCTTGCCGTCCCAGGCCCGTGCGCTCTCCAAAGCCGGCTCCAGCCGGTCCCAGGTCTCCACCCGGGTCACCCCCAGGCTCGACCCGGCCCGCGCGGGTTTGACGAACACCGGCAGGCCGAGCCGCCTGCGATCGTGTCCCGCGACGGTGCCGTCAAGGTCCGTCAGCACCACCGAGTCGGCCACTGCGAGCCTGGCCTGGGACAAGATCCGTTTCGAGACGTCCTTGTCCATGCCCGCCGCCCCGGCGAGCACCCCGTTGCCGACGTACCGCACACCCAGGTGCTCGAGCATCCCCTGGATCGTCCCGTCCTCCCCGTGGGGCCCGTGGAGGACCGGGACGACGACATCCGCACCGCGGAGCACGGGCAGCGCCTCCACCAGGCTCGCCCAGGGCGTCACGTCCCGCGCCGGAGTGGTGCGGATGAGCGCCGGCGCGCCCCAGTGGCCCGCCGGCAGCTCCTGCGGCCCGGGGACCCACTCGCCGTCGATGGTGATACGGACCGGCCTGACCGCGTAGCGCGCCCGGTCAAGATGGCTCACGATGGCAGCCGCCGACGCCACCGACACCTCGTGTTCCCCGTTCCTGCCTCCGAAGAGCACGACTACCTGGATCCTGCGGTCCTTGGGCATCGACATTCCTGTCCGTCACATCACGCGCGTCCGGTGCGGCGCACCTCTCCATCACACGCCCCGGTAGGCGGTCGGAGCGGAGCCGACCGGCGGACCGAGGGGCCGGAGTGCTGGGGTCCCAGGCCGACCGCGCGATCGTTCCTGCCATCCGCTGATCGAAGGACCCCGTCCGCCACCGCCACCGGTGACGGTGGACCGGCAGGGGCGACGGGCGGGCCGGCAGACGATCGTCGGTGCGGCGGCGCCCTCGCCGTGCGCCGCGTCCGCGGCCGATACCGACGAACGGAGCCTGTTGTGATCCCGATGTCCCTACGCGCGATCTGCGATGCCGTCGGAGGCGTGCTGCACGGGGCCGCGGACCCGGACGCCCAGGTCCTCGGCCCGGTGGTCATCGACTCGCGTCTGGTGGAGCCTGGTTCGTTGTTCGCGGCGCTGCCGGGCGGGCGGACGGACGGACACCTTTTCGCCGCGAATGCCGTCGCCGGCGGCGCGGTGGCAGTCCTCGCGGAGCGCGAGGTACCGGCTCCGGCCATCGTCGTTGCGGACGTGCGCGCGGCGCTCGGTGCGCTGGCACGGGAGGTTGTGGCGCAGCTGGATCGGACCACCGTCGTGGGTGTCACCGGGTCCACCGGTAAGACGGGCACCAAGGACCTGCTCGGTCAGCTGCTGGCCTCCTGCGGCCGGACGGTGGCCACACCGGGTTCCTTCAACAACGAGATCGGTCTGCCGCTGAGCGCGCTCGGGGCCTGCCGTGACACCCGTTTCCTCGTCCTGGAGATGGGGGCCTGCCACCGCGGTGACATCAGCTACCTGACCGGGATCGCTCCTCCAAGGGTCGGGGTGGTGACCAACGTCGGTACCGCCCACATCGGCGACTTCGGCGGACAGGCCGCGATAGCGGCCGGAAAGGCCGAACTCGTCGAAGCGCTTCCCTCCGACGGGCTGGCCGTTCTCAACGCCGACGACCCGAACGTCGCGGCGATGGCGTCCCGTACCCGGGCGCGGGTCATGACGTTCGGCCATAACCGTGGTGATGTACGGGTGCACGATGTCGAGGTCGACGCAGATGCCCGCCCCACGTTCACTCTCCAGTACGAAGGACACTGCGAACGCGTGGCGTTGGACCTGCACGGCTCCCATCACACCGCCAACGCGGCGGCGGCGGCGGCGGCAGTGCTGGGCCTCGGCGCGGACCTGGCCCAGGTCGCCGACGAGCTTCGGCGTGCCCGTCGGCTGACGCCGGGCCGGATGGAGATCACGACCCGCCGTGACGGGGTGACCGTGGTTAACGATGCTTTCAACGCCAACCCGCACTCGATGGCTGCGGCCCTGGAAGCGCTCACCGCTCTCGCGGGCGGGCGTCGACGTCCGGTCGCGGTCCTGGGCGAGATGCGTGGGCTCGGCGAGGATTCGCCCGGCCATCATGTGGAACTCGGCCGGCAGGTCGCGCGTGCCGGCGTGGCTGAGCTGGTGGCCGTCGGCGGCGCGGACGCGGCCCTGACGGCCCGGGCGGCGGCCGAGGCAGGCACGGTGGTCACCCTGGTGCCCGATGGCGATGCCGCTCTCGAACATCTCCGCTGCCATACCCGCCGGGACGACGTCATCCTGCTGAAGGCCTCCCACGTGGTAGGTCTGGAGGACACTGCGGCGCGGCTCGTGGCCCTCTCATGAGCCGGCGTTGCAGATCCTTCGCCGGCCCGCCGGCCGAGCACGGCGACGGGCTCACCCAGCGCGGCGCACTGCGCCTGGTCGTGGCGGGCGGCGGGTCGGGGGGGCACGTCTACCCCGCCCTCACCACCGTCGGCGCCGTGCACAGGTATCTCGTTCGTCGGGGGGTTGCTCTCGACACCGTCTGGTACGGGACTGAGGGGGGCATCGAGGCTGCGGTGGCAGTCGAGAACGGCCTGTCCTTCCGCGCACTGGCGGCCGGCAAGATCCATCGTTCGTTGCGGCCGGCCCGGGTCCGGGACACCATCGTGGGACTGGCCCGGGTTCCGAGGGGAGTTCTCCAAGCCGCTATCGGGCTCTTGCGGTGCCGCGCGGACGTGGTGCTGGCCACCGGGGGGTACGCCGCTGTGCCCACCGGTCTCGCCGCCTGGCTGACCCGTACGCCGCTGATCGTCCATGAGCAGACCAGCACGCTCGGGCTGGCCAACCGCCTCCTCGCGCGGATGGCTGCCGATGTGGCGGTCACCCACCGGGCCTCGGTCGAGGCGCTGCCGCCCCGGGTGCGGAAGCGGGCGACCGTGACCGGGAATCCGGTCCGTCCGGAGTTGCTCGGCGGCAATCGTGCGGCAGGACGTAGCCGGTACGGTTTCCGTCCCGAGCTGCCGCTGGTGTACGTGACCGGTGGTTCCCTGGGGGCCGATCAGATCAACGTGCTGGTCGCGGCGGTCTTGCCGGGTCTCCTCGGCCGGGCACAGGTCCTGCATCAGTGCAGCCCGGCGGCATTCGAGCGGTGTGCCGATGTCGCGGGCGCGTTGCCCGCCGATCTGGCCGGGCGCTACCGGCTCGTCCCCTACGTCTCCCAGGAGCTGGCCGACGTCTACGCGGCAGCTGACCTGGTCATCTGCCGTTCGGGGGCCGGGACGCTCGCGGAACTGACCGCTCTCGGCAAACCGGCCGTGCTCGTCCCGATGGTGCCCAGCGCCGCACACGAGCAGCAGCGCGGCGCCGAGACCCTGCAACGGGCTGGCGCTGCACGGGTGCTGATCGGGGCCGAGGCGACGCCGCAGCGGCTGCTGGCGGAGGTGACCGCGCTGCTCGGCGACGACGAGCGGCGCCGTGCCATGGGCCGGGCCGCACGGGCGATGGGGCACCCCGATGCTGCGGAGCGGCTCGCCGAGCTCACCGTCCGCCGGGCCGGCGCCGGCCGTTCTTCCTGAGCGGCACCCGGTCCGGCGCCGGCCGCAGGTCTTTTCAGCAGGCCCGGTGGCAGCAGGAGCTGCCTGCCCGGTGGTAGTGGCGGGGTACCTTGGTTCCGACTGCGGTCAGCACGTCGGGTGTGGTGGTACCGGCCCAGCGTGCCCATTCGGCTGCTGTCGGCTCCCCCAGGTCGCCGGGGCCGAAAACCACCACCGGATGCGGTACCGCCGGGCTGAGCTGTCCGGCGTCGACGACACACTGTTCCATCATGATCCGTCCGGCCACGGGGCGGCGGCGGCCGGCCACCCAGACCTGACCGGCGCCGGAGGCGGCCCTGGGCAGGCCATCCGCGTAGCCGAGGGGCATCAGCAGCAGAGTCCCGGCCTCCGGGGTGCGGTAATCGTGCCCGTACGAAACTCCCGTACCGGCCGGCACCTGTCGGCCTCCGATGGCCCGGCTGCGTAGTGTCATCGCCGGCTTGAGGCCGAAGGTCCGGCCGGCCACCGGTTCGATGCCGTAGATGCCGAGTCCTGCACGCACCAGGTCGTAGCGGGTCTCGGGCACGACGAGGGCCGCAGCGGAGTTGGCCAGGTGCCTCAGCTCCGGACGCAGTCCTGCCTCCCGCCCCGTCCCGACGGCACGGTCGAACACCTGGATCTGGGCGGCCGTCGTGGGATGGTCGGGGCCGTCGACCTCGACGAGGTGCGACCAGAGCCCGCGGACCCGGATCAGTCCGCGTCGTTCGTGGTCCCGCGCGGCCCGTACCAGGGCCGGCCACTCGAGGGGCGTGGCGCCGCAACGGCGCAGGCCGGTGTCGACCTCCAGGTGCACCTCCGCTCGTTGTCCGCAGCGGGCGGCGACGGCGGCAACGGCGTCGAGTTGGGCCGTTGAGGAAGCGGAGAGGTCCACCTTCGCCTCGATCGCGCCGGCGGTGTCCTCGCCTGGTCGCCTCATCCAGGCGAACACGGGTGTCTCGATCCCCGCTGCGCGAAGGGCGAGGGCTTCCCTGACGGAGGCCACCCCGAGCCAGCTCGCTCCGTGCTCCGATGCGGTGCGGGCGACCTCCTGTGCTCCGTGGCCGTACCCGTCCGCCTTGACCACGGCCATCAGGGTGGTCCCGCAACTCCTGACCAGGACACTCGTGTTGTGGGCCACTGCGTCCAGGTCGACCACTGCCTCCGCCGAGGCGTCCTCATCCCCGCACGGCGGATCGAGGTCGCGGATGCGGCCGCGGGACACCGTGTGCGGGACTACCGCGGTGGCGGAGCACGGTACGGGCCGAGGCTTCGTCTCGGACGTCATCTCATCTCCCGGGAGTCGGACCCGGTTACGGGTCCGGGCTCCGTGTGTGGTTGTTTCACCGGCTGCAAGGCAAGCTGCCTCGGAGCCCGCGGTCGGGAGCCGCCGGGGCTTGCCCCTGGCGGTCTGCCTGCACTTCGGCAGGAGCACCCACCGTCGGCGGGGCGAGGACCAGTCAACCCGACGACGGCACGGCCCTGCCTCGGCCGGTCGGTTGACGGGGCGGACGAGGCGGGCCGCATCCTGAGGATGCCGGGAGGCGACCGGGGTACTGGTCCGGGTCCTGGTATGACTGCGGTCAGTGGGCGAGTGCCAGTTCGGCGATCCGGAGGACGAGGAGGCCGAGTGCGACCACCAGGTACCCGCGCAGGGTGGCCAGGGCGACCTTGCGGCCGACGGAGATCCGGGCCCGGGGCAGCCTGTCCAGTGGCGGCATGCGCCACTGTTCCTTGGGCAGCGCTTCGGCCTGCTCCTGGGCCCCGTCCCTGTTGGCGGCTGGTGTGCGCTTCCGGTAGGCGTAGAGCGCTGCGACCGCGGCGGCCGCGGTGCAGCCTCCCATGATCGCCCCGATGGTGCCGGCGGTGATGCCGGGGAACAGCACCGCGGCGGTGAGGATCACCGACAGCGCGATCAGGACACCCACCACAAGGGAGGTGAAGATGTTCGTGCGTCGGCCGTTGGTCCAGGGTCCGAGGACCGCCTTGTCGTTGCACAGGAGCAGGAGGAACACCGATGCGGACGGCAGCAACACGCCGGCCAGGCTCTGCACACCCTCGGTGATCAGGCCGAGGGGCGATCCCGGGATCAGCACGATGGCGGAGGAGGCCAGGACGAGGGCGGCGAACAGGACGTAGAAGCTCTTCGCTCCGCGCACGCCGCGGTGCAGGGAGTGCTTGAGGTTGAAGACGTCGCCCAGTGCGTAGGCGGTGGAGAGCGAGACTGCGCTCGCACCGATGATCGAAGCATCCAGGAGTGCGATGGCGAAGAGCACTCCGGCCAGGCGTCCGGCGTGTGCTTCGATCCCGTGGGCAACAGCCGCCGCGTCGGTGAAGTGGCCGAACCCTGCGGTACCGGTGAACGCGGCGGCGGCGAACGCCATCATGGCAGTCCCGCCCACCACGACCAGGACGATGCCGATCCACAGGTCGGCCTTCTCGTAGGGGATGAATCGTGGGGTGATGCGCTTGTCGATGACGTAGGACTGCTGGAAGAACAGCTGCCAGGGTGCGACGGTGGTGCCGACGATGGCGATGATCAGCAGCATCACGTCCGAGATGGGGGCACCGGGCGGCAGCCCTGGCATCACCATGGCATGGACGGTGTGGGTGACCGAGGGGTGGCAGAGGAAGTAGACCGGGATGAGCAGCAGGGAGCCCAGGCACAGGGTGACTGCGGCACGTTCGAACCTGCGGAACGATCCTGTGCAGGCGGCCAGGATCACCACGGCGGCGGCGACGAGGACGCTCGGTACCTTGGGAAGTCCGAGATAGCCGGTGGCGAGTGTGACGCCGATGAACTCGGTGACGATGGTCAGGGCGTTGAGGATGAACAGGTCGATGACCGAGAAGGCGCCCCAGAAGCGGCCGAACCGCTCCAGGATGAGCCGGGCGTGACCGACTCCGGTGACCGCGCCCAGGCGCAGGACCATCTCCTGGTTCACGTAGAGCACCGGGACCAGCAGGAGCAGCGTCCACAGCAGATGGGTGCCGTAGTTCTGGCCCGCCTGGGTGTAGGTGGCGAACGCGCCGGCGTCGTTGTCGCCGACCATCACGATGAGTCCTGGCCCGATGATCGCGAGCAGGGTCTTGAGCCGGACGGACTTCCCGCGTCGGGGGCCCGTGTCGTTCACTTTGATCGTTCCCAGCGCGCCCCGGATGTCGCCGAGGTGGGCGTCGTCGAGGACCGCGCTGGGAACAGGGGACGTGGCTGCGGCCCGCGGCGGGCCGGTGCGTGTGGTCAGATCGATCATGGTGGTTCCTCACCCCGAGGGGACGGGTGTCAGGGACACGGCTGCGAGGCCGTCGCTCTCCCCGAAGCGGAACCTGGAGAAGGCACCTCATGGCCGGCGGCCAGTCAGGGGGCTGCGGACGGCACGGTGGTGCGGCGCGTCGGCGGATGCAGGAGGACGGGGCCGGGGTATGGGCCACTGCGGCTTTGCCGCACGCGATCACCTCCTGTTCGGCTGGCCTGGTCACCGGTCGGCGTGGGTGAGGTTAGGGAGTCCCGGGGCATGCGGTCCGAGTCGGCGTGCCCCGGGGAGCTCTCTTCCACCGTGCCCGTGCGCAGGGCTGTGGGCCGTCCTCCGAACGGCGGGGCGGACCGGCCCATCGGTGTTCCCCCGATCGGTGAGCAGCCTCGTTCCGGCCCGGGTCCCGTTCGTGCCCGGGACGGGCCGGGAGGCCGGGCACGGCAGGACCTGGCCCGGGAGGCGTCGGCGGCGGACGGGGCCGGTCCGGGGTTCAGGCCGCCGTGCTGGACTCGTCGGCCAGGCCGGACTCGTCGGGTGTGGGCACCGCGCCCCGGCCCCAGGGGACCTCGACCGTCGCGAGCGTTCCGCGCGGCTGCCGTCGCTGCAGTGCGAACCGGCCTCCCGCACTCTCGATGCGCATCCGGTGGGAGGAGACGCCGATGTGGCCGGATCCCAGGCTGTTGGCCATGGCGTCGGCGGAGATGCCCACCCCGTCGTCAGCCACCCGTAGTGTCACCACGTCCTCGGTGATGAGCAGCTCGATCTCCACTCGGGAGGCATGGGCGTGCTTGACGGTGTTCATGAGCAGTTCGCGGCCGCAGCGGAAGACGATCTGGTCGGCGTCGGTCGGCCCTGTGCCCTCGCACCGGTAGTCGATGTCGAAGCCTCCCCGGGTCGCGGCCGATTCGGCGACCAGACGCAGCGCGCGGTCCAGTCCGACGTTGATCAGGATGTCGGAGTTGAGCTCGACAACTGAGGACCTCAGTTGTCGGGCTGCGTCGACCAGGCATTCCCGGGCCCGGTCCGCCACCTGGGCGAGGATCTCCTTGCCGTGGCTCCCGGTGGCGATGATGTCCTCGAGGTCGATCATGTCCTGTTTGGCGGAGAGGACGCTCTGCAGGGCTCCGTCGTGGAGGACTTCGGAGATCCGCCCGCGTTCCTTCTCCTCCAGGGTCATCATCCGGCTGAGGATCTGGGAGCGCTGGTGGGCCAGCAGGGCGATCTCGCCGACTCTGACGCGTTGCAGCCATGAGGTGATCGCACAGGCGGTCCCGATCAGGAGGATGAACCCTGCGTGGACCACCACCGCGCGCCAGTCGCGTGGATCACTCGCATCGAGTGCGCCCGCGACGTACGCTGCTGCTGACACCACCCCGGATGCCATGGTGAGGGCCGGCTGGAGCTGGAACGAGGCCGTTACGGGGACCAGGAAGTACAGGTCGTTGAAGAGCGATGCGTAGGGTGATTCGACGGATGGGAACCCTCCGACGACGGAGAGTGCGAGTGTGATCGCCACCAGGTCCACCACCGTGGCGGCGAACCCGATCCAGAGCAGGGCTTTTCCTCTCATGCCGACGGCCGCGAGCCCCACCGAGACGACCAGGTAACACGCCATGATGGTGTAGACCTCTGTGGCGCCGTTGACGATCGGCAGCCACAGCAGGCTCAGGCAGACGAGGGCCAGCACGATGGTGACCCTCAGGACGATCTGGATCCGCAGCGCCCGAAGGCTGCTCTCCCGCACCTGAGCCGCCAGGAGCTCCTTCGCGTGAGCCGCCGACCATGCCTCGTACGTGGACGGGACGATCATCGCCTTGATCCGACGGTGCCACATGGGGCCTCCAGGCGCAGGGAACACAGGTCCCCCCTTCTGTGCATTATCGGCGGTCTAGGGGTGCTCCGCGGGGGCAGGGGCGGCAGCCCCGCCCGGGAACACAATTGGCACACGCACAGTGGCGGTACGTCACATCTGCCCTTTTCGTTTCCCGTATGGCCAGGACCGGGCCGCACGGGACACGCGAGGCTGTGGGTATGCCCCGGGATGCAAGGGACAGGTACAGGAGGAGAGGACCGCTATGCCGCAGGCCGACTTATCGTGGATCGGGCCGGGATTTGCTATCGATTTCGTGGCCCGGCCCCGGCCCAAGAGCATGCGTGAGCTCTTGCTGAAGAAGAACGAGGACTGGCAGGGCCTGTTCGTCCTGTGGCTGACCAGGGGGCCCGCTCCGGCGGACGAGCCCACCAGGAAGCGAGTCCGCGCGGACTTTCTGACGGTGCGCGAGAGGGCGCAGCGTCAGAAGGTCGATGCCGGGGCGCTGCGCCGGTTCGACCAGCTGGTGGATTCCTTCCTGGTGTCGTGTCTGGAGGTTCGGGGGGAGATCGCCCGCCGTGACGCGGATGCGGAGCGGCAGTTGCGGAAGCACTCGGCGAAGAAGCCCTCCCGCGCCGAGGTCCGGGAGTTCCGGGAGCTGACACGCAAGGCGGAGGCGGTCACGGGTGGCGGACCGGCGGATGCCCGGCAGCTCGTGAACCGGGTCTCGCTGGAGATCCTTGCTCACACCAAGACCGTCAAGCCCGCTCTCTTCGATATGTACGCGGCTGTGCGGGATCTGCCGGAGTGGACAGGTGCCGCCCCGGCCCTGGCATCGCTGAGGGCTGCCGCTCAGAGTCTGGCGACCGATGAGTCGAAGCTGCGCGAGTGCCAGCAGGCTTACGGCGAGAATCCGGGCTCCGCCGAGAAGCGCGGGGCTCTGACCAAGGCGCTGAACAACTACTACGGCACGTACGTGTTCCTTTGCAAGGCCACGGCGGCGGTCAGCAAGGGCTTCGCAGGCTGGGCCGAGGGCGAGACGCAGAGGAAACTCAAGGAGAACTTCGCGACGCGCCACCGGAAGATCAACGGCTGTCTCCTGGCCCTGGACACCCTGGTCACCGGGCTGCGGGTTGGGTTGGCGGTCATAGGCGTGGCTGGCGTGGCGACGGGCAACCCTGCGGTCGCGGCGCTGACGGCGGCCGCCTCGACCGGTCTGAGCATCGCCCTGGAGGTGATCCGGGAGCTGACCATCAAGGCAGTGACCCGCGAAGAGGCCAAGGACCCGAGGGTCATCCGCGAGCATCTGGGCCACGTCTACCAGCACTGGGCGGGAACACCGGACAAGACGGGTATGCAGACAGTAGCTGACTACGCCACCCGGGCGGCCAGGCTCGCCGGCCCGGCAATCAACGCCGTGGCCGGCAGCCCGGCGACCAAAGCCCTGCCCCTGCTCGGTGAGGTCGCGGCAGTGGGTTCGCTCAGCGTCAGGTACTACGAACAGTTCAACCCCAAGGAGCTGGTCAAGGTGGGGGGCGCCGACAAGCTGCTCAAAATGTTCGACCTGGCCTACGGCCATCCGAAGGACACAAGTCCGGACGAAATCGTGGTGAGCAGCCTGGATCCGCTCTCAGGGGCGATCCGGGCGAAGGTTGGAGGTGTCGAGGGGACCCTCGTGGACGGCCGCTTCACGCCGGACAGTTCGTTTCCTGCCTATCAGGCTGCGGCCCGCTCGTGGCTCAGGAGCGAAGCCGGGATTCCGGTGGTCCGCGTTGACTCGAGGATCTACACCCTCCAGATGGGGCTGGCGATCTTCGATCCGGCGGACGCCCAATCCGTCCTGGAGGCCACGTCCGTTTGGGTCGAGGACCTTGAGAACGGATGGCAGGTGCGCGGCTACTTCCGAGGCGGGGGCGAGATTGTGGACATCACGTCCACGCTGCTGCCCGAGGGGAGCATACGGGCGACGTCCAGATCGGTGGTGGGGTACGCCACGTGCTACGAGAGCGCCTTCGGGAAGATGTACTTCAGGGTGCAAGACCCCGCCCTGTACGCGAAGCTCGCCGGATACCTCCAACAGGATAACTTCCTGAAGGGTCTGACAGAGGCTCTCAAAGCGCAGTTCCCGGAGGAGAACAAGACGAAGTTCGACATCTACGAGGAAGGTGACCGCATCTGGGCCGGTGTCCTGAACGACCCCCAGGCCATGGACGCGAGGATCGATTTTGACTGACGGCCCCACGGACAGACGCCGCACACGGCTCGTACGGCTGCCCCGCAGGGCAGGGAAGCTGAGCGCCGGGTCGCCATACTCGGGTGGTGCGGCCACAGCACCCTGCTGATACGGCCTGGCCGCGGGGGAAGAAGGACCGGATGAAGGGCAAACCGTCGTGCAGCCGAGCACAGCCTCCAGGACCTGCCTCGGGCCGCCGGGCCCGATCAAGGAACGGCGCCGCATCGATCTGAGCGCGACCCAGGTCGTGGCCAGCGCGCTGGCGACGGTGGCCGGGGCGGTGTGCGCCTCGGGGCTGGGGGTGTACGGGACCGTTGCGGGCGCCGCCGTGGTCTCCACAGGTGCCACGGCGGGGGCTCCGTTGTTCCAGCATCTGTTCGGCAAGGCCACGGAGCGGATGGGCCGGTTCCTTCGCCCCGTGCGGTCGGGCCGGGAGGCGGTGCCAGGCTCCGTGCCGGTGGGTGAGTGGAGTGCCCCGCAGGTGTTGCGGGCGCGGCGGCGCCTGAACCGGTGGTCCCTCGGTGCGGCATCCGTGCTGATCTTCGCCCTGGCGATGGTGCCGATCCTCGCGGTGGAAGTGATGGCGGGGGAGCCCATGCACAACATCACCACCGGGCAGAGCGGGTCGGGCAACTCTCTCCTGCCCGGTCCCCCGTCCGGTGGGCGGTCGCCCGCGCCGCCCGCGGACGAGGACCGGCCCGCCTCGCAGGGACCGGGGGGGCCGCAGTCGCCCGCTGCCTCTTCGTCCGCGGACGCCGGTGCGCGCGGCGCCGGGGCTGTGGATTCCTCCTCCCCTGCACAGGACCGCTCCGCTGGGGTGCGCCCCTCGGCATCGGCTCCGGTCTCCCCTTCCTCCGGGCCCTCCTCCCCGGCCGACGGTGCGGGGAACTCACCCGGGGCTCCATCGGAGCCGTCCTCGCACTCCCCCTCGTCGGGTGCCGCCGAAGAACGCGACGGCACCGGGGTGGGCTCGACGGCCTCGTCCGGCGCCCGCTGACTGCCGCCTCCGGAAGGCGGGCCGACCGCCTCGGGCGGCACAGCCCGTGCGGCCGCGATCTTACCTTGACTCTGTCGGGGATCTTGGAGATGCCAGTCAGGTTCCCAGGGTTCGCCAGGATTTGGACCGGGGTATTTCGCGCTGGTCGAGGTAGTGCTGGAAGGCAGTCGGTTGCCGGGACGTGGGCGCTTCTTCGGCCGGTGGCGGTCCGCTGAGGCGCTCGATGTTGACGGCGATGGCTGTCAGGACGTGCTGGATGTGGGCTTTCCCTTGTCCTCGGTAGCGGCAGCGTCGCATGCCGTGGCCGTGGGCGAACTCGTTGACCGTGCCTTCCACTCCGGAGCGGACCGCGTAGCGTGCTTTCCATTCGGGTGTCTGTTGCTCGGTACGGACGCGGAGTTGCAGGTCACGGAGTTCTCGCGGGGGAAAGCCCACGGTGCGGGCGCTGTCGGCGGTGGAGGTGCACTGGGTGCGGGCCGGGCAGGGGCGGCACTGGCTCTTGGTGAACCTGGCCACGATCAGTGGGGCCGCGGTGGGTGAGGAGGTCGGATAGGGGCCGTGCCGGCCCGCGCTGACCTGCCCCTGGGGACACGTGACCTGCTGATGGTCGTAGTCGATGTGGAAGTCGTCCCGAGCGGAGCCCTCGCCTCGGCGGTGCTGGCGGGTGGGGTTGCTCCGCAGCGGCCCGGAGAGGGTGACCTGGTGTTCACGCGCGGCTTGTTCCAGGTGGGGCAGGGAGGTGTAGCCGGCGTCGACCAGGTGCTCGGCGGGCAGCAGGCCGCGGCGGGCCAGGCGGGTGTGGATGCCGGGCAGGACCTGACTGTCGTGGGTGGTGGCCGGCGTGGTGGCCACGTCCGTGATCACGTTGGGGCTGTTGGGAGCGCAGGTCTCCGTCAGATGGGCGGCGAAACCCTTCCAGCTGATGATGTGCCCGTGCCTCGCATGGCGGGCTGAGGTGTCGTAGGGAGAGACGACCGCCCGGGACGAGGGTGGCAGCCCGGGTCCGCCTTCCTTCTCGGCGGTGCGCCGGCGCAGTCGGCCTGCCTGGTCACGGTGGTAGTTCTGCACCATGATCTGGCGCAGGGCCTGGGCGCGAGGGCGGGGGGTGCGGCCTGCTCCGTGCCGGTGGAGGTGTTCCAGGAGCCGGACGGCGTCGTTGCCGGTGGCGATGATCCTGGTCGTGGGCTTGGTGGGGTTCTTGCCCAGGCGGACCGGCCGGCCGTAGCGGTGCCCCCACTCCTCATCGACCAGTTCGTCCAGCAGGTGAGGGGAGGTGCCGGCGACTTCTTCGAGTGCGGCACGGACCGCCTCGGTGACCAGCTCCAGGCGGGTCAGGTCGCGCACCGCGGCCAGGACGTGGGTGGAGTCGGTGCGCTGCGTGGTGCGCTCGCGCACCAGTCCGGCCTCCGTGAGACGGGCCAGCGCGAGATCGAGGAGGCGATCCGCACGGTCGCCTTCGGCGAGACGGTCACGAAAGTCGGCCAGCACACTGTGGTGGAACCCGGGATCGTCCAGCTCCAGCGCCAGGGCGTACTTGAAGTCGATGCGGCAGCGGACCGTCTCGGCAGCCTGCCGGTCCGACAGGCCGAGCAGGAACTGCAGGACACAGACGGTGGCCAGTTCAGCAGGCGAGAGCCCCGGCCGCCCATCGCGGGGGTACCAGTCGGCGAAGTCCTCGTCGCGCCACAGCCCATCGAGGCGGTCGCGTACCCAGATCGCCGTCGTACCGCCCGGGTTGCTCGCCCGCGCGATCTGCGCGGTCAAAGAAGGGACTTGCTCACCGGAACGGGGGCGCAGGGACAACGGGCACCTCGACAGCTGCATCGGTCGGCGGAACTACCCGAGCATGCCCGTCGATCACGCTACCGCACCGAGGAACTCCAAGATCCCCGACAGAGTCAAGCT
>NZ_JBXQQB010000058.1:0-18797 GCF_057220535.1 Kitasatospora sp. NEAU-CNBT7 | reverse complement strand
CGCTACGCGGCCCGCCAGGACTGGGACAAGATCTCCCGCGCGCTCAAGCCGATCTGCACCGCGCCGACCGCCGACGCCGCCGAGGAACGCTTCCTGGAGTTCCAGGAGGAATGGGGCGCCAAGTATCCGGCGATCGTTCGGCTCTGGTCGAACGCCTGGGCCGAGTTCGTGCCGTTCCTGCAGTTCGACGCGGAGATCCGCCGGGTCGTCTGCACGACCAACGCGATCGAGAGCGTGAACGCCCGCATACGCAAGGCGGTCCGCGCCCGGGGGCACTTCCCGAACGAGGCTGCCGCGCTCAAGTGCGTCTACATGGCCGTCATGAGCCTGGACCCCACCGGCACCGGCCGCAAACGCTGGACCATGCGCCGGAAGCCCGCACTCCAGGCCTTCGACATCGCCTTCGACGGCCGACTCTCCATCGGCCGCCGGTAACTCACACAACACGAGATACACCAGTCGCTGGACACACCCAAGTCAGTAACTCAACGCAACCAAATCACACCATGCGTTGGACAGACCCAGCGGTGGCTGGCCCTCCGAAGGTCACGGTCACCCTAGCCCCGCCACCGGGAGCGCTGTCGATGCGCAGGTCGCCTCCGGTGGAGCGGGCCAGTCTGCGCACGATGTCCAGGCCGAGTCCGCTGGAACCGCTGGTACTGCGCCCGCGCTCGACGGCGTCCGGGGAGACGAATCCCGGTCCCTCGTCCTGGATGACGAGTGTGGCCTGGCCGTGTGCGCGGCCGATGACGTGTACAGCCATGGCGGTGCCGTCGGGGGTGTGGGTGAACACATTGCCCAGCAGGGCGTCCACCGCGGCGGCCAGTTCTTCGGGGGAGGCGTAGACGTGGCGGCCACGGCCGGTGACGGTCATCAGGCACTCGCGTTCCTGTTCCTGGGCGAGTACGGACCAGAAGGCGACCTGTTCGCGGACGACTTCGGCCAGGTCTGCGACCGCGCGTTGGTTGGGAAGGGGCCTTCGGACGCGGTCGATGACGTAGCTGACCTCTCGTTGCAGGCGCTGTGCGCTGTCGAGGAGCCGCCGGGCCTCGCGGTCGCCTCCCAGTGCCTCGGCCTGGAGGATCAGCGCGGTGACCGGGGTCCGCAGCCGGTGAGAGATGTCGGCCACCGCTTCGCGTTCGGCTTCCACCCGCGCTGCGATTCGGCCGCCGAGGGCGTTCAGTGCGACACCCAGGCGGCGTAGTTCACTGGGTCCTGCCGGGGTGACCCGTGCTTCGAGGTCTCCTTCCGCCATGCGGGCGGCGGTCTCGAGGAGTCGGTCCGAGGAGGTGACCATCCGTCGGCCCAGTCGGTCGGCAACCAGGACGGAGCAGGCGGGCAGGAGGAGCAGGGCGGCGCCGATGGCGGCCCAGAGGCGGTGCAGTTCCTGGCGCTGGGCGGCCTCGTTGATGGTGACGGCGACCAGGGCCCGTTGCTCGTGGTCGGCGGTGGTAACGACGAGTTGATAGGTTCCGTCGTCCAGGGAGCTGTGTTCCTCGGAGGGGTGGGTCTCCAGGAGCCGGTTGATGTCGGTGGTGCGTGGCATGTCGGCGCCGCGTTGGTCGCCGGAGGAGAAAAAGACGGTGGCTTGCTGGCCGTTCGCGTTCTGCAGGTCGAGTATGTGGCGCAGGTCCGGGGCGTCGGGGGAGGTGACTCCGGAGACCAGGGAGGCGAGCAGTTGGGCGTGGCCGGCGGCCTGGCGCTGGGCGTCCTGCTGGTAGGCGTGTCGTGCGTACAGCGCGAGCGGCAGGGCGAAGAGCGCGGTGCTGACCAGCGAGGTGATGAGGGCCAGGATGGCCAGCCTGGCCCTCATGCTGTGGATCCGGGACCGGGGGTGTCCGGTTCGGCGAGTTTGACTCCTACGCCGCGGACACTGTGGAGGTAGCGCGGGTGGCTGGCCCGCTCCCCCAGTCGGCGTCGTACCCAGGACAGGTGGACGTCGACGGTTTTGTCCGTGATGCCGAAGGCGTTGTCCCAGACCGCTTGGCGCAGCTCGTCCTTGCCGACGACGCGGCGGGCGTGGGAGGCCAGGTAGGCGAGCAGTTTGAACTCCTTGGGGCGCAGGTCCAGCGGGGCGCCGTCGAGGGTGGCGACGTGCGCCTCGGTGTCGACCCGCAGACCGCCGACGACCAGGACGGCTTCGGGTGCGTTGGGGGCTGCGCGGCGTAGGACTGCGCTGAGGCGGGCGTTGAGGTGCTCGAGGGAGAAGGGTTTGACGACGTAGTCGTCGGCGCCGAGGTTGAGTGCGTGGATGGTGCAGTTCTCGTCGTCGCGGGCGGTGGCGATGACGACCGGTAGGTCCGGGGCCCCGGCGCGGATCATCTTCAGGGCTTGGAGGCCGTCCATGTCGGGCAGGCCCAGGTCGAGGACGACGATGTCGGGGCCTTCCGAGACGGAGAGGCTCAGGCCGTCGATGGCGGTGGCAGCCGTGGTGACGCGGTGGCCGAGGCCGCGGAGTGAGTTCGTCAGGGCGCGGCGGATGTGGTCGTCGTCTTCGATCAGCAGCACGTGGGGCATGGGAGGGGCGCTTTCACAGGGATGCGTGCAAGGGGATGTCGCAGGCCGGATCCTCGGGGGCGGCCGTGGTCGCGGAGGATTCGTCAGGGTGTGTTTCGTGGTGGTCGGGCGGTGCGGGACGGGGCCATGACGGTTTCCATCGCTTCCAGTTCGACGCCCTTGGTCTCGCGTACGGCCCGCAGGACGAACAGGAGGGACAGGGCGGCGAAGGCGGTGTAGAGGCCGTAGGCGATGCCGAGGCCGGAGGCGGCGAGGGTGGGGAAGGAGACGGTGATGAGCCAGTTGGCGATCCACTGGGCGCCTGCGGCGAGGGCGAGGGCCAGGGCTCTGATCCGGTTGGGGAACATCTCGCCGAGCATCACCCAGACCACGGGGCCCCATGAGGCCCCGAACCCGAGGACGAAGAGGTTCGCGGCGATCAGGGCGATGAGGGCCGGTGCTCCGGCCAGGTGTGGCTGGCCGTCGATGAGGGTGGCGGTGCTGAAGACGACGGTGAGGGTCAGCAGGGCGGCGGCCATGACGGCGGAGCCCGCCACGAGGAGCGGTTTTCGGCCGATGCGGTCGATGACGGCGATCGCGATGACCGTGGTGGCGATGTTGGTGACCGAGGTGAGTACCGTGATGAGTAGGGAGTCGCTCTCGGAGAATCCGACGGCCTGCCACAGCGTGGACGAGTAGTAGAAGATGACGTTGATTCCGACGAACTGCTGCAGGACCGACAGGATGATGCCGGTCCACACCACCGGGCTCAGGGCGAGTCGGCCGCCGCACAGGTCACGCCACGTCGCATGGCGCTGGCCTTGGGCGGCCAGGGACCTGGTGATGTCGTGCAGCCGTCGGTGGGCTTCGTCGGGGCCGAGGAAGTGGGTGAGGACCTCGGTGGCCTCGGTGAGGCGGCCGCTGGCCGCCAGGTGGCGGGGGGATTCGGGGATTCGCAGCGCGAGCAGCAAGTAGACCACGCCTGGCAAGGCGGCGCTGGCGAGCATCCAGCGCCATGCCTCGGCGCCAAGGGCGAGGGGTTGCGAGGCGCCTCCGGCTGCAGCGGCGAAGAGGTAGTCGGCGAGCAGGGCCGCGAAGATGCCGAGGACGATCGCCAGCTGTTGGAGTGAGCCGAGGCGTCCGCGGAGATGGGCTGGTGATATCTCGGCGATGTAGGCGGGGGCGAGGACGGAGGCGAGGCCGATGGCCACGCCCCCGAGCAGGCGCCAGCCCGTCAACGCCCACAGGGAGGTGGCGGCGCCCGAGCCGAGCGCGGTGATCACGAACAGGGCCGCGGCGACCATCATGGCGTGCACGCGGCCGATGCGGTCGGCCAGTCGGCCTGCCGTCCAGGCTCCGGCAGCCGAGCCGAGCAGGGCGCCGGAGACGGCGAATCCGGTGGCCCAGGCGCCGGCTGCGAAGTGGTCTCGGATGGCGTTGACGCCGCCGTTGACGACGGCGGTGTCGTAGCCGAAGAGAAAACCTCCCAGGGAGGCCGCCAGTGCCGCGATGGCGGCCCTGCGTGCGGTGGCCGGGCGTGCAGCTCCCGTCGGGTGGGGGGAGGTGCTCATCGGTAGGTCTCTTTCTCGGGGGACGGGGCCGCGAGCGGGCGGTGGCGGGAGCTACGAAGATGCCTGTCCCGTCGGGTGGTTGTCCGGGCAGGGGCGGGGCAGCAGGTGATGGCCGTTGTGCCTGCGAGTCTGCGGGTCAGGTCGGCCAGGGTTCGCTGGATCCGGCGCACCGCAAGGCCGAGCGGGCGGGTGGGGTGCAGGTGGACGGAGTTGTCCGGCGCGCTGTCGGGCTTGTCATGCCCTGGGGTGTTCCGGCTGAGGAGGATCGGGGGCACGGCGGGGTTCTCCTGCTGTCGGGGCGTGGCCGGGTGGTACCGCCCGGCAGTCAAGCAGGCCTTGTCTTGGCGGATGGTTGACGCCGGGTCGGAGTGTCCGAGGGACCCTCGGATGTGCCGGCCGACCGGAGGGCACGGTATCGGCCTGTCCGTCATCCGCCGAAGAAGCCTCTCGCCAGACCCTTGAAGACCCTTCTGGCGGAGCGCTTCGGGCGGGGCGGGCGAATGGCCTGGCCCGGGAAGTGCTCCTCGATCGCGTTGTTGAATGCGTTCCGGAGTTCGGTGGAGTGGTGGGAGGCCGGCCTCGGTGAGCGGTCCACCGCGACGAGTGCGGCCCATGGGCCGGCGTCCGCAGCAGCGCCGATGTCGATGGATGTCAGCTGTGCGTCGTGGAGACTGCTCAGGAGGCGGGCGTATTCCCTCAGCCGGTCGTTGACGCTCCGTGCCAGCTCGGCGGCCTGATCTTCTCCCGGTCCGCCGTACAGGAATTCCTCCAGGTCGACCGTGATGTCGCGTCCGAGTTGGTCCGGGATGCGGTGGCCGAGCATCTGCCCGAACGCGCACAGGAATTCGTGCAATTCGAGCAATTCCGTTGCGAGCGCCTTGGCCTGCCGCTCCACGAACGGAACAGGGGAATTATCCGGGATATTCCGCCATAGCGTGTCGAGCCGCTTCCGGCACTGCCGTTCGAGCAGGCCGGCCGCCGCCACGGTGGATTTCATGCCTTTCGGACGTACACGGAATGCTTCGAGCGGAAGGCCGCCCGGGAAGCCGCTGGCCCTCTTCAGCAGCCCCTGGAATTCCTCAAGAACCTCCCCGACCCGGACCGCTCCGAGTCGGACATATTCGATGAATTCAGTGTAGCCGCCCCTGAGATCCGCGGCGACGTACGGATCCTGGAAGCATTCATCGCGTTGTGCTTGCTGCCTGCGCCGGCGTCGGGCTGTTTTCAGTGCCTGCCCTGACGCAGGTTTCCTCCTCGCCGTTCCCTTGACACCTTGGGCCGGCGCTACGGCAGTGCGCTGGGGCGCCGGATCCTGGCCGGCCGGCGAGTGAGATGCGACGGGGGGCCGTGCGGGCCGGAGCGCGGCAAGTTCGTTCGCATAGGCAGCATCTAGGGCGGCCAGGTGTCGGCGGGACTGTTCGGTGACGCGAGCACTGTAGGTCAGCGCTTCGTCAAATTTCCGAGAGATGACTTCGGCATGCTCGTAGTCATCGGTCCTCGAAAGCCAATCCAGGAAAGTCTTGAATTTTTGTATTTCATCGACCAGCTGGCCAAAGTTTCCCACCTCCCGGTACAGGCCCTTGATGGAATCTCGGAAAACCTCCCACTGTTTACGGATGACGCCGATGTCCGAGACATTGTGCGTACAGTTCCCCCACTGGTTTCCGTAGATCTCGTCGAGGGGGAACTGCTCCAGACAGGCAGGAAGGGCGGCGAACCGATAAAGGTATTCGAGGACTGCGTCCACGAGTACAGGATCGTCATTCTCGACCGCCTCCTCGGCAGCGTATGCTGCGGCATCACACGCCCAGACGGCCTGATCGATATACCACCGGAGGGAATCCCCGATTCCGCCTGCCGGAAGGCTACTGACGCACTTGCTGTACTGGGCGTCGAGAGGAGTGACGGCTTCCTTGGCGATCCGGATGAGTTCGTCGTAGTTCGCGCTGGTCATCGCGGTCGGTCTCCCGGGGTGGTCTGGTGCGGCGTGGAGCCGACGGATCAGGGCGTGAGGCGGGAGCGCAGGGCTTCCCGGACGTTGACGGTGTCGACGCCGTGGGCCGTGGTGTAGTGGGCGCGCACGACACCGGCGTCGGCCAGGGCCTGCATGCATCGCGGGCACGGCCGGGCGAGGGCGGGGCGACCCGCTCTGTCGACCCTCGCGACGTAGATGTCCGTACCACCGGTCAGGTTAGCCCGCCGCAGGCAGGCCTCTTCGGCGTGGAACGTGCTGTGGCGGTAGTCCACCCGGCCGGGGTTGCGGAACTTGTTCGGCTGGGCGACGAGTACACGGTTGCCGGACGCGAGCGCGGCGCCGACCTTGAACCGGCAGGTGGATCGCTGTGCCTGACGCATTGCGAGATTGATGAACTTCATGGTGCGGCGGGGCTTCCCCGCTTGCCTTCCAGTGCTGGGGCGGGGCGCGGGAGCCTCCGCCAGGGGTTCTCCGGGCAGTCAACCACCGTGAGTGTTAACGCATGGCTGGGCCGGTCATAGCGCAGGCTGCGGGGATCAGCCGGGTGGCTGCTCGTCACAGGCCGGTCGGGGGACGTGCGTCTCACCTCCGCCGACCTCCGCCCGAACCCCGCCAGGGCGTCGCTGAATCGGGAGGGTTGGGCCCACAAGGGCGCTGCCTTCGGGCGCCGCCCGGCATCGACCGTTCCAGCGTGAGGAACGCCCCATGGACGACCAGTTCAACATCCGCCCGCCCAAGCCGTGCTCGGCCGTGGCCGCACAAGGCCACGCGTTGGGCGCCTGGCGACTACGCCGGGATCCGCAGGCCCTCAGTCAGCTGCGCAGTGCGCTGGGGCGCAGGCTGCGTGCTCCGGACGTGCCCGGGCCTGCCGTCGACGCGACCGTCCTGGTGGCATCGGAGCTCGCGGGAAGCACCCTGGAGCAGGGTGCGGGCTGCTGCGAGGTCGTGGCCACTCGCTCGGGCGGGGAGGAGATCCTGGTGGAGGTGAGCGACACCGGTGGCGGTCCTGTGACGGTCGGGGAGGCTTCCTCCGGTGAGGTGGACGAGCCCGGTCGTGACCTGTCCCTCATCGACAGGCTCTCCAGTTCCTGGGGGGTGGACCGCAGCGGTGTGGGGACGACGGTGTGGGCCCGGATCCCCTTCGTCACACGTGACGCGGCATGACCGGCACCCCGGTCCGGCCCGCCGGCTCCCCCTCGTCCGCTCGCACTGCCGCTTCCGCGGCCGAAGACCTGCGGATGCGGATGCGGACCGAGCTGGCCGCCGCGCCGGCGGCCCCGTGCTGTGTACGCAACGAGGCCGCCGCCATGCTGTACGCCACACACCTCCTCGCGCCTTCTCCCCACGGCCCTCGGCTGCGCTGCAGGGTCACCGGCCGGCTTGCGGCGCGCAGGCTGTCCGGCCTGGTGGAACGGGAATGGTCACTGTCCTATCGGATGCTGCGTACCCCCACGGCGGGGGGCCGGCAGCAGTTCCTGATCCGCTTCGAGCACGACGGGAGAAGCCTGGCCCGCCGTTCGGGCGTGGTGACGGGGCTGGGACGAGAGGCGTGCCGTGCCGGTCTCGAGGTCGGCGCCGTCTGCTGTGCGGGCGCGGCCCTGCGCGGCGCGTTCCTGGCAGCCGGCGGGGTCCGTTTCGAACGCGGACACCCCCGGGTCTGGTTCGACTGCCGTACCGCGGCGTCGGCCGGGCAGCTCGCCGAGCTCGCTGCCCGGGTCGGCGTGACGCTGCGGGCCCTTCCGCTGCCCCACGGCGTGCGGCTGGCCGCCAGTTCCAAACGCGCCGTCTGTCGGCTGATTCGGGTGATGGGAGCCTCGGGCGCCGAAGCCGTCCTGGGCGGCAGCGGGCCCCGGCAGGCGCAGGCCGTACCGGTCGTGTGCTGACCGCCGCCCATTCCCGAAGACGTCCCGTACAGGGCGGACCTCGCCGTACGGGCGGCGTGCCCCGGCTGTGAGGCGACGTCAGCTGATCTCGCAGCCGTCCGGTCTCTTTCCACGGAGTTGAAGTTGCCTTCCTTCCCCCGCCTGTCCCGGCGCAGCCCTGCACCGTCCGAGCGGACGCCTTTGGGCGGTCTGCGCGTCCGCAACCGGCTGGCCGCTGCCACGGCCATCCCTCTCCTGGCCGCCGGTGCGCTTGCCGGGTTCAGGGTCCACGATTCTCTGGACCGTTCCGATGCCTACGCCCGGATGCGGTCCGTAGCCGAGCTCAGCCAGTCGGCGACCAAGGTGATCCAGAACATTGAGCGCGAGCGGGATCTGGCCATCGATCCGCAGGCCAGATCTGCTGCCGGTAAGGACGCGGTCGCGGAGCAGAACACTCTCACCGACCAGTCCGTTGCGGCCTTCCGTGCCGACGCTGCCGCCACGCGTTCGCCCTCCGAGCGGCTGCAACGGCAGTTCACCGCGATCGACACCGCCCTGAAGTCGCTACCTGACCTGCGCCAGGCCGCGGCCAAGGACAATCCCAACGCCACGGCTCTCAACTCCGGCTACACGGGCCTCGTGATGCCACTGCTGGGCGTCGACAACGAGCTGGGCGGGGAGCTGAACCAGTCGCACTCCAACGGCTGGGCGCTGTACACGCTGTCCCTGTCCACGACCATGGTCCACAGTGAGCGGGCGCTGCTGGCGAAAGCCGTGTCCAGCGGGGCTCTGTCCGAGGAGGTACGGGCCAGCCTGCTGTCCGCCAGTCTGATCCACGACGTCGCCGCGCAGGAGTTCCGCCAGGCGGCGGATCCTGCGGACCAGGCCCGCTACAGCCAGCTCGTCGACAGCTCGCAGGTCCGCCAGGCGGACAAGGCACTGAACGACCTGATCGCGGCACCGCGGCAGCGGCTGGCAGCCGATGCGCTGCCCGCGACCTGGTACCAGGACCTCACCGCCAAGCTCGACGGGCTGACCGCGTTGGAGACCCAGGTCAGCAAGCAGGTGGTGGCCCAGGCCTCCGCCGAACAGCAGAGCGCCCGTGAGCAGGCGATCACCGACTCGATCGCCGCCGTGCTGCTGCTCGCCGGTGCCCTGGGGGTCGCGGTCCTGGTGTCGCGGTCGCTGGCACGACGCCTGGAGCGGCTGCGGGTCGCAGCGGTCGAGGTCGCGGAGGAGCGGCTGCCCACACTCCGGGCGGCACTCGACGCCGGTTCCTTGGACCTTCTCGAGGACGAGGGCCGTTCGATGGCACCGGCCGGACGTGACGAGATCGCCGAGGTCGGCCGGGCCGTGGAGCGTCTGCACCAGGAGACGCTGCGGCTGGCGACCGGCCAGGCACGGCTTCGTGAGAATGTCAGTGCCATCTTCCGCAACCTCTCCCACCGCAACCAGAACCTGGTGCAGCGCCAGCTGATGGTGATCACGTCTCTGGAGCAGGAGGAGCAGGACGCTCAGCAGCTGGCGCGGCTGTTCCAGCTCGACCACCTGGCCACGAGGATGCGCCGTAACTGCGAGAACCTGCTCGTGCTGGCCGGTGGCGAGCTGGGGTCGCGCTCGGCGCAGCCGGTGGCGCTGCTGGACGTGGTGCGGACGGCGATGTCCGAGGTCGAGCAGTACGAGCGGATCGTGCCGCACTCGGTGCCGGCCCTTCAGGTGGCGGGGCCTGCCGTCAACGACGTGGTGCACCTGCTCGCGGAGCTGCTGGAGAACGCGGTTTCCTTCTCCAGTCCGCAGACCGAGGTTTCGGTCGGCGGTCAGCGCATGCCCGACGGGCGGGTCCTGGTGGAGATCCATGACCTGGGAATCGGGATGACGGACGAGCAGCTGGCGAGTGTCAACGCCACGTTGGCCGCCCGGCCTTCGCTGGAGGCCGATCTGCCCGAGCAGATGGGCCTCTATGTGGTGGGCACGCTCGCCCACCGGCACGGTATCGAGGTCAATCTGCGTCAGGCCCTGCCCGCCGGTGTCAGTGCCCGGGTGATGCTCCCGGTATCCGCGCTGACCTCGCAGCGTGCCGTGCCGGCCGCCGCGGCTGCGGGGGTGCGGCTCCCGGCGCGGGCTGGCGAGGAGCGGCCCGCTCCCGTCGGCCTGGTCCCGGGTTCGTTCCGGGTGCCGGGGGCCGGGCAGTACCGCAACGAGGTGCCGGGGCTGGCCGTGCCTTCGCTGGCCCCTTCGGTTCCGGAGGCGGGCGAACCACCGGCGGGCGCCGATGTCCAGGCGCTGCCGCGGCGGGTGCCGAAGGCCAATCTCATTCCCGGCAGCGTCCGGGAGCAGGCCGGTCCTGCCCCTGTCACCGGTTCCGGGTCGGCTGTTCAGCCCCGCGGCGCCGATGAGGTACGGGCTCGGCTGAGCGGTTTCCAGCAGGGCACGCACCGCGCCACCGATGCGGACCAGGACAAGGACCAGCAGGACAAGGACTCCGCCGATGACTGATCTGACCTCTGCGCGGGCTGCTCGGCCTGGCCCCGCACCTGCTGCCCCCAACCAGCTCGATTGGCTGATCGAGTCCTTCGTGACCGAGACCGCGCACGTCCAGGAGGCCGCCGTCGTCTCCTGCGACGGCGTGCTCCTGGCTCATCACAACCGCACCGGGCCGGGCCACCACGACCAGCTGGCGGCTGTGACCTGCGGTATCGCCGCGCTGGCGGAAGGCGGTGCCCAGGTGCTGCGGGCCGGGGAGGTACGGCAGACGCTGGTGGAGATGTACCACGGCAGTGTGCTGGTCAGTTCGATGCCGCCCGGAGCGCTGCTGACGGTGCTGGCCGGACCTGAATGCGATATGGCCCTGCTTGGCTACCAGAGCGCGCGACTGCTGCGCCGGGCCGGCGCCGTGCTCTCACCTGCGCTGCGGGGCGGGGCGGTCGGATCGGGCGGCTCCGTGCCGGAGCCCGTCGAGAGTTCCTGAGGTGTTGCCCGTGCTTTCCCCACCGCTGACCACGACCTCCGTCGCTGAGGAAGGCCCCGTCATGGCGTCCTCGTCCGCCCAGCCGTGGCCCGGAGAGAGCGTGCCGCTGGGCCCTCGTCCCTACGCCCTGACCCGGGGGCGCACGCAGGCTGCCCTCGATCTCCCGGTCGAGGCGCTCATCCTCGCGGAAGCGTCCGCACCGTCGGACGGCCGCCTGCGGATGCTGCCCGAACACGAGGGGATTCACCGGCTGTGCGCCGAGCCCCGTTCGATCGCCGAAGTCTCCGCGCTGCTGCACATCCCGCTCGGGGTCGCCCGGGTGCTGGTCTGTGACCTGTTGCAGGCGCGCTTGGTGACTGTCAGTCATACGGACGTCGGTCCTGACGGACGCCCTGACGCCCGCCTCCTGGAAAGGGTCCTCGGTGGACTGCGAAACCTCTGACCACACCGGCATCACGTCTGCGAAGATCATCGTGGCGGGAGGGTTCGGTGTCGGCAAGACCACGCTGATCGGGTCGGTCTCCGAGATCGAGCCGCTGCGTACCGAAGCCGTCATGACCAGTGCCACCGAGGGCCTCGATGACCTCACCCATGCGGGCGGCAAGTCCCACACCACGGTCGCGATGGACTTCGGGCGCATCACACTGGCCGATGACCTGATCCTCTATCTGTTCGGGACTCCGGGTCAGGACCGGTTCTGGTTCATGTGGGACGACCTGGTGCGTGGCGCCATCAGTGCCGTCGTGCTGGTCGACAGTCGCCGGCTGGCCGATTCGTTCGCGGCCATCGACTACTTCGAGAGCCGCGGGCTCCCGTTCGTGATCGTCCTCAACCCGTTCGACGGACGGCAGGTGCACGGCCCGGACGAGGTACGAGGGGCTCTGCAGGTCCCTGAGAGCGTCCCGGTCCTGGTAGCGGATGCCCGTCGTCGTGAGGATGTGGTCTCCGCGCTGATCTCCAGTGTGGAGCGGGCCTTCCATGCCCGTCTCCAGTACGCCTGAGCCAACTCGATGATCCCGGCTGCGGCATTGGAGACTTCGGCGTTTCACCCGTCGGATGAGCTGATCGGCGGAGTCTCGGCGGCCACGGGGCAGCCGATGCTTGCAAGGGACGCTCTTTGGCGGGGCGTCCCTCCGGGGTCCGTCGCACCTTGCGGCAGACCCTCACACCCTCGGGCCTCAGCTTGGCCTCTCACGAAGGAGCAGGTACGCAGGTGCCTCATGTGATCATCATCGAGAAGGACGATGTCGCCCGGCACACCCTGGTCCGGGCTCTGCGTGACCATGGCTACCAGGTGACCTGCGCCGACCGCGCGGCTGCGGGCATGGCAGAACTGGCGGCCCGCCCATTCGACCTGGTGGTCCTGGACCTGGACCTGCCGGACATCGAGGGCCTGCGTGCCCTGAGAATGCTGCGGGCCGTATCGGCCCTGCCGATCGTCACCGCTGTCCCCAGGAACGACGAGCGGCTGATGGCCCTCAGCCTGAACAGCGGGGCGGACGACACCGTGGGCAAGCCCTTCTCCACCGAGTTGGTGCGCGCCCGCCTCACCGCGCAACTGCGGAGGGCCCAGGCCGACCCCGGACCCGACACGATCGAGGTCGGTGACCTGCGGATAGACGCCCGGGCTCACCAGGCGACGCTGGAGGGCAGCGTGCTGACCCTGCGCCCGATGGAGTTCCGTCTGCTGGCCTATCTCGCCGAGCACGCCGGCCAGGTCGTGAGCAAGGGCGAGCTGCTGGAGCGGATCTGGGACCACGCCTCGGGTGCCACCAGCAAGACGGTCGACGTGCACCTGTGCTGGCTACGGCGCCGTCTCGGTGAGAGTGCCTCCCAGCCTCGCTACCTGCACAGT
Source organism: Kitasatospora sp. NEAU-CNBT7 (assembly GCF_057220535.1). Lineage (NCBI taxonomy): Bacteria > Bacillati > Actinomycetota > Actinomycetes > Kitasatosporales > Streptomycetaceae > Kitasatospora > Kitasatospora sp. NEAU-CNBT7. The sequence goes on along the minus strand of NZ_JBXQQB010000058.1, from coordinate 6,070 downwards.
GTGCGCGGTGTCGGGGTCCGGCTGGCCGCCCCGGCGGCCTGCGCCGCCTGAGCGGCCTGCGCTGGCCGGGCAGGCCCGCCCAGGGATGGTTGTCGCCGTCACAGGTACATGCCGGTACTCACCGTCTTCCCCTGCGGAAGGAGGGCCTGGCCAGGACCACGCCGCGCGTAGAGTTCGGCCAGGGTGGACGGGCCGTCATGGCTGCCCTCCCCACCGCCGCTCCAGCGGCGTGCCTCTTCCGTGCTGAACGGCCCGACTTCCAGGCGCGCCAGACAGCGCCCTGGCCGGATGATCGCGGGATGCAGACGGTGGAGTTCCTCGTTGGTGGTCAGGATCAGCAGGACCTTGCCGCCATGGCCGAGGATGCCGTCGCTGAGGTTCAACAGGCGTGACAGGCTCTGCCCGGTCGCTTGCTTGGCGTCGGCCCGGATCAGCTCGTCGCAGTCCTCCATGACCAGTGCCCGCCATGGCAGGCCGTCGCCCTTCCTGGGCAGAGCCGCCTCCATGAGGTAACCCGATGACGTGAACAGCCGCTCCGGGTCCAGGATGTACTCGAAGCTGCACCATCGGCGCCATTCCCGGGCCAGGGCCCGGAGCGCGGTGGTCTTCCCGGTACCGGGCGGGCCGTGCATGAGAACGATCGCGCCGCGGGCCGAGTCGGGTTCCAGCGCTGCCAGTTCACCGAGCCGGGTGGCGGCCTCGCCGTTGTAGTTGCGTCGGATGTCCGCCCAGGATGGTGCGGGGACCTCCCGCCCGACCCGGACCGGGTAGCCGCTCTCGGACATGTGCCAGAACCCGACGGGAACGTTCTTCTCGTCCTGCGCGGGAGGCATTTCGCAGCCCGCCACGATACCGGTCAGTACATGCTCGGCCAGTTCTTCCCGGTCGGCCGTGACCGTGATCTCGGCCTGGTTCGTGACATGGCCGCGCAGGTGCCGGGTGCATGCCGCTGTCCAGCCCTCCCCGGTGAACAGAGCCGTTTCCACGGTGTCCGTGCGCAGGCTGCGCAGGAGCAGGCCGGTATCCGGTCGCGGGGCACGACCGTTCTTCAGACGCTTGACGGTACGGGTCCTGCAGTGGGGTTGCTCCCCCTGCAGGAAGGCTGACAGGGCTGCCGAGTTGACGACCGAGACCGCGGTCTCGCTGCCGAGCAGGTAGAGGCCGGGTGCAGCACGTTCGCCGTACGGGCGCATCGGGCCGGGGGGCGGTCCGGGGACGGGGCGGGGGGCGGGGGTGGCTGCACTCACGAGATGTCCGTCGGTCTGGTGTCCCCCGAGGGGGGCCGTGGATGGGGTGTGTCCATCGTGTTCGGGCCGGTCCCCGGGCGTCCTGGCCGGAGGTGCCGCCTTCGGGGCACCGGCCCTGCCCATCGACGGCGGGGCGTTGCCGCCCGGTGGACGTCGTGTCCCCCGACCGGCTCGTGCTGGCGGGCCGTCGCGGTGACCGGACGGGGGATCCCGGACGGCTTTGTCCACGGCGAGGGTGGAGGACAAGCCGTTGCGGCCGGGCCCCTGGGGCCACGGCCGGACCCCGACCACGAGACAGGCCCCAGCGCGATCCGGTACCACCCCGGAGCACCCGCGCACGGTGGCCGCCGGTAAGGAACCCATGAGCTCCCGCACGTCCACGTCCGAGTCCACCGCCACCGCCACCGCCACCGCCACCCGCGGCCGGTTCCGGCGCCCAGGTGCACGCACTGCGGCCTTCTGTGCACTCGCAGTGGCGGTACCCGCCGTCGGCCTGCTGGCAGCAGGTACCGCCTCGGCCGCAACCACGAGTGACGTATGGACCAACGTCGCGCAGTGCGAGTCCAGCGGCAACTGGTCGGCCAACACCGGAAACGGCTTCTACGGCGGCCTGCAGTTCACTCCCAGCACCTGGGCCGCCTACGGCGGCCTGCAGTACGCGCCGCAGGCCAACCAGGCCAGCCAGGCCCAGCAGATCGCCGTCGCCCAGAAGGTCCTGGCTGACCAGGGTCCCGGTGCCTGGCCGGTGTGCTCCGTCAACGCCGGGCTGACCTCGGCCAACGGCGGCACCGGCACGGCGGTACCCGCCCCAGCCCCGCAGACCCAGGCGCCCGCGCCTTCGGCCGCGCCGACGCCGCCGGCCCCGAGCCAGGTCCCCGTCCCCGCCCCGGTCCCGGTCCCGCCGACCAAGGCACCCGTCCCCGTCAAGCCCCCGACGCCGCGCACCCCCGTCCAGGTCCCTGTCCCGGACCGGGCCGTGCAGACCAAGACCACGCCCCGAGCCGAGAGCGTCCCCACCCGGCCGCTGCCTTACAAGAAGCACCACAAGGCGTCGTGGGACAAGCGCGCCCACGGCGACCACGGTACTCACTGCAAGCACGCCCCCGGAAAGCACCGGCACGGCCACCACACCCACGGCGCCGTTTACACAGTGCGCAGCGGTGACACGCTCAGCTCCATCGCGGCTGCGAACGGCACCACCTGGCAGGCTCTCTACCAGGCCAACGCCGCCGTCATCGGTGGGAACCCGGGCCTGATCCTGCCGGGCCAGCAGCTCTCGCTCTGATCCTCCTCCCCGCCGCGCCCGCCCGGCCTCACCTTGACAGGCCGGGCGGGCGGGCGGCCGTGAACGATCACACTCCGTTGGAGGCCCGGTGCCGTCACCGACCACGCCGTCCCACGGGAGTCCCTGGGACGAGTCGGCGTTCGCGCTGCTGGGCTTCCTGCACGCCCATCCGTGCAACGGGGTCCGCCTGCGCCGGGCCATGCTCGCCACAGGGAGGGCTCAGTGGGCCCTTGGGTACGCCCAGCTCTTTCCGCAGCTCCGTGGGCTGGAGGCCGCAGGGTTGATCGAGCCGGTCCCCGAGGGCAGGCCGAAGACCGTCTTCCGGACGACCGAGGCGGGCCGGAGGGCGCTTCTGGACTGGCTGCACCAGCCGGGCCGGCCGGGCCGGCCCGGCTGGTGCGGCACGGATGTGCCCCAGGTCGCCAAAATCCTCCTGGCCGGCCCGCTCGACCCCGAGTTCGCACTGCGCCTGGCGCATCAGCGTGGACAGGAACTGCGGGCCCTGTTGGCAGCACTCAATGAGTTCGAGGGCGGGACCGCGGACTCCGACCCGATCCTTCCACCGCGGTTGACCTCCGAGGTCACCGATGCGCTGCGGGCCGAACTTGCCGGGTACGACGGCGCAGCCGAGTACGTGGCGGGGGCCAGCCGTCAGGATCCAGGCTGATCCGACAGTCCCGTTGGGATCTTGTCCTGTGTGGTGAGCTTTCGCCGGTAGGCGTAGCGCCTGCACCAGCGGTCACCTGAAGTTCCACCCTGCGGCTGGACACTCTCCGTCTACGCCGCGAGGGTGTGACCTTGCCGGTGCCGCTGGCGGATCTCGAGTGGCGTGAGGTCGCCCCACTCGGGGTGCTTGCGCAGGCGCCTGCGGTCGTAGAAGGTCTCGATGAACGCGAAGACCTCCGCCCGGGCGGTGGCACGGTCCGGCCAGACCCGGGCGCCGATCTCCTCCTTCAGTATGGCGAAGAAGCTCTCGGCGGCGGCGTTGTCGTAACAGGATCCGACTCATCAAGAAATTGCACAGCGACTCGGCTTTGATTCGCTGCTTGCGGCTGCGATCTTGCGAAGTTCGACTGCAATATCGGCCACACCCTTCAGGTGGCCATGATCATCCGCACTCAAGCCCGCCCACCACCTACTGAACGCTGTCCGACTACCCAGAGCCTCCTCGATTTCCTTATTGACACCCAAGATTGCAGACTTTAACACGGAATGCCTGCCGACAATTTCGGCAGAACTGCTTGACTTTAGAACATGAGCATAAAGCTTATACTTTCCAGATTTCTGCAGAATTTCGATAAGCTCAAGAGCTTTACGATTTTGAACCAAGTCGTAGATGATTGGCACGATGGCCGCCTGGGATGAGGTGGGGAGGTCGTCGAGCTCCCGGAAGATCGCGCAATAATTGCCACCCTTGGCCATTGCGCGATATCGCATGCCGATCTCTTCCAAGCATTCGGAGAGCTCGCCGAAGTTTCCGATTAGCCGATCTCCGTCGGCCTGGAATACGGCTTTCGATCCCGAATCAGGGTCCGACTTTTCGGTGGCCAGGCGCCCCCAGACAGGAGCCCTGAACATGCCGCTGCGGCAGGCAGTAAGGTAGATTGTCTCGCCGTGCGCGGCCTCTGCCAGCCGTGGCAGAGCCCCATCGCAGGTATGAATCTGGGTACAGTCGGTCGGCGTCTTGCACAGTGGCATGGCTTCGGGAACCCAGGAGCCGCCGACTGTCTGGACCTCAACGCCGTCCCCCACGACCTGCTGGGTCAATTGCAGTTCCTCGAGAGTGTGGGGGTCGAGCCAGAGGTTGTCCATCTCGTCGCCGGCGCGTAGAGGGTCGGGCCGCTCGGGATCCCGATGCATCACTAACAGTTCCTCCAGAGATGGAAGCATCGTCGGCCTGAACGTTGCATACCCCTCTGGAACGAGCATCTGCAAGACAGCTTTATCGGGGATCCTGACCGACCCTAAATGCTTTGTTCCATGAGAGGAAAAAACGATTGCCATCGCAAGCCTCCTTGCCTTTCTGGGAAAAATATTTAGCAGATATGGACTTGAGCCGGTGCGCGTTGACTCTCCGGAAAAAAGCCAGAGCTCTCCTCTCATTTCACCACCCTCACGCTTCCACTGGAAGCCCGATAAGGAAGACCTTAAGGAAACCATGGAGCCCATATTGACCCGAAACGGTAAGGTTCCCGACTCGTTGATCCGAGCGTGACGGGTCTGGTTGGGGACGCGCGGCGGTTGTCGCCGGACGCACAGGAGGCCTTGCGGCAGGGGCGTTTCAAAGTCCCGGTGATCATGTGAGTCTGCAGGTCGCGGTGGTAAGAGGAGTCCGGGCCTGGCCGTCACGAACGCAACGAAGCTCCGGTTGGACGGGGTGACCTTCCCAAGTCGCCCTGAACCACCGGAGCTTCGATGTGCCGCCGGTCTGCCGCCGTCTGCCTGGCCAAGTCGCCCGCTCTGGAGGGTATGGCGGGATTGCCGCTGGTGGAGCGGTTGCGGGTGCTGCCGGATCCGCGTGGGCGGCGCGGTGTGCGTCACCCGTTCGTGGCGGTGCTGATGGTTGCCGCCTCGGCGGTGGTCGCCGGTGCACGCTCGTATGCGGCCATCGGCCAGTGGTCCGCGAACGCTCCGCAGCACGCCCTGGCCCGGCTGGGTGCCCGCACGGCGGGGGCATTGAGCCTTTTCAGAGCGGCCACCGATCGGGTGACGGGGCCAAGGTCGCCTCCGGCATGCCGACCGCGATCCTGCAGGCCCGGGTAGCCGTCAACGCCGGACGACGTCTCACCCTGCCGAGCAGGGTTGAAAGAGCTCAGTGAGCCTCTTTCATCCTGAGTTTTCGCTGGTCGCAGGGCTGTGGATCATGAGGGTGTGGACGGCGGCGATCAGGCGGCTGATGCGGTTGGTCGAGCAGCGGGCTTTGCCGAAGGCCTTCCAGGCCTTCAGCTGGGCGAAGGCGCGTTCGCCGGGTGCTCGGAGTCGGGCGTGGTCGCGGTTGTACTGCTGGTAGTGGTCGGGGAGTTCGTGGTGGTTGTAGTACGGGGTGCGGAAGGTTGCGCCGGCGCCCCGGTAGGCCCGGTCCGCCAGGACGAGGACCTCGCGGGTCAGGCAGGCCCGGACGATTCCGTGGGGGCGCGGGCCGCGGTCAGGTCGTGTGTGCGGCCCGGCAGGGCGCGGGAGAAGCACCGGGGTGTGCCGTCGGGTGCGGCGACGACCTGCACGTCCATCCCGTGCTTGCGGTGCTTTTGCGAGTGGTACGGCTCGTCCGCCTTGGGGCGTTTCCCCGTCGTCGTGGACACCCTGATCATTGGATCGTGAGGATCCATAGGACAGGAGTTCCCGTTGGGGACGTCGAAGTACAGCCCTGAGTTCAGGGCCGATGCCGTCGCGCTGTACCACGCCAGTCCGGGTGGTACGTACGCGTCGGTGGCCAAGGACGTGGGTGTCAACCACGAGACGTTGCGGATCTGGGTGCGCGACGCGGAGGCGGCTGCCCGGCCCGGGGCCGGTGAGGCGAGTGCGATGGAGAAGGAGAACC
>NZ_JBXQQB010000057.1:0-20098 GCF_057220535.1 Kitasatospora sp. NEAU-CNBT7 | reverse complement strand
AGCTTGGCGTTTAACCTCGCTGGTCACCCGACCTGCTAATCTGCGGTTTTTCCCGGGACAGCGGAGGCGGCCGTTCTCCACGCTTCGAGATGTCGAGTCAAGAAGCACGAGAGAACGGCCGCTGTCTATGAGTCTCCCTGTCGATGCGCCCGCAGGTGAGGCGTTGGGCCTGTTGTCCCGCTTTCGAGTCGAGTTCTACGAATCCCTGTACAGCCGCCCGGATGCGCTCTTCGAGCTCACGGACGCGGTGCTGTGCGCGGACGGGCCCGTGAAGACCCTGGTCGAGCTGTCGCTGGCCACCGAGCACCGGCGCGGGCACGGTGCCCTCTACTCGGCGTTGGACCAGGGCTGGCTGGAGCCGACGCGGCTGCGGCGCGCACTGGCGGGCCTGCCGCTGCCGAGGGCGGCCGACGGCCGGGTCGTCCTGGCCGTGGATGTGAGCAACTGGCTCCGCCCCGACGCCCCCACCAGCGACGACCGGCTGTTCTGCCACGTCTACGGACGCGGAGACCGCAAGACGGACCAGTTCGTGCCGGGCTGGCCGTACTCCTTCGTCGCTGCGCTGGAGTCCGGCCGCACATCCTGGGTCGCGCTGCTGGACGCCGTGCGCCTGGGCCCCGCGGACGATGCGACTGCCGTCACCGCCGCCCAACTGCGCGATGTCGTAGAGCGGTTGAAGCAGGCCGGGCACTGGCGGACAGGCGATCCCGAGATCCTCATCGTGATGGACGCCGGCTACGACGTTGCCTACCTCTCCCACGCCCTGAGGGACCTGCCCGTCGTGCTGGTCGGACGCCTGCGCTCGGACCGCGTCATGCTCCGCGACGCAGGCCCCGCCCGCTCCGGCCCGAAGGGCGGCCGGCCTCGTCGTCACGGGGGCGTCCTCACTTTCGCCAAGCCGGACAGCTGGCACCGGCCCGATGTCACCACAGCCACGGACACCACCCGCTACGGCAAGGCGGAGGCGATCGCGTGGGATCGGATGCACCCCAGACTCACCCACCGCGGCCCCTGGCTGGACCACGCGGAGGAGGAACTGCCGGTCCTGCACGGCACGTTGACGCGGCTGAAGGTTGAGCGCCTGCCTGGCGATCGCGACCCGAAACCGGTCTGGCTGTGGTGTTCCGCGACCAGCGCCACCAGCGTAGACGTGGACCACTGGTGGCAGTCGTTCCTCCGCAGGTTCGATCTCGAGCACACCTTTAGGCTCATGAAGCAGACCCTCGGCTGGACCGCCCCGAAGATCCGCCACGCGGACACCGCCGACCTGTGGACCTGGCTCATCATCGCCGCCCACACCCAGCTCCGCCTCGCCCGGCCGCTCGCCGAGGATCTACGCCGTCCCTGGGAGCGACCGGCCGAGCCCCGCCGCCTGACCCCCGCCCGAGTGCGGCGGGGGTTCCGCAACGTCCGCGCGACGGCGGCCTGCCCGGCGGCCGCGCCGAAACCATCCCGAGCCGGCCCAGGACGGCCTCCCGGCTCGAAGAACAAGCGCCGGGCGAAGCGCCACGACGTCGGCAAGACGGTCAAACGCGCCGAGTCGATCCAGGAACACCAAGCCCGACGACCATAAACGTCAAGCTCAGGCCAGTTCCAGGTGGGCGCACCGCCAAAACCCGAGAGCCCACGATGGACGGCTGGGCGGTGACTACGATGGATCCACCGGGCCGCACGCGCTCAAGCCAGGGCCCGTTCGTGGAGGAGGCCGATCCGTGGCTGGTGTCGAGCGCTTCGCCCTCACTCTCCCCAGCGCCCCGGGAACCCACGCCCCACCGGAGGTAATCACTGTTCACGCCATCGGAGCCGTGGGCGAGCAGGGCGGACTGATCTGTCAGAACGCCACCGGAAGCCTGAAAGTGGAGATCACCGGGGACACCGCGCTGATCCTCACGCCCATCGAAGGCCGCCACCCCTGCCTCCACGCTGTCCCCTTGCCCTGATAACTCCCTTCGTCGGCACAGGCCGTGGGCGGCCGATCCTGCCACCAGGCTCGGCCGCACACGGCCTGTGCCTCGAGATAGGGCGCGCCGGAAGCCGTCACCCGCGGGTACCGGCCCTGCTTTGCTCCTTCGGGGTGTAAGGGGCCTGGTGGCTTGTGGGCGGGAGCGGTACTTGACGGGGTTCAGCCGTTGCGGCTGTGCGGCACCGTGGGATCGTCGCCGATGGGGAAGACCTTGTCCGCGCCGGTGATCTCCAGGAGCCGGGCGACGGTGTGGGCCGGGCGGGCCAGATGGAGCGCAACACCGCGGCTCAGACTGTCGATTCGTGCTTGGAGCAGGGCGTTGAGGCCGGAGGAGCCACAGAAGGTGACGCCCGCGAGGTCGATCACCAGTATTGGTGGCGGCGGGCTGGCCGCCAGGGCGCGGTGGAGCGCGGCGCACAGGACGGGGGCGGTATCCAGGTCGAGTTCGCCAGCGGCCTCGATGACGGGGCCACCGAGAGTGCCGCGGACTGATGCGGTGAAGTCCGGCCCGATGGTGTCGCTCACACAACCCCTTCTTCACTGCGGTCAGGTGGACAAGGCCACCGTACGGCCCGGCCGGGCGGCTGCCCAGAGGGCCGAGGACGGCCGGTCACGGGCCGCCTGGGTGACCGGTGGGCGTGTCGTGAGCGGGGCGTGCAGAGAATCGGCCGTGAGCGGGCAGGGTATTCGGCATGCCCGAGCCTCGTAGTCGTCGTCGTAGCCGGGCCCGTGCCCTGGGCCTGCCCATCGAGCAGGTGGGGCAGCGGGCCGCACCGAGGCCGGGAGACGGCCCGCCGCAATCGCCTCGACCGGTACTGCCGACCGGGTCCCTGCGACCCGTTCCGGGGCCCGCCAGGCCTGGTGGGCCGCTGGCTGTGCACAGTGCCGTACGGACCGCAGAGAGCGTGTCTGCGGTCCCCCGTGGCTGCTGCGCGGGCGTGCGCAGCCGGGAAATTCGTGACGGCGGGGGTGTGGTGGTTTGGCTTCGGCACGCCCTGGGGTGTCCGGTATGGTCCGCCCGTTGATCGTCGTGGGGCGCGCGCACCGGATCCGGCCGCCGGTTCCGGTTTGGCCGCCGGAGAAGTGATCAGACGCCCGATGCGGTCCCGTTCACGGCACTCTTGCGGTCGGCATCCGAGCGGGACCGTCCACGGTTGCGGTGTGTGGGGCGAACGGGGGCCTCGTTCTGGCTTGAATCGTTTTTCTGATCCTGGTCGCTGTCGTTCCTAGTACTGCAACGGTGCTTACCGTGACGGTTGTCTGGTTCGCTCGTTGGGCTGTTCATGGGTGGGGACATATCCGAGGTGGATGCTCGTCGCTGGTCGGCCGGGCTTGCCGGGTTGCATGAGCGGTTTGCGCACCGGTTCGCGCGGAGCGAGTCGCGGGAATCGGCGCTGGCGTACATGCGGGGCCTGCTGGCGCCGTTGGAGCGCAAGAACGGCTGGACGATGGCCGAGGAGGCCGGCCATGGCGGGCCGGATCGGATCCAGCGGCTGCTGAACCGGATCGACTGGGACGCGGACGCGGTGCTCGATGACATACGTGGGTACGTGGTCGAGCACCTGGCGGATCCGGGCGGTGTGCTGATCGTGGACGACACCGGGTTCCTGAAGAAGGGCGTGCGGTCGGCCGGCGTCCAGCGGCAGTACTCCGGCACCGCCGGCCGCACCGAGAACTGCCAGGTCGGTGTCTTCCTTGCCTACTCCGGCGAGCGAGGCCGGACCCTGATCGACCGGGCGCTCTACCTGCCGAAATCCTGGACGGACGACCGCGGGCGCTGCCGCGCCGCAGGGATCGGCGACGAGGTCGAGTTCGCCACGAAGGTCGACCTCGCGCGGGCGATGGTCCGCCACGCGACCGACGACCGGATCCCGTTCCGGTGGGTGACCGCGGACGCGGGCTACGGCTACAGCAAGGGCTGGCGCTACGAGTTGGAGCAGGCCGACGTCTTCCACGTGGTGGCCACCACCCGGCACGACACCGTCGTCACCCGCCGGTTCATGGACCACCGCCTCCACGACCTGGTCGCCGACCTGCCCCGGCAGAAGTGGAAGCGCCGGTCCTGCGGGGAGGGAGCCCACGGTCTGCGGATCTACGACTGGGCCCGCGTCGAGGTCCGACCGTGGCACCGGCCCGACCGCAGGCACTGGGTCCTGGTCCGCCGGAGCATCGCCGACCCGACGAAGCTCGCCTACTACATCGCCTACGCGCCCGCCGACGTCACGCTCAACGAGCTGATCGCTGTCGCCGGGGCCCGCTGGGCGATCGAAGAGTGTTTTCAAACCGCGAAGGGCCAGTGCGGCCTGGACGACTACCAGGTCCGCCGCCACCCGGGCTGGTACCGGCACATCACCCTCGCCATGGCCGCCCATGCCTACCTCACCGTCGTGCGGGCCCAACACCTCGAAAAGGGGCCTCACCTGCTCGAACGCCAGACCTGATCCCACTCACCGTCCCCGAGATCCGCCGGCTGATCACCCATCTCACCCGGCCCGTCCGCCGCAGCATCGACCACGTCATGCACTGGTCCCGATGGCGCCGCCAACGCCAACACCAGGCCCGGACCAGCCACTACAGGCGACGAGGCCACAGCCCAAGAGCTGAAGCCTCATCACAGCAAGCACCGTTGCAGTACTAGGCCACGCTCATCCGCGCCGGCATCCCAGCAGCAAAATCCAGTGCCACTGCGTCTGGAAGAAACCGCCCAGCTCTGATTCGGCGGGGCAGGAGACAGTTCTCCTTCCGGGCGGCGAGCAGCCTAGACAATGCGGTAGGTCATGCCGAGCTGGCGCTGGATCCAGCGTCGACCGTGGCCAACGGCCACCATCGCGTGGACGGTGCCTGGTTGGCGCGAGGGGCGGTCGGCAAACCATGCCCGGTGAACCACTGCAAGTCGCCGTCCGCCAGCGTCCTGCGGCTCTGCTACTCCGGAGCAGGATCAGTGGTGGTCGGGCACAAACAGGAACGATGGCGGGAGATGCACGGCACCGCGGCTTCGCCGAGGTTGTGCCAGAGGTGGAAGCGGTCAGCCACCCGGACGGCGGAGAGTGCCCCGATACTGGTTTCCTCTGCGAAGAACGGGAGCAGTGTCACGGCACACGACCTCGGTCCCTGGGCGTTCGGCCAGCCAGGCCGCGACCGTGATCGCTTCGCTACCCGGCAGCAGGTCTCAGCGGGCCCGACGTCAACCAGAACGGTCCTGTAGGGGGCGTTGTCAACTTGTCTGGGACCGGTTCGGCTGATGGTGTGTCAAAGCGTGCTGGGGCCGGTGGCCGGCCCTGTCTCAGGCTGCTGCTGGTATGCCAGCGGTCCCGGTGGTCTGGTCCCAGATGGCGAAGCGGATGATCATTTCGGCCCGGTGTCGGCTGGCGGTCATGAGGTGGCGCGGTAATCGGAAGTGGGGTGAGATCGCGCTGAAGACCGACAGGAACCGCTGGGTGCCGCCGACGGTCCGGAAGCCCTTCATGGCCCGTTCGCGCTGGCGTGTGGGCTGGTGGGAGTTCTCGGCCCGGTTGTTCTGGTACCTGGACCGTCTGTGTTCGACCGAGCGCATCAGGACGCGGTGGGCGGCGCCGTAGGAGCGCAGCCCGTCGGTGACCAGTACCCGTGGCACCCGGCACTGCTTCTTCATCAGCTTCGCCAGGAACCGCTTCGCGGCCTCGGCGTCCCGCTTGGCCTGCATCAGGATGTCGAGGACGTTGCCCATTTGGTCGACGGCCCGCCACAGGTAGCGCCGAACCCCGTTGATCTTGATGAAAACCTCGTCCAAGTGCCATTTGTCGCCAGCCCGCGGCCGACGCCGGCGCAGCTCACGGGCGTACTCGGGCCCGAACTTCGCGCACCACTGCCGGATCGTCTCGTAGGAGACGATGATCCCGCGCGCGAGCAGGAGCAGTTCCACCTCGCGGAAGCTGAGCGGGAAGCGGTGGTACAGCCACACCGCGTGAGACACGATCCCCGCCGGAAACCGGAAGCCCTTGTACAACGACGCCCCGGCCCCCACAGCGACTCCCCCCATCAGCCCGAACGATCATCTCACGGGCAAGGCGCCGCCAAGTTGACAGTGCCGGAGTAGGGTGTCGTTCTCGGAACATACCCCCCGTCTGGGTGACTTTGGCATCATTCTAGCCAAACTTGCGAGTATTTAGACTGAACACAGGGAAGGAATCAGCAAGAATTTACTAATTAGGGATACCCGGAGGGCTTCATGGGAAATATTTCCGGCAGGCATGTGTCAGCCTTTGCCGCCTGCATGGCAACGCTCTGCGGCGGCGCATCGACCGCCTCCGCTCAGGTTCTGCAGGATGGCCGCCCAGTCGCCGTCTACGGACAGAATCAAGTGGCAGGCGGCAATATCTACAATGCCGGACGAGATAATATCATTAACTCTACGGTCGGCGTCGGCACTGGCGTCGGTACTGGCGCAACTCCCGCCGCTGCAGTTTCAGTAGCAAATCAGGCAACCGTTCCCATTATTCTAAGTTTCCATGACTCCGCCTTCGGTTCCCCTGGTCCGGTTTTTCGTAAATCACTTCCGGCTTCCGGCGGAACCGATCTCTGGGTTGCTCTCCCTCCCCCGCAGCCGTACTCGTCGAGAGTGACCTATACGATCACTACGGGCGAGCAGGATCTACTTGCGATTGACGTGACCGAGAGCCCTTCCGGCGGAACAAATACTGCCTGCTTTTTTATTGGCCCGAACGGAGATGTCGCATCTCCGTTCAATGGCCATGCTTGCAGTGTTCAAGATTCCACTGGAAGCAGCCCTACTGTATCTTTGACAGATTACCCAGCGGCGTGACTGAACGTCTTTCATCCTGTCCCGGCAGGGTGAAATGGCTGGTCAGGAGGGGTGGAGTAACAGACGAGGCTCCTGGTCGTTGCGCTGGTGTTCTCTACGCACCGCGCTTCGCCCGAGTAGCCTCGCTTGGTCCCGTATCCTGCCATGCTCGACATCCCACACGAGCTGGTCGAGCATGTCTCGTGGCTGATCTACACCCGAAGGCGTGAACTGGGATCACGATGGCGGAAGTCGGGCTGCTTCAAGCAGGCCCTGCTGGTCCTGGCCCACCTAGGCAAGAACGAGACACTCGCGCAGATCGGAGCGGGAATCGGCGTGTCGGAGGCGACCGCCTGGAGGTACGTCGATGAGACCGTCGAGGTCCTGGCCGCATGGGCACCAGGCCTACGTGAGGCACCAGTCGCCTTGGGCGAGGGCGACTTCGTGATCGTGGACGGCACCCTGATCCCGACCGACCGGATTGCCTCGGACGAGCCGTACTACTCGCAGAAGCACCGCAAGCACGGGATGAACGTGCAGGTCATCGCCACACCGGACGGGACCCCGCTGTGGTTCTCCCGCGCCCTGCCCGGGCGCACCCACGACCTGACCGCCGCCCGCGCCCACGGCATCGTCCAGGCCTGCCTGACCCGCGAGATCCTCGTGCTCGCCGACCGCGCCTACCGAGGTGCCGGCGCGACCGTCCGCACTCCCTACTACCGACACGACGGGGCTGGGACGCCGCCGTCCCAGCCCGGCGAAGCAGTCGTCGGCGGGCCGGACACAGATGACACAGGCGACACAGGTACGCCCCTCCACCAGGGCAAACACGGCCCTCATGACACAGGTGACACAGGTGACACAGGGCGAAACAGACATAGCGGGGCATCCTGTCGGGGCGGAACACAGCCGTGACACAGGATGCGATACAGCCCGCCACAGCCCCCGGCGGCCCGCCCCACGACGAGGGAGCCGGCTGCCGCGCGCCCGGCCCGCACACCGGTCCGCCGCACCGACCGCGGTTCCGGCCACCCGCCCCGGGAACGATCCGGGCATGGACAGCGAGCACCAGGACCAGGCCGAGCCGGTCGACGAAGCGCGGGCCCGGGAGCTGACCGAGCAGCTGCGCACGGCGATCGAGGACGTCCGGGCCGCCGTCCTGGTGCTCGCCCGCCGGGTCCGCGCCGCCTACCAGGCCCGGGTCTGGACCGTACTCGAGTACCCGAGCTGGAGCGCCTACGCGCTCGCCGGGTTCGGGATCGGCCGCCCGACCGCGTACCGGCTGCTCGACCTGGCGGCCGTCGCCGAGGCGATCGAGACCACCGTGCAGTCCGAGCTCGGGGTGTCCCACGCGTGGGACAGCACCGACCTGGTCCTGCCGGTGCGCGCGGTCGTCGACCTCAAGGGCCGCACTGCGGAGCTCACCGACCTGATCGCCGACCGCCTCGCCGACGCCCACCAGGACGCCGGCGGCGCCGTGCTCCCGGTCGAGACGGTCGGCGGGATCGTCGCCGCGGCGGTCGCCGAGGTCCGCGCCCGCCCGACGTCCCGGTTGCGGAGCTGGAGACCGGCCCCGCCCCGGGCGGCATCACCGCCGAAGCCTGGCGCCACCACGTGAGCGTCGGCCGCGACGCGCTCACCCAGCAGCGCGCCGCCCAGCTCGGCATCGGTGCGCTCGCCCTCGAGGTCGTGCCGGCCTACGTCTCCGACCGCCAGGCCGAGGACAGCGGTCTCGCCCGCCTCGCGAACGACATCGGCATCACCACCGAGGAGATCCTCGCCTGCCGCCGCTACGCCCTCTCTGGGGACGTCCGGGCGATGGACGGCTGGTAGACCCGCAGGCCAGCGGCGGGGACTTCTACTTTTGGGCCCTCATTTGAGGGCCGATTTATGAAACCGCCGCAGGTCAGAAGCCTGCGGCGCGGCGGCCCGAAGCGGTCAGATCTGGCGGTCCGGGTCGGAGAAGGTCAGGCCACCGGGCGAGAGGCGGCGCCGGGCCGGGGCGGGTACGGCCGTGGTCTCACCGGGCGGCTGGCGGAAGTCCGTGCCTGGTCGACCGGCAGCCGGCGCACACCGGACTGGGCGGGCAGGGGCGTGTCGGTGGCGGTCGCGGAGAAGGCGGGCATCGCGAGAGGGCGGCGGTCGGTCATGATCACCAGTCTCGCAGCCCGGACCGGGCCAGGTAGGCCAGACCGCTATAACCGGTGGTAGTGGTCTGGCCCTGCCGGTAGGGCCAATGGAAACGGCCCGGGCGGTCGCCCGGGCCGTTGGTGAAGTCCGCGTGGTCAGACCTGGCGGGCATGATCACCCGCTTCGCCATCTGAGACCAGATCACCGGCACCGTCGGTCTGCCCACCGCAGCCTGAAACAAGCCCCGTTTCACGGGATGATCGTGGGCACGACACCACCGTCGACCCGCAGGGCCGCCCCGGTGGTAGCTGACGACCCGTCGGATCCCAGATAGAGTACGAGGTTCGCCACTTCTTCGGGCCGGCTGAGTCTTCTGATGAGTGAGGTTGGTCGGTAGTCGTCGATGTATCGGCGTTCGGCGTCCTCGTAGGAGACCTCCCCGTAGGCATTGCGGAGGAAGGCTTCCGCACCGGGGGTTCGGGTGGGCCCGGGCAGCACGGAGTTGACGGTGACTCCGGTTCCGGCCAGCGCTTGCGCGAACCCTCGCGCCACCGCGAGCTGGGCTGTCTTGGTCATGCCGTAGTGGATCATCTCGGTTGGCGTGGATATAGCGCTCTCACTGCTGATGAACACCACGCGCCCCCAGTTGCGATCTGCCATCCCCGGGCCGTAGGCGCGCGTGAGCCGGATACCACTCAGCACATTCACGTCGAAGTAGCGTTGCCATTCTTCGTCGGTGATCTCGAAGGGGTCTGATTCACCGTAGATCCCTGTATTGTTGACGAGAACATCGATTTTCGGGATCGTTTCCAGGATGTGCTGGACGCCCCGAGCCGTGGAGACGTCCGCCACGACAGGCACCAGCTCTCCGGGAACAGTGGTGGCTTTCAACCGGGCCACCGCCTCGTCCACTCGCCGGGGGTCGCGGCCGTTGACAACTACGGTGTCGCCTGTCTGAGCGAACGCGTGGGCGATGGCCTGACCGATACCTGCCGTCGATCCAGTGACCAGAACAGTGCGCTTGCGCGGTGCGGATGTCATGAAGTGTTCCCCTTCTCTGGTGTCTTCGAACGGACCGGGATCGGACTGGCAAGAGATGGAAAGGGAGAAGAAGGAACCGCATCACCGATTTCGGTTCCCCTGGCTAGCCGACGATGGCCGGTCGGTTCGTGAGGACGAGTTTCACCACGTCAGTGGCAAGGTCCTGGATGGCCTGATTCGCCTGCTCGAAGGGGTAGGCGCGGGTGACGAGGCGGGCGAAGGGGATGTCCCGCCGCGACAGCATGGCGATTCCCTCGGAGTAGGAGCGCGGGGTGTTGAAGCTCATCCCCAGCAGCCGAACGTTGCGTTGGCAAATGTCGGTCGCCGGGTCGATCGCAATTTTCGTGCCGTCCGACACGATGTTCCCCGTCTCGACGACGGTTCCCAGGCGTCGCACCAGGCGCAGGGCCTCCGCGAGGGCGCTCGGGTTGTTCGTCGCGTCGACGACCAGGTCCGCACCGCGGCCCTGGGTCGCGTCGAGGACGACCTCCAGGCGGGCTGCCTGGTCGAGGACCTGGGCGTCCAGGACTTGGTCCAGTGCGAGCGCCCGGGCTGCGGCGAGCCTGGCGGGTCGGGTCCCGGTGGCTATGACGGTGCCAACGCCGTGATGGTGCAGGGCCAGTGCGGTGAGCAGTCCCACTGTGCCCAGGCCCAGGACGACCGCGGTGGAGTCATCGGTGATTACTTCATCCCAGGTGCCCGTCGGTGTCTTCGTGATGTTGACGGTGCGGAGTGCTACAGCGAGGGGGTCGAGCAGTGAGGCGACCTCTTCGGACACTCCTGGAGGGACGAGCCACAGGCAGGTCCCGGGGTGGACCAAGAGGTGCCTGCCGAACCCGCCGGTGAGCGCGGGGCCCTGCGCCGTTGTGATGGTGGCTGCGGCCATGCCGATGGCCTCAGGCGGGATGCCGTAGAGGCGGGCGTCCGTGCAGGTCGTCGCGCCTGGCCCGAAACGGCGGCAGCCCCAGCAACGCCCGCAGGGAACCCATGGGAACAGCGCCACAGTGTCACCTTCCCGCAGGGGGATTCCTGCGGTGTCCCGCCAGTTACGGCCACTGTCGAACGCGATGATCCGGCCGACGATCTCGTGTCCGAGGATGAAGGGCGCTGCAGGCCGTCGGGCAAGGAAATGGGCGTCGGAACCGCAGATCCCGTTGGCTGTGACCTCAAGTATCAGGCCCCCGGTGGGAGGCGGTGGCAGTGGGAGTCGCATCCATTCCAGCTGCCCCTCGGCGACCCAGACGTAGGCACTGGTCGTTTCCATGCCTGCAGCCTTTCTCTCGCTCCTGCGGAGGCTGGCAGGTTCATTCGGGCGGCCACAGGCTGGGGAAGTTTCGGGCATCTCGGTATGCGGCGCGCCCGTCGTCCATCACGATGGGCTGTGGTACCGGCGACACGAATTCCAGGCGGATACCCTGCAACGCGCTCTTCTCGGTGAACCACAGCAGGATGCCACCCGCGCCATCGAGCGCGACACCGTCCGCCAGCACCCCGAGGCCTGCCAGCCGTTGCTTGCAGCCTACGACGTCAGGATGGTCCATAAAGCCCAGGTGGTGAATCCCCTCGCCCTGTGAGGACGAGTGGGTTCCGTCACCCGTGAACTCCATCAACTCGATGTGGGGTGGTCCCTCCTTGGAGAAGGAGATACGAGCATCGTGGCGGTGAGGGTTCTCGTCGCTGTGGTCCATGTAGGAGTCCGTGACGTACCGGCCAACCTCGCTGAAGGTGTAGCCGGTAGCAGCCGACCAGCGCTCGATCGCTGCCTCCAGGTCCTGTACCAGCACGCCGATGTGGTGAATAGGTTGGGCCATTGGGTTCCGCCTCGCATTCTGGACGGCGGGCCCGCCTGTGCCCTCGGGCCCCGCCGTGCTCCCTCCACGCTACGACGGGCCAGAGCATCTCTCCAGGGCAAGCGGCCCAAGGCGTCGAACGCGGGCGGCGTGCCCTGGGCGTCGAGCGCTTCCCGCGATAGGACCGGCAGGTTGCCCTATCGGGCGTCCCATCGTTCGCCCTTTCGGTCATCCACCTGGAGGACCCCTCGCCCCCGCACCCGGCAGACAGTGGATGGAAGACAGCCACCAAAAACACCGAACTGGGAGCGACCATCGTGAACACCTCGCACCGTTGGGTCATGGCAGCCGAGAAGCGTGTCGAACTCGAGATCATCGAAACCACCAACATCTTCAACCCGGACAACCCGGAACTGGCAGCCGTCCCGGGCGGCAGCACCGTAGCCGGCACCCGGCTGGTGGTTCTGGACGAAGTCGTCGAAACGCTCTTCGGGGACCCCCTGCGGTACTACTTCGCGCAGCGCGGCATCAACGTGGAGTACATGCAGATCAAGGCCGGCGATGACCACAAAAACATCGACCAAGTGCTTCAGGTGACGACCCGGCTCAACGAAGTCGGCACGGCCCGGGTCAGCACGCCGCCCGTCGCCATCGGCGGCGGGGTGCTCCAGGACGTGGTGGGGATGGCTGCGGCCCTGTACCGCCGTGGCGTCCCGTACGTCCGGGTGCCCACCACCCTTCTGGCCCAGATCGACGGAAGCGCCTCCGCCAAGAACGGTGTCAACTACGAGGGGTTCCGCAACAGGCTCGGAACCTTCGCGCCGCCGCCGCGCACCATCATCGACCGCGGCCTGATCGCCACTCTGCCCGAACGGCAGGTCCGGAGCGGCCTGGGCGAAGCCCTCAAGATGGCGCTTATCAAGGACGCCCGGCTGTTCGAGCTCCTCGAGGCACACGGAGCGCGTCTGGTCGGCGACCGCCTTCAGGACTCAAGCCCCGAGGACCGGATTCTCCAGCCCGGCCGGGAGGTGATGCGCCGGTCCATCGCCGGCATGATTGAAGAACTGCAGAAGGACCTCTGGGAGAGGGACCTGCGCCGCATCGTGGACTACGGACACACCTTCTCCCCCGGGGTCGAAATGGAGGCCCAGCCGTTGCTTCTCCACGGTGAGGCAGTGGCGATGGGCTCGGTTTTCTGTGCGGTGCTGGCGGCCGGCCGTGGCCTTTTGGCGACGGAGGCGCTGCTGCGGATCATCGACACGGTGCGCGCCATCGGTCTCGCCCCGTCCCACCCGCTCTTCTGCGACGCTGATTTCCTCAAGGCGGGGTTCGCGGACACCGTCCGCCACCGCGATGGTCAGCAGCACCTGGCCCTGCTGACGCAGATCGGAAAGACGACCTTCGTCAACGACCTCAGCGACGGTGAGATCGACCAGGCCGCCAAGGTCATGGCAGAACTACTCGGCGACCGTGGAACGCCCATTCCAAAGACAGCCCGGCAGGGCACCGACCGATCGCTGGTTCTCGCGGGTGTCCGGTGATGAACACGTCGCCGATACCGACTCTGCCGTTGGCCAGCGGTGTCCGGATGCCGCGGATCGGGCTCGGGACCTGGCCCCTGTCCGACGTTGACGCGTGTGACACCGTCGCCACAGCCGCACGGCTCGGGTACCGGCTGATCGACAGCGCGGCGCGCTACGGCAACGAGCGCGGGGTGGGCGAAGGGCTGCGCCGCAGTAAGGTCGATCGCCAGGAGTTCTTCGTCACCTCGAAACTGTCCGGCCGCGACCACGGCTACGACCGGACCATGCGGGCGTTCGAGGCGAGTCTGGGCCGGCTCGGGCTGGAGTACCTCGACCTGTACCTGATCCACTGGCCGCTCCCCATGCGTGGCATGTACACGGAGTCGTGGCGTGCGTGCACCGAGTTGCTCGCGCAGGGCCGGGTCCGGGCGATCGGCGTATCCAACTTCACGCCTGCCCATATCGCACGGGTGGCTGGTGAGACCGGCATCATGCCGTCGGTCAACCAGGTCCAGCTCAACCCTCGAATGAGCCAGCCCTCTTGGCGTTCCTATGCGGCCGAGCACGGTATCAGGATCCAGAGCTGGAGCCCACTGGGCCAGGGCGGCAGCCTGCTCTCCGAGCCGGTCGTCATCGAGACGGCTCGTCGGCACCATACGACAGCGGCCCGAGTCGTCCTGCGGTGGCATCTGGAACTGGGTCTGGTCCCCATTCCCAAGTCCCGCAACCCGGCCCGGCTGGCAGCCAATATCGACATCTTCGATATCCGGCTCTCCGCGCAGGAGCGGGACTCGATCACCCACGCACTCGACGGCTCCGGCCACCCGATGGATCCTGACGCGTTCGAGGAAGACTGACCACCCGACCAGCCTGTCCGCACACTCGATGGAGGTTGAGCACGATGACGTCACATCAGATCGGCGTACCTGCGAGCAACTGGGCGGGGAACGTCAGGTTCACTCCGCGCAGCGTTCACCAGCCGAGGTCGCGCGAGGAGTTGCAGGAGCGTGTCGCGTCCAGTGCCGAAGTTCGCGCTCTGGGCACCGGCCACTCGTTCAATCGCATCGCTGACACGAACGGCTGTCAGATCAAGCTCGATCGGATGCCGGAGTACGTCCAGGTCGACTCGCAAAATTGCACGGCCAAAGTCAGCGCGGCAATAACCCTCGCCCGGCTGAGCGTGCGGCTGCAGGAGCGCGGGTTCGCCCTGGCGAATCTGGGGTCACTGCCGCACATCAGCCTCGCGGGGGCCTGCGCCACCGGCACCCATGGTTCCGGCGACAGGAACGCCTCGATCGCCGGAACCGTCCGCTCGGTCGACATGGTCACCGCGGACGGCGAACCGGTGACGTTCTCGCGGGGGCAAGCCGGGTTCGAGGGAGCAGTCCTGTCGATCGGCGCCCTCGGCATCGTCACTCAGCTCGAACTCGATCTGCTGCCCACCTATGACATGGCTCAGGTGGTCTACGAGGCGCTGCCCTGGCGGTCCCTGGTCGACCGCTTCGATGAGCTGTTTGCCGCCGCCTACAGCGTCAGCGTCTTCACCGACTGGTACGACGACATCGACGTGTGGGCCAAGGACCGCACCAGTGACAGCCGCCGTGACCTCGCAGAATTCGGAGCACGGCGTGCACAGTCGCCCCGCCACCCGGTCCCCGAGTTGTCCGCTCGAACCTGCACCCCTCAGCTGGGTGTCCCCGGGCCGTGGCACGAACGGCTCCCCCATTTCCGGGCCGAATTCAACCCCAGCATCGGAAGCGAACTCCAATCGGAATACTACGTCGCACGCAGTGACGCCAGCGTCGCACTGGAGGCCGTACAAAGCGTCCGTGAACATCTCGCTCCGGCCCTTCAGCGTTCGGAGATTCGAACTGTCGCGCCGGATCGCAGCTGGCTCAGCGGGAGCCATGACCGAGCAAGTGTCGCCCTCCATTTCACGTGGAACCAGGATCAGGACGCGGTCCGGAAGGCCCTGCACCACGTCGAGGACGTCCTTGCCCCGCTCGATCCGCGGCCTCACTGGGGAAAGCTTTCCACCCTTGGGCCAGATCGCCTCGCCCAATCCTATTCCCGTTGGTGTGACTTCTCCCGGCTGATGCACCAGATCGATCCGGCGGGAACTTTCCGAAACGACCTCGTCAACTACTACTTTCCGCGCTGACCGGGCGGAGTCCGGTATCCGAATTCGCCGAAAAATGGAGGCTTCAAATGAAGTGGGACGACCTGTACATCACCGGAACCGGAGCATCTCTCCCCGACGTCATGACTGTTGACGAGGCACTTGACGCCGGGCTCTACGACGAGCGGTCGGCTCGGATCAGCGGCCACCTGTCCGTCACGGTAGCCGACCTCCAGGACAGCGCTCCGGAAATGGCTGTGAAGGCGGGTGTCCAAGCTCTGGAGCGCAGCGGATATCGGCGCGATGAGGTCGGCGCCGTGCTGCACTCCGTGCTGTTCCACAACGGCATAGATATCTGGAACTCTGGGTCCTACATCCAGAACGGAATAGCCGCCCCCGGCTGCTTCTCCGCCGAGGTACGATCGGGATCCAACGGCGGACTCGTATCCGTTGAACTCGCTGCTGCCTACCTGTCTGCACACCCTGAGGCGGCAGTCGCCGTCTGCACCGCCGGTGACGTCTGGTCGCATCCCTCGTTCGACCGCTGGCGTTCCGACCGCGTTCTGTTCGGTGACGGTGCCGCCGCCGTGGCGCTGTCTCGGAAGGGTGGATTTGCGCAGATCCTGTCCATGGCCACTTACTCAGAGCCGGGGCTGGAGGCCATGTACCGAGGGGACGAGCCGTTCGGTCCCTATCAGTTCACCGCAGACAACCCGATTGACCTCAACCGTCGTCGCCAGCAGTTCATGAACGACATGGACACGGATGAGGTCTGGAGCCTTCTCGAGCAGGGCCTGAAGAAATCTGCGACACAGGCGCTGGAAGAGGCCGGCGTCACCATGGAGGACATGGATTTCCTCGTGGCCCCTCACTTGGGCGAGCATCTGACCATCCGTCAGTGCCTGAATCCGCTCGGTGAGGACGACCTGACGAAGACGGCCTGGGACTTCTCCCGCAGGACCGGTCACCTCGGACCGGCCGACCAGCTTGCGGGATTCAATCACCTCGTAGAAAAAGGCGTGCTCTCCCCCGGTCGGAAAGTGCTGCTGATCGGAATCGGCGGAGGATTCACCTGGACCTGCGCCGTGGTGAAGATCCTGGTCAACCCGCTCGGGACGACCAGCTGGCTGGATCCGCGAGCGGACCTTCAGTTCTCGTGACGAGTGGGTCTGTGCAGATGTGGAAGAATGAAGCAAAATGCCGATAGGAATTCTGGCGACAGGGGGCTACATCCCGAGTCGCATCATCGACAATCGACAGATCAGCGCATGGTCAGGAGCCCCCCTCGAATGGATAGCCGACCGCACCGGAGTCCTTGCGCGACGATACTGCCCGCCAGGAACTACGACCTCGCAGATGGGGGCCTTCGCGGTCGAGGATCTTTTCGCCGGATCCCTGTTCGAGCGGTCGGACGTGGGGCTGACGATAGTTGCCACGTCCACCCCGGACCAGCCGCAACCCGCCACTGCCGTACGCATGCAGAAGCTGCTGAGCATGAAGGGGACGCCCGCGTTCGACCTGAATGCCGTCTGCTCCGGATTCATCTACGCGGTGAGCGTCGCGGAGTCGATGCTCCGCACGGCCATGCCCACGCAGACCGCGCTGGTCGTCGGGGCGGACATGTACTCCACGGTGATGGACCGCGGCGACCGTCGCACGGTCTCCCTCTTCGGAGACGGCGCCGGCAGCGTCCTGCTGGGCCGGGTACCGGACGGATACGGCATACACGCCACCAAGCTGCTGGCTGAAGGCGAATGCGCCGACCTGGTGGAGGTCGCCGCCGGCGGCACCAGGATGATGGATGACGCCGAAGCACGAAAAGCCGGTCACCACTATTTTAGAATGGACGGGCGGCGGGTCAAGGAATACGCGGTCAAGACCCTGCCCGGACTCGTCGACGACACGCTTATCGCCGCGCAGCTGAAGATCGGCGACATCGACCGGATACTAATTCACCAAGGAAACGCCCGCCTGGTGGAGAGCCTGGCGCGCGAGCTGGGCGTAAACATGGATCGGGTGCCGATGACGGCGCCGGACTACGGGAACACCGGGGCGGCATCCATCCCCCTCACGCTGCACCGGTCCCACAAACAGCGCCCCATCGAACGAGGGGAGCGAATCCTCATGGTCGCCATAGGCGGAGGAATGACCGCAGGCGCGACCGCCCTAACCTGGTACTAACTAAGGAACGAAATGCGCCTTGATGGAAAAGTTGCCGTCGTGACCGGAGGCACCAAGGGACTCGGCAGAGCGATCACCGAGCGCTTCCTCGACGAGGGGGCCACGGTCGTCTGCTCGGCTCGATCGACCCGCGGGGTGGAGGGTTTCTCCGAGCTGAATTCCGAGCGGCTGGACTTTCGAGAAGCGGACGTGTCCTGCGCGGAGGACGTGTCCTCACTGATGGACCACACCGTGGAGAAGCACGGTCGCGTCGACATCGTCGTGGCCAATGCCGGGGTGAGTCGCGACGGCAAGGTCAGCCGTCTCTCCGGTACAGACTGGGAGGCAATGGTTTCGACCAACCTGAACGGAACCTTCCACTGCCTGCAGAGCGCCTCCCGGCACATGGCGCGTCAGGGGCACGGACGGATCATCACCATGTCCTCGAGCATGGCGACTCGAGTGGCGGTCGGAGCCGCGGGGTACTCGGCAACAAAGGCTGCGATCGAGATGCTGACAAAAGTGTCCGCCATCGAGCTCGGCAACAAGGGAATAAGGGTCAACTGCCTCGCTCCCGGGATTCTCGAAGGCGGCATGGGGAGTGAGCTGTCCAACAACCCCAAGGTGTGGGACACCTACCGATCACGGTTCTCGATGGGTCGTGCCGGCCTCCTCGAAGAAGCTGCCGAAGGGGCGGTTTTCCTCGCCTGCGAGGACAGCTCGTACATCAACGGGCACGTTCTGGAAGTCAATGGAGGCCTGCTGTGGGCGTAAGGAAAACAGAACCGAATGTCCGCCTGGAAGTGACGGGCGGCGTCGGCGTTATCACGCTCTCCAGAGCTCCGGTGAATGCTCTCGACCGGAGCACACAGTCCGAGCTCCTGCGAGCGGCACAGGCGGCCACCGATCGGAGGGACGTGTCGGCCGTCGTACTTTACGGAGGGCCGGACAAATTCTCTGCCGGCGCAGACATCCACGAGATGGCGAGACTTGAGCCAGTCGAAATGGTCTGGTGGGCGCGGAGGCTTCAAGAGGCCTTCACCGCAGTCGCCGACATCCCCAAGCCGGTTGTTGCCGCCATCACTGGATTCGCCCTGGGCGGCGGATGCGAGCTGGCGCTCACTGCAGACTGCCGGATAATCTCTCACGAAACCGTGATGGGCCTTCCGGAGATCACTCTCGGCGTCATACCGGGAGCCGGCGGAACTCAGCGGCTGGCCCGCCTGATCGGTACGGCGAAAGCCAAAGATATGATCTTCACAGGGCGGACCGTGGGCGCCGACGAGGCACTTTCGCTGGGGCTCGCCGACCGGATCGTGTCCCGCGAGCAGGTATTGGAGCAGGCGATTTCCTGGGCCGCTCGATTTGTGGGCGGGCCCACGCTCGCGCTCCGCGCGGCGAAGCAGGCGATCGACATGGGATCTGGTACGGACCTCCGCTCCGGACTTGACGTGGAACGCATGCTCTTCGAGGGGCTCTTCGGGACCGAAGACCAGATTTCCGGGATGCGGTCCTTCGTCGAAAATGGACCCGGAAAGGCTTCCTTCTCCGACTCCTGACGCACCATCAGTCGATCACGCCCCAACCAATTTTGACAACGCCCTCCTGGTCGCGGAACAGGAGGGCTCACTGCTCACCGAGGGCGAGGAGCCAGAACCGGGGTCTCTGCCGGAGTTCATGCCAATCGCCATGAGCCCCGGCGGCGACGGCCTGATCGTTGACCTGCGTCCCGGCGAGTTCTAACTGGGCGTTTCGTCCCTGATCCTTAGAGCTCGTAACACGATCTTGTGAATCGGTGCAGGTCGGCCGTAACCGGTACGACGATTGAGCTGTTCGTGATGGCGTGAGCACCAAGCCGTGGGCCGTGGATGACGAGTTGTGGGCGATGATCGAGCCGGTCCTGCCGGCCTGGCCCGAGCGGTCACCGGGACCGAAGCCCGTGTCGGACCGGCTCTGCCTGCAGGGCATCCTCTTCATTCTCTACACCGGGATCCCGTGGCAGCAGCTGCCCCTGGAGCTGGGCTTCGGCTCAGGCCAGACATGCTGGCGGCGCCTGGAGCGCTGGCAGGAGGCCGACGTCTTCGACCGGCTGCACCGGATACTGCTCGCCGAGCTCAACGCGGCTGGCGAACTGGACTGGAGCCGCGCGTGCGTGGACGCCTCCCACGTACGCGCGAAAAAAGGGGACCGGCGACGGGCCCGTCGCCGGTCGACCGCCGCAAGACAGGCAGCAAACACCACCTGATCTGTGACGGTGGCGGCACCCCGCTCCACATGATCACCACCGCGGCCAACGTGAACGACGTCACCCAGACCCTCGCCTTGGTGGACGGAGTACCGCCGGTGGCCGGCCGGGTCGGCCATCCCCGCAAGCGCCCCGACGCCCTCCTCGGTGACAAGGGCTACGACAGCAACCCCAACCGGCGCGAACTCCGCAGGCGCGGGATCCTGCCGGTCATCTCCCGCAAGGGGCAGCCCGACATCAAGGGACTTGGCAAGCTCCGCTACGTGGTGGAGCAGACCTTCGCCCTGCTCCACCAGTTCAAGCGACTGGCCATCCGCTGGGAACGACGCCTCGACCTTCACAACGGC
>NZ_JBXQQB010000056.1:3751-23182 GCF_057220535.1 Kitasatospora sp. NEAU-CNBT7 | reverse complement strand
GGTGTTGACGTTGAAGGTGTCGTCGAGCCAGTCGTAGATGCGGGCCTGGGTCAGGCGCATGGCGCCGGGGTGGCAGTGGGCGCCGGCGCCCTCGTCGGCGGTGAACACCATCAGGGTCTTCGGGCAGGTGAGGTGGTCGTAGAGCTGCTCGGGCTGGCCCTTGAAGAACATGTCGTCCTCGGCGTCGCAGACCAGGGTCGGGCACTGGATCTGCTCGGCGATGCCGTCGGCGAGGGTGTAGTCGAGGTAGGAGGCGTTGAAGGCGCGGGGGGTGTCGACGCCCATGACGTACATGCCGTGGTTGATCGCCCAGCGGGCGATCGGGTCCTTGGTCATGATCTGCTCCATGGCGGCGTCGAGTTCGGGGGCGGACTCGGCGCGCAGGAGGCGTTCGGCCTCCTCGCGGGTGCCGGGGATGTTGCGCACGGAGGTCTCGCCGAGGTCGTAGAGGCCGTCGACGGCGATCAGTGCGGCGAGGCGGTGCTCGAAGGCGGCGGCGCGGGGGGCGAGGATGCCGCCCATGCTGATGCCGACCAGGGCGATGCGGCTGTTGTCGACGTCGGGGAGGGTCTCGGCGAAGTCGACGACGGGGGTGATGACGTTCTCCCAGTCGGGGCGGAAGACCATGTCCTGGTGGTGGCGGGGGCCGGGCATGCCGGGGCCGTCGAAGACGAGGACGGTGTAGCCGCGTTCGACGCCGGCCATGGCGCCGAAGAAGTGCATCTCCTCGGCGGTGCCGTCGAAGCCGTTGTGCATGATGAGGGTGGGGCGGGGGGTGCCGGAGTCGTCGACGCGGTAGAGGTAGCCGGGCAGGGTGGTGCCCTGGTAGGGGATGGCGACGGGTTCGATGACCGGGGTGAACAGGGCGGCGGCGGCGCGGAAGCAGGCGACGCTGCGGTCGTAGGCGTGGTCGTGGCGGGGGTCGCAGGGGTGGCCGTGCAGGAAGAACTCGGCGGAGCGGTAGTAGTTGGAGGCGCGCAGGTAGCCGTCGCGGGCGCTGATGCGGTGGCCGGCCTTGAGGGCCTTGTCGGCCTCGGTGCGGACGCGGTCGGCGGTGGCGGTCCACTCGGTGTACCAGCTGTCGTAGTCGCCTTCGGTGATGCGTTCGCCGGTGGCGACGACCTCGCCGAAGTCGGCGCCGCCGTAGGCGATGTGGCTCATGGAGCGGAGGGTCTCGTACCAGAACTGGATGTTGTTGGGGAACAGCAGCTGCTTCATGGGGGGTCTCCCTGGCCGGTTAAGCACTGATCTGTGCTTGTGGCTGGAACTGTAGACCCTCCGGGCGCGAGAAGCAAACATCTGTGCTTACGATGGGTGGGTGACCACGAAACAGCCCACCGAACGCATCCGCAGGAGCCCCGAACAGGTCCGCGCGGCCGTCCACCAGGCCGTCATCGACCTGCTCTCCGACCCGGAGGGAGAAGACCTCACCATCCCCGCGATCGCGCAACGCGCCGGGGTCAACCACACCAGCGTCTACCGGCGTTGGGGCAGCCTCGGCGCCCTGCTCGCCGACGTCGTCACCACCCGCCTCGAGCGCACCTCACCCCTGCTCGACACCGGCAGCCTGCGCGGCGACCTCACCGCCTGGGCCCGGGCCAGCGTCGACAGCATCCGCACAGCAGAAGGGCGCGCCCTGGTGCGCGCCGTCATCCTCTCCATGCCGGACAGCGCCCAGGACCAGGACGAGCGTGCGCAGCACTTCCGGCGCCGGATGCACTCCATCGAGCAGATCCGCGAGCGGGCGACCGCCCGCGGCGAGGACCCCCCGCCCCTGGAGGACCTCCTCGACCAGCTCCTCGCCCCGTTCTACGTCCGCGTCATCTTCGGCATCGATCCCCCGGCCACCGGCTACCCCGAAACCCTCGTCAACCGCCTGCTCGGCAGCGGGGGCACGGGTTCTGCCGCGGACTGACGCGACGCGGGCACGGCCGAAGCCGTCACCGCCGGAACGAAGCACGGTGAGTGCACCTGCCGGCCCCCGTCCGGCTCAGGGAAGGGCGTCGCGCCCGGCTGCGGATCCGGGCGGTCGACGGCGCCCTCGAGAGGGGTCGTCACCGCCTTGCGCGGCCGGGCGGACGTCACAGGGAGCCGTTCTTCAGGCGGCGGCCGGGACCTGAAGCCGGTAGTCCACCGCGACGGCGAAGGACCCCGATGATCCCCTGATGCTCAGTGTGTGGCTGCCAGGTGCCAGCGGTTCCAGCTGTACCCAGAGGCCGCAGGCCTGGGTACGGAAGCGCCCCGCGCCCTGGGTGAGCGGATTGCCGTCCACGGCGCTGATCCGCACGGCTGTCGCCTCGTAGCGTTCGGCCTCCAGAGCCTGGCCGTCGAGGATCGCACTCCCCTCCGCCGAGGCCATGAACGCGGCACAGTCACCGGTCTTGCCGAAGAGGTTCACCAGGGGGAAGGCCACGGGCACCGCTGCGGGCACTGTGCAGGTACGCGTCGCGGTCCCGCCGAATGTGCCGGCCAGGAACCAGATGCCGTCCGTCTGGCCCTGAGCGCACAGGTGGCCGTCCCGATCCGAGACGGGGTTCGCGTCACTGGGGCTCGAAGCCGCCCAGGTCCACCAGCGGCCCTGCAGATCGGCGGCGCTCAGCCTGGCTCGCGCGCTCGGAGCATCCGCCGTGGGCGGGACAGGCGTGGTGGAGCAGGCGCTGACCAGAAGCGACGCGCCGATCAGCGAGGCTATGGATCTTCCGAGATGCATGAGCGAAGAGTACGAGGCCGCGACCCGCATGCCCACAGGAATACGGACGCCCGGGCGGCTCCCTTCCCACGAGGACCTCGGGGACTTGACGCAGCGTCAAAATTCAAGACCGGAGTATCAGGCCGGTTCGGGGACGGGCCCCCCGCTCTCCCTCACCTCGGGACCATCACGTCCCTGTGCTCGGCGGCCCGCCCGTGCGCGACCCGGAACAGGTCGTGGAACACGAAGTCGGTTCCCGCGAAGGCGCCGACCGAGCGGAGGTGGGCGAAGCCGCCCTCGGCGACGACGTTCAGCACCTCGGAGTACGTGAGGGACCGGCCTGCGCCGTTCGGCTTCGGCTGCGCTACCGGCGGGAGGTGCGAGTCGCGGCGATGACGGCCGTGATCGGGATGGCCACCAGAGACAGCGTCACCGCGGACCACAGCGGACCGCCGTTGGCGATCGCCTCGACGAGCGCGGAGACCGGCGCTGATGATGTGCATGTGCGCACGGTAGCGGCACCGGCGGGCGGGCCGAACGGTGGGCGGCGGAAGCCGGTGACCGCCGGGCACCGGGGCGGCCGGGTGGCCCCGCCGCGCAGCCGGTCCCGCGGTCGGCGTCGGTACGAGGGCGGCGCGGCGGCGGACCACCCGCTCGGTCCGACGGCGGCGACCGCCGGGGCCCGGCCGAGGCCGGTACCGGCAGCCCGCCCACCGGCCGTGCGGGCCGAGGTCCTCAACGGCCCGGTCGGGTGCCCCAGTCGAGGCGGAGCACGGCGAGGTCGTCGGTGTGCCGGCCCGCGTTCAGGCTGTGGGTCTCCCTGATGAGCAGGTCGACGTGGGCAGCCGGGTCCGCCGTCGGCAGGCTTCCGATCAGCGCCAGCAGCCCGTCGACGCCGAGGCGTCCGCCCGTGGTCCCGTTGTGGCCTTCGGTCAGGCCGTCGGTGTAGAGCGTGAGGGCTCCGCCGGGCGGGAGCGGCACGACGGTGGTGGGCCAGCTGCGCAGCCCGGGCATGATGCCGAGGGCGATGCCGTGGGCGGCGGTCAGTTCGCGGGTGCCCTGGGGGGTGGTGAGCAGGGGTTCGTGGTGGCCGGCGAGGTGGAGGGTGGCGGTGGAGGTGTTCTGGTCGAGCGTGAGGAGGGTGCAGGTGGCGAACTGCGACTGGCTGACGCGTTCGGCGACCAGGATGCGTTCCATGAGGTTGAGCAGGTCCTCGCCGCGGTGCCCGCCGAGGACGAGGGAGCGCCAGGCGATGCGCAGGCAGACACCGAGGGCGGCGGCGTCCGGGCCGTGTCCGCTGACATCACCGACGACGGCGTGCAGGAGCCCGTCATCGCCTTCGACGACGTCGAGGAAGTCCCCGCCGAGCAGGGCCATCGCGGTGCCCGGCAGGTAGCGGGTGGTGACCGTGACCGCCGAGGTGTCGATGATCGGCGGGGGCAGCAGTCCCCGCTCCAGGCGGGCGTTCTCCTCGGCCCGCAGGCGGGCGGCCTGGGCCTCGATGCTGGCGCGTTCGGTCTCGCTGCGGTAGACGGCGTAGCGGACCGTGCGGTGGAGCAGCTCGGCCTCGACCTTGCCCTTGACGAGGTAGTCCTGGGCGCCGGCGGCCATCGCTTCGGTGCCGGCCTTGGCCTCGGACAGGCCGGTCAGGACGATGACCGCGGTGTGCGGGGCCAGCGCGCGGACGGCGGTGACCGCGGCGGTGCCGGCGGCGTCGGGCAGGTGCAGGTCGAGGAGGATGCAGTCGATCGCGCTGGTGGCCAGCTCGCTGCGGGCCTCGGTGAGGGTGGACCGGGTGGTCAACTCGAAGCGCAGCCCCGTGTCGTGGAGCAGTTCCTCCACGAGGAGGGCGTCGCCCGGGTCGTCCTCGATCAACAGGATGCGGTACAGCGGCCCTTCGACGGCTGGCCCCGCGGCGGCCGGTACGGCTGCGGTCATCGCGGCTGCTCCTGTCCGGCGCGGATCGTCCGAGGCATCTGAGGCACGGTCAACGGCCCGGGCAGCTGCGGCGGTTCGGCGGCGAGGGTGAAGGTGATGCGGGTGCCGTCCCGGTGGTCGGGGTCGACCGCGATCGTGCCGCCGTGGAACTCGACGATCTTCTTGCACATGGCCAGGCCGATGCCGCTGCCGGAGTAGGCGTCCTTGGTGTGCAGCCGCTGGAAGATCAGGAAGACCTTCTCGGCGAACTCCGGTGCGATGCCGATGCCGTTGTCGGTGACCGCGAAGTGCCACAGCGGGCCCTCGCGTTCGGCCGTGACGTGGACGTGGGGCTGCTGTCCCGGGCGGCGGAACTTGACGGCGTTGCCGATCAGGTTCTGCCAGAGCATGCCCATCTGGGTGGGGTCGGCGACCAGGGCGGGCAGCGGGTCGTGGGTGATCCGCGCGCCGGCTTCCTCGATACCGACGCTCAGTGCGGCCAGGGTCTGCTCCAGCACCTTGTCCAGGTCGACCTCCTGGTGGGCGTGGTGGAGCCGCCCGACGCGGGAGAAGTCGAGGAGGTCGTTGATGAGGGTCTGCATCCGGTTCGCGCCGTCGACCGCGAACTCGATGTACTGGTCGGCCTTGGCGTCGAGTTGGCCGCCGTAGCGACGCTGGAGCAGCTGGGTGAAGCTGGAGACCTTGCGCAGCGGTTCCTGCAGGTCGTGCGAGGCGACGTAGGCAAACTGCTCCAGCTCGGTGTTGGAGCGCTGGAGGTCGGCGGCCTGGGCGTCCAGGCGCAGGCGGGCCTGCTCGGTGAAGGCCAGTTCCCTCACCAGGCGGCGGCGCATGAGGTCGATCTCGGCGCTGAGGCGTCGCAGGTCGGCCGGACCGGTCGAGGTGATGGGGTGGTCGAAGTCGCCGCCGGTGATGGTGCGGGCGTCCGCGCCGAGCCGCTCCAGCGGCCGGTTGATGCCGCGGCGCAGCCCTTCGAACACGAGAGCGGCGAGGACGACGAGGAGGATCGCGATGGAGCCGAACACCCAGTTGCGCAGGCTGAGGGTGGCCATCAGGTCGTCCCTCGCCCGGGTGCGGTCCGCGCGCAGCCGGTCCTGTTGGCTGCTCAGCTCGGCCCGTACGGTGTCGAATGCCTGCTTGCCCTGGTCGGCGAGGGCGGCCGCCGCCGCGGAGGGGGCGCCGGGCGGGGAGGCGGCGACCGGCCTGGCGATCTGCTCCTGCCAGGCCGAGATGGCCTGCTGGACGTCGGCCAGGTCGTCCAGTGCGGGGGCGTCGTCCTTCAGCAGGTCCGCGAGGTGCGCCGCCTGGGCCTCCTGGTCGGCGAGTCCCTGCTGGTACGGGGCGATGAAGTCCGGTGATCCGGTGAGGCCGTAGCCGCGGATTCCGGTCTCCTGGTTGAGCATGGCCGCTTCCAGGCGGAACGCGGTGGACAGCGCCGGGGACTTCACGTCGACGAGTTCGGTGCTGATGGTCTGGGTCCGCTGGAGGACCCAGGCGCCCGTCACCCCGAGCACAGCCAGGACCGCCAGGGAGACCGCCGCCCCGACGCGCAGCCACCGCCGGGTCGTCCAGGTGGAGAGCCGTCGCTTCCGCGGCGGCCTCTGTTCGCCTGTCATCTCTCAACCCTCCGCTGTGACCGCCGCCTTCGAAGCGGTGCAGCGCACACTGTAGAGGGCGGCCGACAATGAATGTTGTCGCGGGGTCTTCCATGGGCCTAGGGTGCCGGTATGCCTGGCAAGAACTTCGTGTTGCGCACGACCCAGCGTCAGACCGCCGCGGTCGCGGACGCGGCGGTCGACAGGCTGGCACGGCGTCTCGTCCTCGAACTGCTGGAGGAGTCACCGCCGCAGTCCGGGGGCGGTACGGCACGGGCGCTGTCCATGCTGCACGTGCTGGACCATCTGCAGCGGGCGACCGAGCGGCTCCAGCGGGAGGCGGCGGTTGCGGCGGCCCGTGCGGGCGCCGGTTACCCGCAGATCGGTTCGGCCTGCGGGATGACCCGTCAGGGTGCCCGGCGTCGCTGGCCGGGAATCTTCCACCATTCCAACGAGGCACCCACGGAGCATCCGATGATGACCAGCCCCGCCCGTCCCTTCGACGTCCTGCTCGTCGAGGACGACGTGGCCGACGCCATGCTCATCGAGGAGGCCCTGTCCGAGCGGGGGGCCCGCAACCTGGTCCAGGTCACCGACGGTCTCGCCGCCCTGGAGCACCTGCGGGCGCCGGGCAGCGTGCGCCCGGACCTGATCGTCCTCGATCTGAACATGCCGCGGATGAACGGCCGTGACCTGCTGAAGGTCCTGAAGACGGACGAGGACCTGCGGACCATCCCGGTGGTCGTCCTCACCACCTCCTCCGCTCCCGACGACGTCACCGGCGCCTACAGCAGCCACGCCAACGCGTATGTGACCAAGCCCGTCAACCTGGAGGAGTTCGAGCGGGCCGTCCAGACCATCGACGCCTTCTACCTCGACACCGCCACCCGCCCGCCGCGCACCTGACCCTGAACGGGCAGGCTGCCCGATGAGGTGCCCGGTCCGGTCCGGGCCCGGGCCCGGCTCGCTTCGGCCCTGCCCACCGCCCGGGCGGCCGATCGGCCGGCCCGGCACGGGCACCTCGTCGATCCGGCCCGGCCCGGGCACCTCATCGATCCGGTCCGGAACCGCCAGAGGTGTGACGCGACTTACAGGCATCAGGCGGCCGATCCGGGATACCGGACGCTAGGTGAGGATTCCCGGTGTTGAGGTGGTCGCGCGCGGAGTGACCGTGCGCGGACCGCGAGGAGCGGTGTTCGAGAGCCTGGACCTGCGGGTCGGGGCGGGTGGCCTGCTGGTGGTGCACGGCCCGGGCGGGTCGGGGCGTACGTCCCTGCTGCTCGCGCTGGCCGCCCGGATGCGGCTGGACTCAGGGACGGTACGGGTCGGCGGCCACCTGCTGCCCGGCGCCGAACGACCGGTCCGCGACCTGGTGGCGGTCGCCCGCGCGGAGCCCGCCGTCGGTCTCGACGGCGGGCTCCGGGTCAGCGAACTGATCACCGAACGGCGCCTCCTGACACCGAAGACGGCGTCGCATCGGATCGGTGACGCCTGCGAGGTGGTCGACCTGCGGGTACCCGGCCGCGCGCTCGTCCGGGACCTGTCCCCCGCCGACGGGCTCCTGCTGGCGGTCGCCCTGGCACTGGCCGCGGAACCGGCGGCCATCGTCGTGGACGACGTCGACCGCGGCTGTCCGGCCGCCGACCGCACCCGTCTGTGGCAGGCGCTGCGCCGGGTGTGCGCCACCGGGTGCACGGTGCTGGCCGGCGCCCACGATTCGCCCGATGGGCCCGGCCCGACGCCTGTCCTGGTGGGCCTGCCCCGGCTGAGCCGAAACCGCCTACCCGCCGCCGTTCCTGAAACCGGCCCTCGAACCGGCCCTGAAACCGGCCCTCGAACCGGCTCTGGAAGCGGCCAGGAAGGCCGCACACCGCAGCGGCCGGCGCCGCACGTCACCGAGGAGCGCGCATGACCGCGATCAGGCTGGCCCTGCTGGAACTGCGGAGCTTCCGCGGGCCGCTCCGGCGGTGGGTGCCGCTGCTGCTCTGCCTGATCCCGCTGCTCTACGGGGCGATGTACCTATGGGCGAACTGGGATCCGTACGGCAAGACCGACCGCATCCCCGTCGCGGTGGTCGACCAGGACCGGCCCGCCGACACCCGGCAGGGCCTGCGCGTCGACGCCGGTTCCCAACTGGTCCAACAGCTCAAGGCATCACGGGACTTCGACTGGAAGTTCGTGGACGCGGCCGAGGCCCGCGCCGGTCTCGAGCACGGCCGCTACTACTTCACGGTGCACATCCCGGCCGACTTCAGCGCCAGGCTCGCCACCGGCCCGGACCAGCAGCCGTTGCAGGCGGCGATCCACATCGAACTCAACGACGCCAACAACTACATCGCGGGCGTCATGACCGAGGTCGTCCAGTCGAAGCTCCAGGACCAGGTCAACTCCGCCGCCCACGAGGCCTATGTCCGGGGCATCTACGGGCAGTTGGGGGACGTCCGGGCCGAGCTGGGAACGGCGGCGGACGGGGCACAGGCCCTGGTGAACGCCACCACCATCGCCCAGCAGGGCAGTTCGGCCGCAGCCGACGCCACCACCACCCTCCACGCCGGATCGGCCCAACTCGCCGACGGCGCGGAGAAGATCAGCCAGGCAGCCGCCCAGGCCGACCAGGCCGCCGGCGCACTCGACAAGGCGGCCGCCCAGCAACTCCCCTCCGCAGCCGAGGCGCTGGTGAACGCGGCGGGCCTCACGGCCCAGGCCCTCGACACGGTCCACGACGGGACCGGCCAGGTCCAACGGGGCACCGCGGCAGCGGTGGCCGACCTCGGCCGCCTCGCCGACGCCCACCCCGAACTCCGCAACGACCCGGTCTTCCAGCTCGCCCTACGGGACGCCACCACCGTGGACGCCACGGCCGGGCAGATCGAGGGCCGCGCCGCGACCGCAGCCGGCACCGCACACCAGGCCCTCCAGCAGGCCACCGGCCTCCGGACCTCGGCCGCCGCGCTGCAACAGCAGGTCCGCGACGCCCGGACCCCGCTCGCCCTGATCGACTCCGGCGCGCAGAGCGTGGCCACCGGGGCGGACACCGTGACCGCGGGCCTCGCCACCCTGCAGCAGGGGTCCGGCACGCTCAGGACCGCCGCCGACCAGGCGCACGACAGCGCGACGAAGCTCGCCGACCTGATCGGCACCGGGAAGGCGCAGATCCCGGAGCTCAGCAACGACCAACTCGCCGAAGCATCACAGGTCCTGGGCACCCCGGTGCGCATCGACCGCTCGAACCTGCACCCCGCCGGCGTGTACGGACGCGGGCTCGCCCCGTTCTTCTTCGGCATCGCCCTGTGGGTGTTCGGGCTCTTCGCCTACCTCCTGCTGAAGCCGGTCAACCGGCGGGCGCTGGCCGGGCACACCCGCTCCCCCACCATCGCCGTCGCGGGCTGGCTCCCCGGCGCGGCGCTCGGCGTCATCGGCGCCTTGGTCCTGTATGGCGTCGTCGACCTGACCCTGGGCCTCCACCCCGTACGACCGCTGCAGACGGTCGCGCTGCTCGCGGTCGGCGCCGGGGTCTTCGTCGCCGTCGACCACTGCCTGCGGACCGCGTTCGGCACCGTCGGGGACGTGGTGTCCCTGGTCCTGCTGATCCTCCAACTCACCGCATCGGGCGGCCTCTACCCGATGCAGACCACCCCCGCGTTCTTCCAGGCCGTCCACCCGCTCCTGCCCATGACCTACCTGGTGGACGGCCTGCGCGTGACGATCTCCGGAGGCCTCACCTCCCACCTGCTGCGGGACATCGCCACCCTGGCAGGCTTCGGACTCGCCTTCCTGACGATCACGACCCTCACCGTCCGGCGTCGGCGCAGCTGGACCGTGGCCCGGATGCATCCCGACCTCGAACTGTGAGGTCCGCCCAGGCCAGGCAGCGGTCCCGCCGCTGCTCGGCCCGGGGCCGCCGGGGTGGCCGGGACCGGAAGTGCAAAGGAACGGGGGGGTCGGGAAAGGGCCGCGGATCTGACAGCGGACACGGCAGACTCCCCGCCGGCGGTCAATTGTCCTCCCCGCTGGTGGACATGAAATCTCCCCGGTGACGGACAGCGGAGCTCCCCGCAGACCCACCAAGCCCATCACGCACAGTGGGCATGGTGAGGAGCGATGAGGAGGTCATGGAGATTCTTGAGGCGTACGACCTCACCGGGAGTTACCGGAAGGCGGCCGAGCTGGCCGGCTGCGACCACCACACCGTGCACCGGTACGTGCAGCTGCGCGCGCAGGGGGTCGACCCGACCGAGCGGGCGGTGCGGTCGAAGCTGATCGACGACTTCCTGCCGAAGGTCGAGGAGCTGGTCGAGCGGTCCCCGCGGCAGGGTCGGCGCCGACGCTGTTCACAAGAAGATCGCCGCGATGGGCTTCACCGGCACCGACCGCACCACCCGTCGGGCCTTCGCCGCGACGAAGGTGTCCTACCGGGCCGGGAACCGCCGGGTCTTTCGGCCGTGGATACCCGAGCCGGCGATGTGGCTGCAGTGGGACTGGGGCGAAGGACCGCGCGTCGAGGGCAGACGCACCAGCCTGTGGTGCGCGTGGCTGGCCTGGCGAGGTTTCAGGTGGTCATCCCGGTGCTGGACAAGACCCTGCCGACGGTCGCGGCCTGCCTGGACGCGACGTTCCGGACGCTGGGCGGGGTCCTGACCTACTGCCTGACCGACAACGAGAAGACCGTCACGGTCGAGCACGTGGCCCGGATCGCGGTCCGCAACCCCGAGCTGGCGCCGATCGCCCGCTACTACGGAACGGCGGTCAGGTCGTGCATGCCGGCCGACCCGGCCTCGAAGGGCGGGACGGAGGCGACGGTGAGGATCGCCAAGCGGGGCCTGGTCCCCACCGCGTCAACCTCCGGACCGACTACGGCAACTTCGCCGGACTGCAGCAGGCCTGCGCGGACTTCATGAGCGAGGTGAACGGCCGGATCCACCGCGAGACCCGCAGGATCCCGGCCGAGCTGCTGGCCGAGGAACGGCTGCGGCTGCACCCGGTGCCCGAGCAGCCGTTCACGGCGTTCGGCGAGACCCGCAGGGTCGGCAAGGACTCCACGATCTCGGTCGAGTCGGTCCGCTACTCGGTCCCGCACGAGTTCGTCGACGAGCGGGTCTGGGACCGCTTCCACGGCGACGAGCTGATCGTCGCGATGGCCCCGGGCAGTGCGGTCGAGGTCGCCCGCCACCTTCGCTCCGCGCCGGGCAGTCCTCGGATCGCCGACGAGCACTACCCCGACGCCCCGCGGGGAGAGCGCACGCCGAAGCCGACGAACCCGGCCGAGGCCCAGTTCCTGGCGATCGGCCCGGGGGCGGCGGCCTGGCTGGTCGAGGCGGCAGCGACCGGTGTCCGCCGGATCAGGGCGAAGATGGCCGACGCGGTCGCGCTCGCCAAGCTCGACGGGAGGGCCGACGTCGACCGCGCACTCGGGACCGCGGCGACGGTAGGCCGGTTCGGCCACCAGGGCGAGCACGCCCGCGCAGAGCCGATCCGCCGCAGCGAGGACCACAGCCTCCAGCCGGGCACCTCCGCCTGGTCGGGCTTCGGCTCGGCCTGAGCCTTCCTACTCTTCGACCAGGCCGCTGGCGACGGGGAAGTTCTCCAGGAACTCCCGTCGGCCCGGGTCCTGCTCGGCCTCGGCCAGGTCGGCGAGCACGGTCAGGAACCGCTCGCGCTGGTCCTGCGGCAACTGCCCGAGCACCCAGCTCACGCTCTCCATCATCTTCACCGCGGAGTCGGGGTCGACCTCGTCGTCCTCGCAGCTGTCGAGGAACCGGACGACGTCGACGACGAGTCCGGCGAGGACGGGCACCAGCGGGTCCGTGTCAGTCATCCGGGCAACCTATCCGACCCCCACAACAGCAACATCATCACCTCGGCCGACGGGCACTCGACGTCGGCCCCGACCTGGAAAGTCGAGCCGCCGGCCGACGGGGACCTACCCACGCCTGGCGGCGACCCGGTGCACGCCCGGCCCCCGCGGCGGGGCGGGGGCCGGGGGTGTCGCGCTCCGGGCCGGCGTCAGCCGACATCGATTCCCGTGACGACCGGGTCGCCGGCCACGACCTCGCCGTCGCGGTATCCCGCCCGGCCGAAGGCTTGCGAAGCGACGGCCAGTGCGGCGGCGCCGGCCTCGGTCCGGTCAGCGGCCTCGACCTCGAGGCGCAGCACAAAGGTGCGCTCGCGATCGTCGACGGTCAGCACGTCGAGATCCGGCACCTCGGCTCCGACCCGCTCCGGGTCGGTACCCCTGACTGCGGCCAGCACCGCCCGCTTCGCCTCGCTGTCGATCGGACGACGGAGAGTCCCGGGAATGGTGATCACATAGCTACCCATGCACTGCGTATGACCCGCCGGCCCGGACGGAAACCCCCGAAGCCCCCGATCGGATGATGGCGAGCGGCCGGTCGCTCCACTCGTCCGCTGCATCACGTGCCCGGATACGGGCGGCGCCCCGGAGCCACCGGCCGGACGGACCGGCCCTCGCCCCGCCGGCGTACGGGCCCGGTGCGCCGTATCTCCTCGGTGCCGCGGAGGCTGCGAGGCCGGGCCGGGCACGGCGCTCAGCCGGTGAGAACGGCGGGCGCGAAGGCCGCCAGCCAGACCAGCACGAGTGTCCCGGCCGTCATCACCGGTACGAGGAAGCGGGTTTCGAAGCGGTTGCCCGTCCGTTTGATCAGCACGATCTCGAACCGCCGCCCGTACGGCCACAGCAGCGGCACACCCTGCCGGGTGAGGCAGTCGCCCAGGACGTGGGCGAGCGTCCCGATCACCATCGCGTAGGGCAGCCAGGTACCCGCACCGGGGAGCCAGGTGTCGACCGAGGCCGTCCCGATCGCGGCCAGCCCGACGGTGGTGGCCCGCGAGTCCGTACAGCGCCCGGAGGCGTGCGAGCGGAGGGCGTGGACGGCGAAGAGGAGCAGAGCGAAGGTCAGGCCGTCGGTGAAAGCACGCTCCCAGCGCTCCACCCCCGCCCGGCTCCCTGCTCCTGCCAGCGCCACGAACACCAGGGAGTGGGTGGCGTGCCGGTGCCCTCCCGCGAGCCGGGCGACCAGTCGGCACAGGACCCGCGAGACCGGTCCGAAGAGGTGCGCCAGTGTGCCGTCGTGGTGGTCGAGATCCGGGAGGAGCGCCGCGCCCGCACTGAGGAGGGCGCCCACGAGCACCTCTCCGGGCTGCAGCGGGCGGCCGATCACCAGCGGTGGCAGGAAGGGTGCTGCGGCCGCGAACACCAGCGCTCCGCTCACGGCATGCGAGTGGCCCATCATCGACGTCTCCCCCTGCTCCCGACCGCCGGGGATGGCGGCGGCTCCTGCCTGCTCCCGTGGAGCGGGTGTCCACGCTGCATCCCGTCCCGCCGGCCCGCCCCGTGGGCCCCCACCGGCCCGGGCGGGCACCTGTCACTCGTCGGCGAGCAGCGCGGTGCGCAGGGTGGTGAGGATGCGCTTGAGCATGCGGGAGACGTGCATCTGGGAGTAGCCGAGCAGCTGGCCGATCTCGGCCTGGGTGAGCTCCGAGCCGAAGCGCAGCGACAGGACCTCGCGGTCGCGCTCCGGCAGTGCGGCGATGAGGGGCTTGAGGGCCTCGCGGCTCAGCACCAGGTCGAAGTCCTGCTCCTCGAAGGCGATCCGGTCGCCGAGGGTCGAGCCGTCCTCGGTGTCCGAGCTCGCGCCGATGTCCAGCGAGCCGGCGGTCTGTGCCCGGCTGGCGATGATGCCCTCGCGGACCTCCTCCTCGCTCAGGCCGAGGTGTTCGGCGAGTTCGGCGGTGGTGGGGGCGCGGTCGTGCAGCTGCTGCAGTGCGTCGGTGGCCCTGGCGAGCGCGATCCGCCGCTCCTGCAGCCGGCGGGGCACGTGCACCATCCAGCCGGTGTCGCGGAAGAACCGCTTGATCTCGCCGGCGATGGTGGGGATCGCGAAGGTGGTGAACTCCACGCCCTGCGCCGGGTCGAACCGGTCGATCGCCTTGATCAGGCCGACCGTGCCGACCTGGATGATGTCCTCCATCGGCTCGCTGCGGGTGCGGTAGCGGCCGGCCACGAACTTCACCAGCGCCATGTTCAGCTCGACCAGCGTCCCGCGGACGTAGGAGAACTCCCGGGTGCCCTCCTCCAGCTCGCCGAGGCGCCGGAACAGTGTCCGGGACAGCACCCGGGCGTCCGCGGGCGACACCGCCGACGGATCCTCGATCCGCGGCAGCCCGACCGACTCCGACGGCATCGTGCCCGGAAGTGTCGGAGCGGCGATCGGGGCGGCGATCGGAGCGGCGACCGGGGCGGCGATCGACGTGGTGGGGCTCAGGACGGCCATGGCTCTCCCTCTTCCGGCCTTGCGGGTCATGCGTGCGCGCCGTGATGCGCGCTGCGACCCCGGCCGTGTACCCCGCTTTCTTCGGAGGAACCAACAGACCCGCGACTTCTTTCGTCTCCTCCGGGTCCTCCCGACGCGCCTCTGTCGACGTGACACCGTCCGGACGTTTGGGCCGGGCAGACGCAGGCATGCGTCAGACATCGGATGACCTCACAGAACCGAACGGACAGTCAGTCACCATGACCGCAAAACGAGTCGTGCGCCTGCACCGAGACGGACTCCGCAGCGGCCGTCGCCGGCAGCCGCACCTGCTCCACGGCCCGCCGTCAGGAACACCCGCGGCGGGCGGCAGAGCTCTCCGGCGCTCCGCCGTCGCTGCCCGGCCCGGGCACATTTCCGTTTCGGGCGGCCCCCGCCTATCGTCGGCGGTGGTTCAGGGCTGCACGGAGGAAGAGATGTCTGACGAAGAAGTCGCGGCGGAGCGGCGCGGAGCCACCGTCCCGGCCGGCCGGTTGACCGCCCGCCAGGAGCGCCGCGGCGCCACGGCCCTGGTCGCCCTGGCAGGCGAGCTCGACCTGGAGACGCTGGCCCCGGCCGACCTGGCACTGGGACAGGCGCTCGCGACCGGGCTCGCGCGCGTGGTGGTGGACCTGGGGGAGATCAGCTTCTGCGACTCCTCCGGCCTCAACCTGCTGCTGCGCACCAGGCTCGCCGCCCAGGAGGCCGACGTGGAACTGCGGCTGGCCGCCACGCCGGACGGCCAGTTCGTCCGGCTGCTGCAACTGACCGGGGCGCAGGCCGTGTTCTCCCTGCACACCTCGCTCGCGGATGCCCTTGCCGACGCCTGAGCGCCGGGCCGTGGGGCACGGGACCCATCCTCCTCGCACCGACCGATCCTGGACGACCACTCCGGAGTGAACAGATGACCAGCGGTCAGAGAGGCACCGAGACCATCGAGTGGCTGCGACCGGACCTGCCCGCCGCGGGACAGCGGCGAACCGTCCGGCTGGCCGGGCTGCCCCGGCAGGTGGCG
Organism: Kitasatospora sp. NEAU-CNBT7; assembly: GCF_057220535.1. Classification (NCBI taxonomy): domain Bacteria; kingdom Bacillati; phylum Actinomycetota; class Actinomycetes; order Kitasatosporales; family Streptomycetaceae; genus Kitasatospora; species Kitasatospora sp. NEAU-CNBT7. Next base: position 7,639 of record NZ_JBXQQB010000056.1, on the reverse strand, counting down.
TCCGGGCGCGAGTTCGCCCGCACGGCGCTCAGCGACTGGGCCTGGCCCGGCGACGAGGCACTGGAGGACCTGCTCCTGGTCGTCTCCGAGCTGGTCGCCAACGCCCGGCTGCACGCCGGCGGCGCGCTGCAGCTCGGCCTGCACCTGACGCCCGACCGCCTGCGGATCGAGGTGACGGACGCCGCGCGGACCGCCCTGGTGGCCGGTCCCCCGCACCACCCCGGGCTCCCCGGCGGCCACGGCCTGCACATCGTCCAGCAACTGGCGGACGACTGGGGCGTCGCGGTGCACGACGCCGGCAAGACGGTCTGGGCGGACGTCCGCGTCCCCGGGGCACGGCCCTCCGCGCTCTGAGCAGCGCGGCTGCCTGCGGCGGCCTTCCGAACGCCGTCAGCCGCCGGCCGTCATGGTGAGGCGGATGACGGTTCCGCTGTCCGGGCTGCTGCGGATCTGGACCAGGTCGCACATCTGCTGGACCAGCCACAGGCCCCGGCCGCCGATCTGGTCCATGGTGGGCCGGACCCGGCCGGCCAGCGGGTCGTCGATGTACCCGGTGTCCCGGAACTCGCAGATCACCCGGGCGTCGGCCGCCCAGGTGCGCAGCGTGCCACCGCCCGCGTGCTTGATGCTGTTGGCCGCGATCTCGGTGGCGGCGAGCAGCAGGTCCCGCAGCCGGTCGCCGGTCAGGCCGTGCCGTCCGGCGCAGGCGGTGATGCGTTCACGGACCGCGACGAGCTCCCCTGCCGAGAAGACCAGTTCCTCGTTCGGGTCGCAGGGGTCGGTCAGGGGCTCGAAGGCGTACGGGCCCTCGATGAAGGCCGTACCGGGCTCGGGACCGTCCTGGCCGAGGACGAGCGGGTGGCAGCGCTCCAGTGCGTCGAGGGTGCCCTCCGCGACGACGGCGGTGTCGAACGGGCAGAGCAGCCACCACACCGGTGACTCGGCGAACGCCCGGTTCAGCAGCCACTCGTGGTAGCGCAGCTCGGCGGTCTCGGCCTCGGTGCGGCCGGGCCAGCGGTTCTCGCTGATGGCGCGGACCGGTCGGCCCGCCTGCGCGACCTTCCCGATCCAGGCCTGCCACAGGGGGATCAGCCGGCCCGGGTTGCCGCCGAGTTCGCCGGTGTCCAGGAAGGACACCTGGTCCGTGGTGCCGGCACCGGCCAGCGCCTCGCGCAGCAGTTGCTCCCGCGGGCCGGAGACGGCGACCACGACCGACTCGCCCTGGTCCAGGGCGTGCTCGACGAACGAGAGGGTCCCGGACAGGAAGCGGTTCTCGTCGGCGTAGGGGAACAGGATGTGGCGTACGCCGGTCTCCGGGGACCGGGCCGGACGGGGAGCGGAGTCGAGGTGGTTCACTACGTCAGCTCCACGGGGATTTCGGGATGATCGAACCCGAGCAGCGACCAGCTGCGGCGCAGGGTCTCGTTGGCGTGCTGCAGTTCGATCCGGCGGTCCCGGCGGCCGCGGGCGACCTGTGCCAGGGCGGTCAGCCCGGTGCTGTCCATGAACTCCAGCCCCGCGCAGTCCAGGTGCAGCACCGGCACCCGCGCCAGCAGCTCGCCGAGTGCGGTACGGAACGAGGCCGCACCCTCGGTGTCGACGACACCGCTGACGCTCCAGCGGTCGCGGGCGGAACTGAACAGCCGGAACGACGGTGCGACCGGTCCCTCGCCCAGGTGGTGCGGGTGTACGCCGACGGCCTGGTCGACGGTCTCGGGCGGCAGCACCGCGCGGGCGTAGCGGCACACGAGGATCGTGCCGTGGTCGGCGACGAGGGCGTCCAGTCTGAGTTCGTGCCGCGCCACGATCTCGGGGCGGGTGTCGTCGGCGGGCAGGCCGCTCAGGTCCGCGAGCACCCGCAGGGTACGGAACCCCTCCCGGTCGGCGCGTTCGGTGCCGCGGCTGACCTCGTTGAAGAGCGACTCCCACGATGCGGGGCCGCGGTGCTTCCCGTCCGTCTCCCCGAGCACCAGCACCATGTCGCCGAACAGCTCACCGTCGGCCACGAAGGCACGCGTCGGCCCGGTCGTGTCCTCGCCCGGACCGACCATCCAGCAGACGTGGTCGCCGACGTCGACCGGATCGAGTGTCGCTACACGGCGTGCTGTCCTCACTCCAACCCCTTCGCCCGCCCCTTGTCGGTCACTCTAATCGGTGGCACCGGCCGGTGCGGACCGGCGCCCGGCCGCTCGGCTCGGCGTCACTGCGGCCGGCGGCCGTGCCGGGACCCCTTTCCGTCCGCTGCGGACCCGGACCCGCTCGGGGCCTGCTCCTCGCCGAACGCGACGTCGACGTGCTGCTCCGGGCGGCGTTCCTCCTGCCGGGCGATGGCCGCGAGCACCTCCTCGTCGGGGCCGGTGAGCGGCGGCTGGAGGAGGCTGCGCGGCCAGAGCTTCCGGGCCAGCACCACGTTCGTCTCGGCCGCGTAAACGGTGACCTGGGCCGCCAGGTACAGCCAGGACAGCAGCCCGATCACCGTGGCGAAGAACCCGTAGACCTGGCCGGCGTGGCGCAGTTCGTGGGTGACCAGGATGGAGCCGAACGCCTGCAGGACCGTGAACAGCGGGCCCGCCACGGCGCAGCCGGGCCACAGGGCCCGGGTGGGCACCTCCTTCGGGGTGAGGACCCGGAAGCAGGCCAGGCACAGCGCGGCGTTCACGGTCGCGGACACCAGCAGGGCCCCGATCCGGGCCGGCGGTCCGGCCGGGGCGGTGCCGACCAGTGCGGCGGCCGCCGTGGCCAGGAGCAGCCCGGCGGCGAGGACGGCGAACAGGAGCAGGCTGCGGGCCAGCCGCGGCCAGTATCCGGGCCGCTCGACGCCGGGGATGTTCCAGATCTCGGCCATGGCGTGCTGGAGGACCTGGGCGATGCCGAGTGCGCCGTAGAGCAGCCCGAGCGCGCCGATCGTCAGCGCCAGCCTGCTGCCCTGAAGGGAGTGGACGTTCTGCCGCAGCTGGTCGCCGATGATCGGGAAGTCGGCGAGCGCGGAATCCAGTACCGCCCGCTGGGCCTGCGGCCGGCCGTGCAGGACGAATCCCAGCGCGGTGCTGAGCAGGAGCAGCAGAGGCACCAGGGCGACGAAGCCGTAGTACGTGATCAGGGCGGCGAGCAGGCCACCGCGGTCGTCGCCGTACTTCTTGGCCACCGCGACGGGCAGGGCGGCCCGGCGGTGGCGCTGCTGGAAGCGGTCCACGGCGCGAAGGGCCTGTTCGACCTGGTTCATGCTGGCGCTCCCGTCCCCCGAGCGGTGTTCCGTGCCACCGCGTCTGCCCGGACCGCGGGCGGGAAAACCGGTGGGCCTTCCAGGCGCTCTCCGGCCCCTTGTTGCCGCACGTATCCGGGTCCGGGAGGTGTGGCGCGCGGGGTCCGGGGCAGGCGGGGGCGGACGACGCGTCCCGCCGGGAGCGGCCCGGTGGACGCCACGACACGAGGGAGACGCGATGAGCGGCATCGAGATCTGGGACTTCCGCAGCACCTCCGGCCACGTCTCCGGCAACGACCTGGTCGGCTTCCATGTGGAGGCGACGGACGGCCCGATCGGCAAGGTCGACAGGCTGTCCGAGGAGGTCGGCGCGCAGTACCTGGTGGTGGACACCGGCCCGTGGATCTTCGGCAAGCACGTCCTGCTCCCCGCCGGCACCGTGGTGCGGGTCGAACAGGAGGAGCAGAAGGTCTACGTCGACCGCACCAAGGACGAGGTCAAGGGGGGCCCCGAGTTCGACTGGGACCAGCACCGGACGGACACCGGTTACCAGGAGCGGTACACGGGCTACTACGGCCCGTTCTACGGCGGCCCCGTCATCTGACCCGGCCTCGCGGGACCCGGCCGCGGGGGGGGGAAAAAAAAGAGGAGAGGCAACAACAGAAGCAGCCAGGTGTCACCGGAAA
>NZ_JBXQQB010000056.1:0-3741 GCF_057220535.1 Kitasatospora sp. NEAU-CNBT7 | reverse complement strand
GATATGGCCCGTTCGAGGGTGCCCCCGTCATTTGACTTGGTTTCGTGGGACCCGGCCGCGGGCCGCCACCGACACGGGTGGCGGCCCGCGCCGGCGGCGTCCGGGTGCCCTGGGACGGCAGGGTGGTCAGCCCATGCTCTTCGCGCCGTCGATGGCCTCGCGGATGATGTCGGCGTGGCCGGCGTGCTGGGCGGTCTCGGCGATGACGTGCATCAGCACCCGCCGGACGGACCAGTCCGCACCCGACTCGAACCACGGGGCCTTCGGCAGCGGCCGGGTGGCTCCGAGGTCGGGGAGGGCGACGACCAGTTCGTCGGTGCGGCGGGCCACCTCGTCGTAGTCGGCCAGCACACCGGCGAGCGTCTCACCGGGCAGGAGCCGGAACTCGTCGGCCCGGCGGGCGAAGTCGGCCTCGGTCCAGGTGGTGAAGTCGGGCATCGCCGCCGGGCCGTCGACGATGAACGCGGCCCAGGTCCGCTCGACCGAGGCGACGTGCTTGATCAGACCGCCCAGGCACAGCTCGCTGGTGGTGGTCCGCGCCCCGGCCTGCTCGTCGGTGAGGTCACGGGTGGTGAAGCGCAGGAAGTGCCGCTGCTTGGCCAGCGCCGCCAGCAGGTCGGCGCGCTCGCCGGTCACGGCCGGCGCTTCGGTGGTGGGCTCGTTGACGGTCAGGGTCTCGCTCATGGGTTTCCGCCTTCCGTGGATTCTTGCTCCGTCGACAAGGTCAACGTTAGGAGCCATAGCGGTCACCTTCTGACCTGAATGGCGGGGGAACCGGTACCGCGCGGTAACGAACTGGCCGACCGGCCGGACGTCCCGGTCCGCACCCCGCCCCGCCCCGCGACACCGACCGGCTCCGCGAACTGGCCCACCGACCCCGGCCTCGTCCGGCACGAGGTTCTGCCGAGCGGTGGACCGCCGATCGGCGCGACCCGCTCGTCCACCAGGTCCGCCATCGAGGGGCCCTCGCATGGCGCTGAGGTTCCGAACGAACGTCGCGGAGGTTCAAGAACCTGCCCTGTCGGCGATCCTACGATTCGATGGCAGAAGGGAAACCCGGCCGCTCCTGGACGAGGCCACACCAAGGACAAGGAGCTCGTGCAACAGGAGAAGTCCAGCAGCCTGGCCGTCATCGCAGATACCGGCGCCGGCCTGGACATCCCCGACGGGGTGCTCGGCAATGGCGGGCCCGGGCACGCCCGGGCCCGGCGGGCCAAGGTGATCGTTCGTCACCGGGCCGCCTGCTGATCAGCCGGTTCCACACCTTCTGCGCGCCGAGCTCGGAGACGACCGTGCAAGGCGCAGGGCCGAACTCTTTGATCGTCGATCAGCCTTCTTTACTGAAACCCGGCGGCCGGACAGCGCTGCCGTGGGAAGCGGAGACATGATGGGCCAGAACCCCTATGACTATGTCGTGGTGGGAGCGGGGACAGCGGGGTGCGTGATTGCCTCCCGGCTTTCGGAACGCCCGGGCGTGCGAGTGCTGTTGCTGGAGGCCGGAGCCCGGGACGCGACCGAGGCGATGGCATCTCCATGGGGGTTCCTGGGCTTCGACCCGTCATCCCTCTGGCTGGGCACCTCGACCGTGCAGGCCGGTACGGGCAGGGCCGCTGACGTGCTGCGCGGTAGGGCGCTCGGCGGATCGTCCAGCATCAACGGCCTCTACCACCTGCGGGGGCACCGCTCCGGTTACGACGAATGGCCCGGGCTCGGCGCTCCGGGCTGGGGTTTCGACGACCTGCTGCCGTACTTCCGCCGCAGCGAGAGCACGCGCCGTCGTGATGCCTCCGTGCGGGGCACGGACGGACCGGTCGCGGTCGCCCCGGTTCCGGAACCGCATCCCCTGGCCGCGGCGGGCGTTGATGCCGCGGTGCAAGCGGGCTTCACCCGCGCCGATGACATCGGCAGCGGACTGGAGACCGGGTTCGGGTGGAGTGACCTGAATCTGCCCGGCGGCGCCCGCCAGAGCGCGGCCGACGCCTTCATCCGTCCGTTCCTCGACCGGCCGAACCTGGACGTCGTCACGGACGCGACCGCGCGGCGTCTGCGGATCACCGCGGGCCGCTGCACCGGCGTCGAGTACACCGCAGGTGGCGAGCACCTGTCGGTCGAGAGCGCCGAGGTCATCCTGACCGCGGGCGCCGTCGGTTCCGCGCACCTTCTGCTGCTGTCAGGCATCGGCCCGGCACGACACCTTCGCGAACACGGCATCGACGTCGTCGCCGACCTGCCGGGCGTGGGGTCCCATCTGCAGGACCATCCGCTGGCGGGCGTGGTGTACGAGGCCACTCGGCCCGTACCGTTCCATCCTGCCAATCCACCGGCCGAGATGATGGGCCTGGTGTACAGCGACCCCACCGCGGCCCGGCCGGACCTTCAGGTCTACGTCGTCGCCGCGCCGCTCCCCTCGGCCTGGGGCCCGCCGCCGGCCAACGGCTACTCCATCGCGTTCTCCGCGGTGGCTCCGCACAGCAGCGGCACCGTGCGCCTGGCGGACGCCGATCCCGCCGGTGCTCCCGTCGTCGACCCCGGCTACCTGAGCGACGACCGTGACCTGGAGGTGATGCGCAGGGGCCTGGCCGTGGCACGCCGCATCGGGGAGGCGGAGGCGTTCGCCGAATGGCGCAAGCGGGAAGCGGTGCCGGGCGCCGGGACGAGCGGAGAGTCCGTGGACGAGTTCATCCGCAAGGCCACCGGCCCCTACTTCCACTACACCGGCACCTGCCGGATGGGAACCGACGCCGATGCGGTCGTCGACCCTGCAGACCTTCGCGTCCACGGGGTCGCCGGACTGCGGGTCGCCGATGCCTCGGTGATGCCGTCCATCCCCTCGGCCAACACCAACGCGACCGTCTACGCCATCGCCGAACGGGCCGCCGATCTGCTCGGCTGAGCCTCCCCCAGCGCGCCCCGACGCTCCCCCGACGCGCCTCGGCCTCCCCGCCGTGCACCGAATGCGGCCCGGGCTCCGGTACCGCGTCGATCGGGGCGAGCAGGCTGGCATCCACTTGCACGCGAGTAATCCCAGCCGCTCTTGACATGCATTTGAAGTTAACAATGAGGCTGCCTACCGTTGAGACGAACGCGCAGGAACGGCCACCCGGTTCGGCCCGATCAGCCTCATAGGCCCTATCCCATAAGGGAGTTCACCCATGTCCGAATCGCTTCAGACCACCCCCGCCGTCCTGTCCGACGCCGATCTGCTCGACCGGACCGCGGACGCGGTGCGTGAGGCCGGTGCGGCGCTGCGCGCGCGTTTCGGCGAGGTGGTCCGCTACGGCAGCCGCGAGGAGCTGATGGCGGCGCTGGCCGTCAACGACGACGCGGCCCTCGACATCCTGCGTCCCGCCCTGACCGCACTGCGGCCGCAGGCCCGATGGGTGGAGGACGAGCTGGACGGCGGGGCGCTGCCGGACGGCGAGTGGTGGGTGGTGGACCCGGCCGAGGGCAACGTGAACCACCTGCACGGCCTGCCGGAGTGGGCGGTCACCGCCACCCTGGTGCGCGACAACCGGCCGCAGCTCACGGTGGTGCACCTGCCGCTGACCGGCGAGACCTACACCGCCCGCACCGGCGCCGGCGCCCACCTCGACGGCCGGCCGCTGCACGTCTCCGCCACCGCCGACCTGGGCCTTGGCATCGTCGCCACCAGCCAGGCCCGCCCCGACGAGGACGAGCAGGTCGTGCAGCAGATCGGCGCCTCGATCACCGCGATGCTCTCCGACGCGCTCGTGGTGCGCG
>NZ_JBXQQB010000055.1:0-23221 GCF_057220535.1 Kitasatospora sp. NEAU-CNBT7 | reverse complement strand
CCGGACCCACCGCACCGCGGTCCCCGCGCCTCTGTCGCGTCCGGCCGCCGCCGCGTCCGCCCGCCGGCGCTCCCGGGCCGGCCGTGACATGTGCAGGTAAGAGCGGTGCGGGGTGGATCTGATGGTGCGTCAATTCGCTTGGTTTTGGCTACACTCGCTGCCACCGTCCCTTCCCGGTCGCGCCGGGGACGACCGAAGCGGAGACCCGCGTGGCACACCTGCGTCTGGACGTGCTGGGGCCCGCGGCGCTCACCCGTGACGGCGCCGCGGCCGCGCTGCCGCCGCTCACCCTGCGGCTGCTGCTGCGGCTGGTCGCGGAGGACGGCGGCAGCGTGCCGGCCGGCCGGCTGTACCTCGACGTGTGGGGCGCACCCCCGGGCGGCCGGATCGGCCGGGCCCACCGCACCCAGGTCCAGCAGCGCGTGCACGAGCTGCGGCGGGCGATGGACAGCGCTACCCACCCCGAGCAGGCCTCCGTGGTCCGCACCGAGCAGGTCGCGGACGGCCGTGACACGGTGTCCGCGTACCGGCTGGTGCTGGGGCGGGAGCAACTCGACTGCGCCGAGTTCGAGGAACTGGTGGTCCGGGCGGTCCGGGCCGCGCCCGCCACGGCCGCCGCCCTGCTGACCCGGGCGCTGCTGCTGTGGCGGGGCGGCCCGCTGCCCGAACTGGCCGGGGCCGGGTTCGCCGGTCACCTGGTCCGCCGGCTGACCGGCCGGTACGAGACGGCGCGCCGCGAACTCATACGCCTGCACACCGAGTTGGGGCACCCGGAGCTGGCGCTGCCGCTCGCCGAGGCACTGGCCGCCGACCACCCCGACGACCCGGCCGCCCTCGGGGTGCTGCTCGACCTCCGGGAGCGGATCCGGGCCGGACACGGGGACGAGGTCCTGCGGCGGGAGTTCGCGGCGCTGCGGGTCGCGGTGGTGGTCAAGCGCGGCGACCTGTTCGAGCAGGACGACGCCAACCTGGTGGCCGGCTTCACCGACACCTTCGACACCGCGGTCGACCAGGACGTGGTGATCAGCGGCGCCAGCGTCCAGGGCCAGCTGCTGGAACGGGTCTTCGGCGGCGACCGCAAGGAACTGGACCGCGAACTGCGCCGCGCACTGCGGCCGGTGGCCCCGGTCGGCCGGGAGAGCGTGCGGGACAAACCCCGGGGCAAGCGGACGCGGTACCCCGTCGGCACCGTCGTCCCGCTCACGCTTCCGCTGCCCGGCAAACGGGCCTTCGCGGTGGCCTACAGCCGACAGGGCAACGACCTGGTGGCCCGTTCCGACCCCGCCCAACTGCGCCACAGCCTGGACCGGCTGTGGGCCGCCATCACCGGACACGGCCTGCACAGACCGGTCGCCGTCCCGCTGGTCGGCTCGGGACTCGCCCGCATCCACCAACTCACCAGGGAGGAGATCGTGATGATGATCATCGACAGTTTCGTCCGGGCCTGCCGGACCTCCATCGTGGCACCCGAACTGCGGATCATCGTCCAGCCCGCCGAACTCGAGCAGATCCGGATGCTGGACGTCGCCCGCTTCGTCGAGGCGCTGGACGACCACGGGCGCGGGCCGGCATGACGGACACCCCCGAGGGCCTGCGGGCCGACCTGCTCGACCTCCTCGCGGACGTACCGCACTGGGCGCTCGCCCCGGCACGCTGGGAGCTGGTGGCCCGGGCCCTGGCGACCGCCGAGGCCGCCGTCCGCGGCGGCGACGCGGCCGGCCTGGACCAGGCGGTGGTCCAGCTCGAACTGGCCGGCCCGGTCCGGATCACCCGGATCGGCGCCACCCCCGAACTCCCGCCACCGCCCCCGGTACGCGAGCGGCTGAACCACCTGGTCCACCTGCTGGGCGGCCCGGACCCGCACCCCGGCGGGACGCGGCACGAGGACGCCGGAACGCCCGCCGGCGGGGACGGGGACAGGGCGTGAGCAAGATCCTGGACCGGCAGTTCGTGGCCCACCTGTACGCGCCCACCGACGGCCCGCACGCGGCCGCGGCCTACCGCGCGATCGAGGAGCTCTGGCGCGGCTGCCGGCTGACCTTCGGGATGACCGCGCCGATACCGGGCACCGGCCTGCCGGACCACCTGCCGCTCTCCGCGGACGGCCTCCCGCCCGACGGCGAGCCGGCCGTGGCGGCCCAGGAACGGCCCGGCGCCGACTGCCAGGCGATCCTGCGGCGCCACCACGACCTGCTGAACCTCTCGGTGGTGCTCACCGCGCCCGTGCCCGCCGGCCCACCCGGCCGCGACCCGGGCCGGGACGGGTCCCTGGAGGACCACTGGCAGGCACTGGCCGCCCGCCACGGACCGCTGCTGCTCGGCGAGGCCCGGCTGCACCTGGCCCGGGTCGACGGCGCCGGGAGCGAGATCCGCACCGCGGCGCCCTCGCTCCACGTCCGCCTCGACGCCCTGCTGCCCGCCGCCGGCGACGGCGTTCGCCGAGCAGCCGTTCCCGGGCTGCCGGTGGGGGAGGGGATCGCCCTGTGGGAGCCGGACCCGGGGCCGGACGGGCGGGCCCTGCGCCGGTTCCTGCTCGCCGTCGCGCCCGACGCCGATCCGGCGGCCAGCGCCTGGGTCTGGTCGCGCGGGGACACCGCGATCCCGCCGCTGGCCCGCTACCTGCTGCACGCGGCCAAGCTGCGGTACCAGCTGCGGGTGTGGCAGCGCGACGGCCGCACCCGCGACGTACGCTCCGCCCTCGACCGGCTGGGCGCCGAGCTGCGCCGGCTGGGAGCGGGCGCGGCGGCCCGGGCCGAACTGCTGCGGCTCGGGCGGCTGGACGCGCTGCTGCTCCTCGGCGACCTGCGCGAACTGCGGCGGACCGTGGAGATCGCCGCCGACAACCTCTCCCGGGCGTTCGACCTCACGGGCCTGCTGCTCCCCGGCGGCCCGTTCGCCGATGACGCCGACCTGGCCCGCTCCCTCACCGAGCGGCTGGACGACGAACTCGCCTACCTGACGGTGGCGACCGACCGCGCGGAGCACGTCGCCGAGCACACCGCCGGGCGGATCCCCGTGCCTGCCGCCGAGCCGGCACCGGGCGGACCCGCCCCGGCGCGCCCGCCGGACGCCGCCGAGCGGGCCCGGCAGGTGTTCGTGGTGCACGGCCGCGACGAACCCGCCCGCCGGGCGGTCTTCGCCCTGCTGCGCGCACTGGACCTGCGGCCCCTGGAGTGGGAGGACCTGGTCGCACTGACCGGCCAGGCCGCGCCGTACCTCGGCGAGACCGTCGCACGGGCGCTGCCGCTGGTCCAGGCGGTGGTGGTGCTGATGACCCCGGAGGACGTGGTCCGGCTCCACCCGGAGCTGGCGGCGCCGGACGAGGGCGCCGCCGAGACCCGGCACGCCCTGCAGCCCCGGCCCAACGTGCTGCTCGAACTGGGCATGGCGCTCGCCGTCCACCCCGGCCGCACGGTGATCCTGCTGATCGGCGACCAGCGCCCGGTCACCGACCTGGGCGGCCGCAACTTCGTCCGGATCACGGGGAGCCCGGACTTCCGGGCGAAGATCGCCAACCGGCTGCGGCTGGCCGGCTGCCCGGTCGACACCACCGGCCAGGACTGGCTCACCGCGGGCGACTTCGCCGCGCTGGACGCCCACCGCCGCGAGCCGCCGCCGGCCGCCCCCGGCGCGCCGGACGCCGTTCCCGGCCGGTGACCGGGGACGGCGCCGAGGCGTCGGGCGTCAGGCGTCGGGCGCCGCCGATCCGGGAACGGCGTCCACCTGCTCCACCGACACCACCCGCGGGCCGCCAGGCGACGACGGCTTGCCGACCTCCGACCCGGCCTGCCGGACCGCGGCGATCTCCGCCACCAGGTCGTCGGTGCGCAGCACCCGGTCCGCCCCGGTACGGCCGACCGCCCGGGCGGCCCCGGCCTTCACCACGTTGACCAGATCGCCGCCGGCCAGCCCCTCCGATGCCGCCGCCAGCGCATCCAGGTCCAGCGGCTGGGCCCGCGGCACCTCCTCGGGCACCAGCGTCTCCCACAGCCGCCGCCGGGTCGGCCCGTCCGGCAGGTCGAACCGCACGTGCGCCAGGATCCGGCGGACGAACGCCGCGTCGTAGTTCCGGGGGAAGTTGGTGGTGAAGACCACCATCCCCCGGAAGTCGTCGAGTTGGGAGAGCATCACCGCACGCGAGACGTTCACGCTGTGGTCGGAGCTCTGCGTGACGCTGCTGAGCCGGCTGCCCAGGATCGAGTCCGCCTCGTTGAACACCAGCACCGCGTGGTGCCGCTGGGCCTCCCGGAAGCAGGCCACGATGTTCTTGGGGGTCTCGCCCACGTACTTGGACTCGATCTCGGCGTAGCTCACGTCGATCAGCGGCATCCCCAGCCGGTGGGCGATGGCCTCGGCGGCCAGTGACTTGCCGGTGCCGGGCGCGCCGTAGAAGTTGAGGGCGGTACCGGCGCGGTCCGGGTCGATCCGGCGCAGGTTCCACTCCCGGTAGAGGGTGTCGTGGTGCTCGAGCTGGCGCAGTGCCAGCTCGATCCGCCGGTGCACCGCCTCCGGGACCACCAGGTCGTCCATCGTGCGGCGGGGCTTGCGGGGGGCGAAGGCCGGGCTCTCCCGCTCCGGTTCGGCGGGTGCCCGCCGGCCGGCGGCCCGCCCGGGGTCGGTCCCGGGCTGCGGCGCCGGGCGGGGTCCGGCCGGGATCTCGGTCCAGTCGTCCATGGTGTGCTCCTAGAGGTCGTGGAGGATGTCGATCTCGACGTGGGCGTGCTGCTCGGCCAGCGCCCGGATCCGCGGGTCGTCGATCTCGTCGAGGCGCAGTGGCTGGTCGAGCACGGTGTGCGGGCCCTCGGCGGTGGCGATCCGGACGGTGCGCCGGACACCCACCGCGATCCGGTCGAGGACGATCAGGGCGCTCATCAGCGCGCTGCGGTCCAGGCCGCGCTCCCGCAGGAAGCGGCCGACGGCGTCCTTGACGGCGCCCCAGAAGGTGACCGCGGCGGCGGCCCCCAGCAGCATCGCGGCGAGTCCGAGCACCAGGTGGATCACGGCGCGGCCCGCCAGGTGCGCAGGACGGCGCCGCCGGTACCGCGCAGCAGCTCGGCGCGGACCGGCTGCGGCACGTCGTCCCAGGGCAGCGTGGTCGTCCCCCGGGCGCGGCCGCCGTCGCCGTCGTACTCGGCGCTGACGCCGACCGCGGAACCGCGCGAGCCGGCGCAGTGGAAGCGCAGGTCCACCGGGCCGATCTCGACGTCGATCCGGTCCAGCAGCATCGGGTCGGCGCCGTCGAACAGCACCGCCCACAGCCGTTCGGTGCCCACGCCGAACCGCCGGGCCCAGTCCCGTCCGTGGACCAGCAGGACGACCTGCCCGATCTCGTCCGCGCCGGGCCGCCCAGTACGGCGCTGCCGCAGCCACCACCAGGCGCCGCCGCCCGCCAGCAGGAGCGCCACCCACAGCCACACCGTCATGTCCTCGTGTCCTCTCTCGGCGGTCTCCGGTTCCCGGTCCATCAGTTGACCTCGCTCAGCAGCCGGTCGCGGACCTCGACGATGTCGATGGCGGCGTTGTCCAGCCCGCCGGCGAGCACCTTGGCGCGGATCTCGGCCGGCAGGTCGTCGTAGGTCAGCGGCTGCTCGGTGACGACCTTCACCACCGGCTTCTCGCCGTCCTCCACGTTGCGCAGGTACGAGGCGATCCGGACCGACCACTCGTCGCTGTACACCTGGACGAAGGTGGCGACCTCGCTCAGCAGCACCCGCCGCAGCCGCCGCCAGGCGCTGCGGACGGCGCGGCGCAGCTCCACCGAGATCCGGTCCAGGGTCTGGAAGGCCATCCGGACGTCGTTGGCCAGCGCGGGCATCACCCGGTCGACCCACGGCAGCAGGTGCTCCCGGGTCCAGGCCATCAGGGCGGGCCAGAGGTAGACGGCCACCGCGGCGAGCGCGGCGCCGACCGAGCCCACGAGCACGAACATCAGCGGAAGCATGGCGACTCCTTTCGTCAGCGTCCCTCGGACGCCGGGTAGAGCTGGAAGCGGACGGCCCGGTCGGAGCCGGTGAGCAGCCGTCGGCGGGCGCGTTCGGGCAGGTTCTCCCAGGCCAGGACGTGCGAGACGGTGCAGGAGCGGAGCCCGCCCGCGGGTGAGGTGTGGACGATCTCGGTGACGCGCCGGCAGGGCCCGTCGACCGGCGACTCGTAGGTCACGGTGAGCCACAGCAGCCGGCTGCGGGTCAGTTCGACGGCGGCGGGGGAGGGCGGCGGCCGGCCCTCGACCAGGCGGCGCGCCCGGCTGTCGTCGCAGAGCTCCACCAGCGCCCGGAACGCCTCCGGGACGCTGAGCTCCAACAGCCGGGCGGTCTCCACCGCGAGGGTGTCGTAGACGACCGCGACCTCGACCAGCTCGCCGCCCTCCAGATCGCTCTGCACGCCGTCGAGCACCCGGGCGAGCAGCTCGAGGCCGTAGTCGAGGGCGGCGCCGGCCTCGGGTCCGTGCCGCCTGGTCCGGGTACGGGTCTGCGCCAACTGGGCCTTGGCGGCGTCCAGGAGGGGCTTCAGGGGGGAATCCGTCATGCCCCTCACGGTGGCCGCAGGGCCGCTTCCCCGACGATCCCCGGGCCGCTTCCGGACTGCTTCGGACCGGCCCGGGGGCGCTCGGGGCCGGTCCGGCGGATCGGGTCGGACGGGTGCCGGACGGGACGGCCGGTGGCACCTCCCGGCCGGGGGCCGGGGGACGTCGAGCGCCGCGTAGGGTCCGCCGGACAGCCCCTGGGCCCGGGGCGGCGGGTGCCTCCGGGCGGTCAGGCGCCGTGGTGCTGGTGGGCGGCCCAGAGCGAAGGGGCCGCCGGGAACCGTTCCCGCACCCGCAGGACCGCGTCGTGGAGTGCGTACGGCACCCGGTCCGGGACCAGGCGCCCGCCGGCCACCGACGCCGCGTAGACCTCGCGGGCGATCCGGGCGGCGATCCGGTCGCTGACGCTCCAGAGGGTGCCGATCACCTGCGGGTACCCGGCGAGTTGGAATCCGGCCGCCAGGTGCACCGCCTCGTCGGCCAGCCCGAGCCGGGTGTCGGCCGTCTCGCAGGCCGACAGGTAGGCCAGGTGGGCCCGGCCGAGATCGAGCCGGGAGATCGCCGCCAGGCTGAGCGCCGGGTCCGGCCCGGCCAGCACGATGCCGCTGGACATCGGCGACACCCGGTCGTTGACCGCGTGGCAGGCGAAGTGGGCGACCCCGCTGCCCGGCAGGGCCGCGAGCACCGCCGCCCGGGTCGCCCCCTCCCCGAGCAGCAGCCGGGCGCCGGGCAGCAGGGCGGCGATGTCCGCCGCCTCCCCGAGGACCCGCGGCAGCACCGGCAGCCCGGTCCGGTCCCCGACCGCGACGACGACCGCTCCACCGGCGTCGCCCGCCGGGCCGGCGGCCCGCCGCCGGCGGGCGCGGGCGTGCGCCAGCAGCCGGACCGTCGGCGTGTAGGAGGACACCACCCGGTCCGGCACGCTGCGGCCGGTGCCCTCGAGGTGGCGGCCCGCGGCATGCAGCGGCAGCGCCGCGAGCGGTCCGGTCGGGCACCACCACAGCCGGGATCCCGGCGCCGGGTCCAGCGCCGCCAGGACCGGTTCGCCGACCGTGTCCCACAGCCGGCCGAGGACGTCCAGCAGATCCTCCTGCGCGGGTTCACCACCGAGGCGGACGGCGTGGGCGAGCACGTCGGCGGTCCGCAGTCCGGGCAGCGGCACCGGCCGTACCCCGTCCCGGTCGAGCAGCAGCGCGTGGCCGCCGTCGGGGCCCGCGCTCACCACCACGACCGGCCCGTCCCCCAACCCGGCGAGCAGCTCGGCCAGTTCGGGCGGGCGGTGGAACCCGGACAGCCCCGGGACCCGGCGGATCTCGGCCAGCAGCGCCTCCCACCGGTCGGCCAGCTCACGGCGCCGCCCGGCGGCCGTCACCACCCGCCGGGCCGAGGCGATCCCGGCGGGCCCGGGGTGCTGCGGCCCGGCGCCGTGCGAGGCGGGGCCGGGCGGTGCGGGCTGATCCGGTGCGTCCGGTTCGGCGAGCAGGTCCCGCAGCCGGGCGAACTCGGCCGCCAGGTCCGGGCGCAGCGCCGCCAGGTCGCCCCGGGCGTCGATGGCCTCGGTGAGCAGCACACCACGCGCCTGTTCGAGCAGTTCCACGGCCCGGTCGGGCCGGCCCGCGCCGACCGCGGCCGCCACCACCTCGGCCGACAGGTCCGCGTGGACCTCCAGGGTGCGTTCGCGCCCGCCGCGGGCCAGCACCCTGGGGGCGGCCGACGGCAGCAGTGCGACCGCCCGCTCCGCCGCCCGCAGGGCCTGCCCGGGCCGGCCGGTGCTCAGGTGCAGTTGCGCCAACGAGCGTGCGCAGCCCAGCCGGTCGTGCGGGGGCGCGCTCTGCTCGGCCAGCCCGCTCTCCAGCAGTCGCACGGCCTCGGCGAGCGCGCCGGTGTCCTCGGGCGCCGGGCCGGGGGCGTCGTGGGGGGCGGTCTCGGGTGCGCCGTCCGGGGGCCGGCCGGAGCGGGCCGCGCCGTGCGCGAGCACCAGCGCGCTCGCGCAGGTCAGCGCGGCCGAGGCGTGGGCGGAGGTGCCCGGTGGCAGGGCGTGCAGCGCGGCGCGGCCGCAGGCCACCGCCTCCGCCGTGGCCGGCCCGCCGCCGGGGGTGGCGGCCAGCCTGACCAGGATCCAGCCCAGCATGCCCAGGCGCAGCGCCCGCTGCGGATGGTCGGCGGGCGTCGCGTCGAAGGCCCGGCGGGCGACCTCGGCCTGCTCGCGGCGCACCGCCGGATCGCCACCGCGGTGGGTGTCGAGTTCGCCCAGCGCGGCGCTGAGCGAGTCGAGGTAGACCGGGAGCCGGGGGTCGCGCCCCGCCGTGCGGACGGCCTCGCGCGCGGCGGTCACCGCCTCCTCGGCGGAGGCCGCGTCCCGGTGCACCGAGTGCCGGGCCCGCAGGGTGACGGTGAGGCTGTTCCACAGGGCGGGCCTCGGCCCGGCGGGGGCCGGTGACTCGGCCAGGGCCGCGCGGGCCGCCTGTTCCGCGGCGTGCA
Source organism: Kitasatospora sp. NEAU-CNBT7 (assembly GCF_057220535.1). Classification (NCBI taxonomy): domain Bacteria; kingdom Bacillati; phylum Actinomycetota; class Actinomycetes; order Kitasatosporales; family Streptomycetaceae; genus Kitasatospora; species Kitasatospora sp. NEAU-CNBT7. The sequence goes on along the minus strand of NZ_JBXQQB010000055.1, from coordinate 14,217 downwards.
GCAGGGTCTCGTCCCCGGTCCGGTCGAACAGGCCGAGCAGGGTGTCGTTGAGTGCGCTCCAGCAGTCCACCCGGGCGGGGTGGGTCGGTGGCAGGGCGCCGATCGCCTCCTCGATGACCGGCACCGACTCCGCCAGCGGCGCGCTGTCCCCGGTCAGCCGGGCGAGCAGGGCCAGGTGTCCGGCGAGGTTGCGCAGGTGGCCGGGCCGGTCGTGGCCGGTGCGGGGTGTCGCCGCGACCGCGTCCCGGGCCGCCCGGACGGCCTGCCGGGCCCACTCGGGATTGCGGTCGTGCTGGGCGAGGTGCTGCAGGGCCGCGCCGGTGAGGTTGAGGTATGCCGCCCGCCGGGGGTCGCCGGGCGGTGCCGCCGCCAGGGCCCGCTCGCACCAGGCCAGCGCCGCCCGGACGTCGGCGGGGTCACCGGTGACCGGGTAGCGGCCGAGGTGGGTGGCGGCCGCGCCGGCCAGGTGCACGGGCAGCCCGCCGTCGGCGGCGGCCCGGCTGAGCAGACAGGCCTCGTCCAGGGCGGCGGTGTCCCCGCTGACGGCGTACCGCCCGCGCAGCAGGGAGGCCAGGTTGTGCTGGAAGCGCTGCCGGTCGGCCGAGCCCGGCGGCGCCGCCCCGGCGGCGCGGCGGGCCAGCTCGACCGCCTCCGCCAGGGCCGATGGTGACCCGGTGTACTGGTGCAGCCGGAACAGCGCGGAGGCGAGGTTGGACAGGCACCCGGGCAGCACCGGATCGGCCGCCGCCACCCGCCGTACGACCTGTCGGCCGCGCCGCACGGCCTCCTCCAGCAGCGCCGGGTCCGTGGTGTGCTCGAACAGCTCGAGCAGGGCGCCGCAGAGGTTGCGGCCCGCCTCGACCGCCATCGCGGCCAGGACCTCGGGCCCGGCCACCGGCGGGCCGTCCACCACCCGGCGTCCCAGGTCCACCGCCTCGGCCAGCGCCGCGACCTCACCGGTCAGCCGCCACCGGTCCTGCAACCGCGAGGCCAGCTCGGCGCTCAGGGCCCAACGCGTCGCCCCGTCCTCGCCCGCGGCCGCCGGCGCGGCGCCCGCCGCCCCGACCGCCCGGGCCGGCGCGGTCCCGCCGCCGGTCCCGCCGTCCAACCGCCGCCGCCACTCCCGGCTCCGCGGGTGGTGCTCGCGGACCTCGTCGGCCCGCCCGCCGACGGCGCCGGCGGCCGCGTCCTCGGGTGTCTGGGGCGGCATGGCGTCGAGTATGGCAGCGGGACGGGTCGATCGGACGGTCAACTCGCCTTTCGGGAAGTCGAGTTCGATGGATGTCGCGGTGGTGGCGGGAGGAGCGGGCCCGGGGGCCGGTTCGGGCCCGTCACCGCATCTGTTCCCGAACCGCCCCTGCCGGCCGCGCCCTTGGACATCGTGGCGGCCCGGCAGCGGGACAGCGCGCCCGGACGGGCAACTCGTGCTTCGGGATGCCGAGTTCGACGGGCGCTGCGCGGAGGAGGGCGGCCCACCCGGGCCGGTGCTGCGGGCACCGGACAGCGCCCGCCCCTCCCGTCCGCTACCGGTGCCCGGTCCGCCGTCTGCGCAGCAGGGCCGCCGCGCCCGCCCACAGCGCCGCGAGGGCGGCGGTGGCCGCCAGCACCAGGAGGAGGTTGCGCAGGTAGGGCAGCGGCAGCAGGGTGGGGTTGCCGCTGTCCGTGCCCGCGCGCAGGGCGGCGGGCAGGCCGACGGCGGTCAGGGTGGCGGCGACGATCAGCCAGCCCCGCAGGACCGGGCCGCGGACCCGCAGCGCGCCGACCGCGCAGACCACCGGCACCCACAGGCCGTCGTGCAGGATCAGCCCGCCGACCGCCCACTCCACGATGTCGAGCGGTGCGGTGATGTAGTGGTCGTTCAGCAGTCCGTACAGCCCGTAGGCGGTCAGGGCCAGGCCGCCCGCGGCGGTCAGCAGCCGCAGGAGTTGCGGCAGTCGCGGCGGGCGCGGTGGACGGGGTGTGCGGGCCATCAGAGCGCCTCCATCCGGGCGACCCACTTGGTCTGCAGGACGCCGGGCCGGTTGGGCGCGATGATGCGCGCCGGGTAGCCGTGGTCGGGGGCGAGGACCTCGCCGTTCACGCGCAGCGCGAGCAGGGTCAGCGGGTCGCGGGCGTAGGTGGCCGGCATGTCCATCACCCGGTATGGCCCGTCGGCCTCCAGCGAGGTGACGCGCAGCCGGGCGGAGGCCGGGGCACCGGCCCGGGCCAGCAGGTCGGCCACCCGGACGCCCGACCAGCGGGCCGAGGCGCTCCAGCCCTCGACGCAGGCGATCGGCAGGTCGGCCTCGTGCTGGGGCATGGCGAGCAGCTGGTCCATCGTCAGCTCGTACGGCTGCGGGCCGTCGACCCGCAGCCGCCAGTCCGCGGGCGCCGCGGCGGTACCGGCCTGGACGGCGGTACGGTTGACCGGCAGGCCCTGCGGGCCGAGGCCGGGCCGGCGTGGCGCGAGCAGGTCGAGGGCGCGCAGCCAGGGCACGCTCTGCCCGGCGGTGGTGACCGTGACGGCGGCCACCGAGGCGCCGACCGCGGTCAGGAACGCCCGGCGCTGGGCCAGGCCGGGGCGCGGCCGGCGCCAGTGCGCTGCGATCAGCGGGGCTTTGGCCGCGATGTGCAGCAGCAGGCCGCCGGTGGCGAGCCAGCCGAGCCAGAAGTGGGTCTGGCGGAACGGGAACGGCCACGGGTACCACTGCAGGGTGTTGAACAGGCCGGTGAACAGCTCCAGCAGCATCGCGCCGACCAGGACCGCGATCCCGAGCCGCTCCAGCGCGTGCAGCACGCTGCGCACCGGCGGCCACTCGAACAGCTTCGGGTACACGGTCCAGAGCTTGGCGCCGAGCAGCGGGATCGCGGCGATGCCGCTGATCACGTGCAGCCCCTGGGTGACCTGGTAGCCGTGGGCGGGCCGGCTGGGCAGCCGGCCGGCCAGCCAGGCCGGCGGGTCCTGCACCAGGTGGCTGAACAGTCCGGTCAGGAAGCAGGTGAGCAGGGCCGCACCGAGCCAGCGGCCGAGCACCACGGCGGTGCGCGGATCGTGCAGCCGGGAGCTGAACGTGCCCTCGCGCAGCGGGCCGCGCCGCAGCGCGTCGGGAGGGGTCGGCAGCGGCAGGTCGTCCGGTCGGCGGCGGGGGTCGGGGGTGTCTTCGTCCACGCCCCCATCTCACCCCGGCCGGGGCGGGAATCGGGGGTGCGGCCTGCTTACGGAAGTCGTACGTCCGCCCCGGGCCGGGCCCGCCGCACCGGCCGCGAGCTGGCACTCCAGCGATGCCCCAGCGGCTCCGGTTGAACTGCCGGGCGGCAGGTCGTCCACCGACCTGTCGTACCCGATTCGTCGTCATCCATGGGGGACTCATGACCGCGGGGACCATCCGCCCGATCACGCCGGCGCAGCTGCGGCTGCTCACCCACCACCGCCTCTTCCCGGGCGACGCCTCCTTCAACCTGCCCGTCTGCCACCGGCTGGAGGGCGAGGTCGACGTCGAGCGGCTGCGTTCGGTGCTGGAGCGGCTCGGCCGCGAGGTGGGCGCGTTCGGCGTCGCGTTCGAGGACCGGGACGGCGCGCCGGCCAGCGTCGAGGACCCGTCCCGGGAGTTCCGCGTGCCGGTGATCGACCTGCCGGGGCCGGGCCGGGCGCACGTGGTGGACCGGCTGGCCCGCCTCGCCGACACGCCGATCGCACCGCAGGCCCGGCCGCAGCTGGACTTCGCCGTCCACCGGGCGGCCGACGGGGTGTACGTGTCGCTGCTGTTCTCGCACCTGGTCGCCGACGCCTACACCTTCTACAACTTCGTCGACGCGGTGGAGCGACTCTACCGCGACCCGTCCGGCGCGCTGCCGGGCCTGGCGGCCGTCCACCCGGCGGACCTGGTGGACGAGCGGCCGGCCGACTCGGCGGCGCTGGAGTTCTTCGGACGCCAGCTCGGCGGGCGCTCCTCACTGACCAACGACCGGCTCGCGCAGCCGCGCACCGGCGGCGTCCTGACCGGCACGCACCGGCGGGTGGAGCTCGACGACGAGCTGTCCGCGCGGATCCGCGCCCGGCTGGCCGAGCAGGGCACCAGCCCGTTCGCGTTCTTCCTCGCCGCGCACCTGGTGGTGCTCTCCCGGCTCACCGGCGACCGGGAGCTGGTGGCCGGGGTCCCGCTCGGCAACCGGCGCGGCCTGCGTCAGCGCCAGGCGTTCGGCTACTTCGTCAACACCCTTCCGCTGGTTGCCGATCTCACCGCGCACCGGACCTTCGCGGACCTGGTCGGCGCGGTGCACGGCGCCTCGGTCGGCCTGCTGCGGCACCAGAGCTTCGACCTGGCCGCCAACCTGCGCACGGTGGCGCCGGACATGCAGAGCACCCTGCTGACCCTCGACAACGCCTTCACCTACTACCGCCAGCCCATCGAACTGCGCGTCCCCGGCTGCGCGGTGGAGCCGCTGCTGGTGCCCAGGCAGCAGGTCAAGTACCCGTTCGGGATGACGGTGGAGGACTTCGGCGGCCGGTTCGCGGTCAACCTGGAGTTCGGCGACAACCGGCGCGACGCCGACCCCGAGGGCATGCTGCGGCACCTGCTCACCCTGGTGGCCGAGGACCCGGAGACCGAACTGCGGGCGCTGCCCGCGATGGCCCCCGAGCAGGAACGCCGGATCGCGCGGCTGATCGGCGAGCCCGAGGAGTTCGAGCTGCCGCCGTCGCTGGCCGCCTGGTTCGAGCGGACCGCCGCCGCGCACCCCGGCCGCACCGCCGTCCAGGACGGCGACGAGTCGCTGACCTACGCCGAACTCAACGCCCGCGCCAACCGGGTGGCCCACCGGATCGCCGAGCAGGTCCCCGGCCGGTATGTCGCGGTGGCGATGCGGCGCGGACTCGACCTGGTCGCCGTGCTGCTCGGCGTGGTCAAGGCGGGCCGCACCTACGTGCCGCTCGACCCGGCCTCGCCCGCCGCCCGGATCGCGCACATCGTCGCCGACTTCCCCGACGGGCTGCCGCTGGTCGCCGACCAGGACCGGTGGCCGGACACCGCGCCGGCCCGGCTGGACAGCGCCGCGCTGCTGGCGCCGGGCGCCGACCACGACCCGGCGGGCGGCGATCACGACCCGGCGGGCGGCGACCGCCGTGAGGACCCCGCGTACGTCATCTTCACCTCCGGCTCCACCGGGCGCCCCAAGGGCGTGCAGGTGACGCACGCCAACGTGATGCGGCTGTTCCGGTCCGCCGAACGGCACTTCGGCTTCGGCCCGGACGACACCTGGTGCCTGTTCCACTCCTACGCCTTCGACGTCTCGGTGTGGGAGCTGTTCGGGGCGCTGCTGCACGGCGGACGGCTGGTCGTGGTCCCGGAGCTGACCGCCAAGTCGCCGGACCGCCTGCTGGCGCTACTGGCCGCCACCGGCGTCACCGTGCTCAACCAGACCCCGTCCGCCTTCCGCCAGCTCCTCAAGGTGCTGACGCCCGAGCACCGCGACACGCTCGCCGTACGGCACGTGGTCTTCGCCGGCGAGGCGCTGTCGTTCGCGGCGCTGCGCCCCTGGTACGAGGTGATGGGCGAACGGGCGCAGCTCGCCAACATGTACGGCATCACCGAGACCACCGTGCACAGCACCTACCACCCGCTGCGGCCCGAGGACGCCCGGCGGACCCGGGAGTCGGTGATCGGCCGCCCGCTGGCCGACCTGACGGTGAGCGTGGTCGACCGCGACCTGCACCCCTGCCCGGTCGGCGTCCCCGGCGAACTGCTGGTCGGCGGGGCCGGTGTGTCGCTCGGCTACCTCGGGCGGCCCGAGCTCACCGCACAGCGCTTCCTGCCCGGCGAGCACCCGGGTGAGCGCCGGTACCGCTCGGGCGACCTCGGCGTGGTCCGGCCGGACGGCACGCTGGTATACCTCGGCCGGATCGACCGGCAGGTGCAGCTGCGCGGCTACCGGATCGAGCTCGGCGAGATCGAGTCCGCGCTGCTGGCGGTGGACGGGGTCCGCGAGTGCGTCGTCCGGATGGCCGAGTCACCCTCGGGGGAACCGGAGTTGGTGGCCTTCCTGGCCGGCTGCCCGATCGGCGACGACGCCCAGGTGCGGGCCGCGCTGCGCGGCCTGCTGCCCGCGTACATGGTCCCGGCCCGGCTGGTCCGGCTGGCCGCGCTGCCGCTGACCGTCAACGGCAAGGTCGACGACCGCGCCCTGCCCTGGCCGACGGCGGCGGCGCCGCGGACCGACGCCGCCGGACCCTGCCTCGGCACCGGTGAGCTGGTGCGCTCGGTCTGGCAGGAGGCGCTGCCGGGCGCGGTCATCGGGCCCGACGACAACCTGTTCGACCTCGGCGGCTCGTCCACCCACGTGATCGAGGTCTTCCAGCGGCTCCAGGAGCGGGTCGACACCAAGGAGTTGGAGATCATCGACCTGTTCGCGCACACCACGGTGCGCCGGCTCGCGGCCCACCTGGACGCACTCGGGGTACCGGCGCCCGCCGCCATCGCCGCCGATACCGGTGCCATCGGTGTCGTTGGTGTCATCGGTGGGGAGGCCGTCTCCCGTGGCTGAACGGACGGACGAGAGCACCCCGATCGCGATCGTGGGCATGGCGGGCCGCTTCCCGGGCGCCGCCGACGTCCCGCGGTTCTGGGCCCACCTGCTCGAAGGCGCCGAACAGGTCAGGGAGTTCGGCGCCGAGGAATTGCGCGCGGCGGGCGTCCCGGACGGGCAGGCCGCCGCGCCCACCCACCTCCCGTACGGTGCCGACCTCGCCGACGCCGACCTGTTCGACGCGGAGTTCTTCGGCCTGACACCCCGCGACGCCATGCTGACCGACCCCCAGCACCGCCTGTTCCTCACCTGCGCCTGGGAGGCCCTCCAGGACGCCGGGCACCCGCCGTCCCGGCTCACCGGCCGCACCGGCGTCTTCGGCAGCACCACGCTCAGCACCTACCTGCTCGAGAACGTGCTGCGCAGCCCCGAGTTCGCCGACGCCGCACTGAGCTACCCCGTCCTGATCGGCAACGACAAGGACTTCCTCACCACCCGGGTCTCCTACCGCCTCGGCCTGACCGGCCCCAGCATGGCCGTGCAGAGCGCCTGCTCCGGCTCCCTGGCCGCCGTCCACCTGGCCTGCGGCTCGCTGCGCCGCGGCGAGAGCGACCTGGCGCTGGCCGGCGGGGTCAGCGTGACACTGCCGCAGACCGGCGGCTACGGGTACCAGGAGGGCAGCATCATGTCCCGGGACGGGCACTGCCGGGTCTTCGACGCCCGCTCCTCCGGCACCGTCAAGGGCAACGGCTGCGCGGTGGTGGCCCTGCGCCGCCTGGACGACGCGCTGGCCGACGGCGACCAGGTGTACGCCGTGATCCGCGGCACCGCCGTCACCAACGACGGCTCCGACAAGATCGGCTTCACCGCACCGGGCCCGGCCGGCCAGCAGGGCGCGATCCGCGCCGCGCTGGCCGACTCCGGCATCCCCGCCGACCGGATCGGCTACGTCGAGACCCACGGCACCGGCACCTCCCTCGGCGACCCGATCGAACTGCGCGCCCTCGCCGCCGCCCACACCGAGGCGGGCGGCCCGGCACCCGGCTGCGCCATCGGCAGCGTCAAGGCCAACCTCGGCCACCTGGACGCCGCCGCCGGCGTGGTCGGCCTGGTGAAGGCCGCCCTGGTGCTGCGCCACCAGACCATCCCGCCGCAGATCAACTTCGAGCGGCCCAACCCGCTGCTGCGGCTCGACCGGCTGCCGTACCGGGTCGTCACCGAGGCCACCCGCTGCGCGGAGCCGCTGACCGCCGCCGCGGTCTCCTCCTTCGGCCTGGGCGGCACCAACGCCCACGTCGTCCTGTCCGCACCGCCGCCCCGCGACCCGGCCCCGGAAGGCCGCTACCCCGTCGTCCTCTCCGCCCGCGACCCCGAGGCCCTGCGCGCCACCGCCCACGGCCTGCTCGCCCACCTGGGGGAGGGGCCCGTTCCCGTCCCTGTCGCCGAACTCGCCAGGACCCTGCTGACCGGGCGCGACCCGCTGCCCCACCGGTACGCCTTCGCCGCCTCGACCGCCGCCGAAGTCACCGCCGGCCTCCGGGCCCTGCTCGACGGCACGCCCCCCGGGCCCACCGATCCGACTGGGCCCACCCGCGCGGCCGGGCCCGCCGACCCGCCCGGCGGCGCCGACCGGGCCGTCCGGACCTGGCTCGAGGGCGCGGACCTGGACCCGGCCGACTGGGGCCTGGACAAGGCCGGGAAGGTCTCCCTGCCGCCGTACCCGCTGCGCCCCACCCGGCACTGGATCGACCCCGCGCCGCACACTCCGGACCCGGCGGGCACCCAGGGCCTGGCGGGCACCCGGGGCCCGGCGGGCACCCGGGGCCCGGCGAGCATCCCGGGCACACCCGCGCCCACCCCCGGGGCCCGGCCGACCGCCACCGCCGTGGCCGAGCTCTTCGAACGGCATCTGCGGACCACCCCGGTCGGCCCCGACGACGACTACTACGACCTGGGCGGCGACTCGCTCACCGCCGTCGACATCGTCACGGCACTGCGCGACGCCTTCGGCGCCGACCTGGACCTCGACACCTTCGCGGCTCTGCGCACCCCGCGGCGGATCGCCGAGCGGCTGAGCACTGACCGGGCGGGTGGCGAGCGGCTGGACGGCGGCCGGGCGGGCGACGGGCGGCCGGGCGGTGCCCCGGGCGGCACCCCGTCGCCGGCCGGCCTCACCCCGGTGCGCGACGGCGACGGGCGGACGCTCTTCCTGCTGCCGCCGGCCGGGGGCACCAACTTCTGCTACTTCCAGCTCGCCGCGGCGGGCGGGCAGGCCGCCGTACCGCTCGCCGCCCTGACCTTCCCCGCCGACCGGCCGGCCACCCTGCGGGCGCTGGCCGCGGCCTACCTGACGGCGGTCCGCGCGGCCCAGCCGCACGGCCCGTACCGGTTGGGCGGCTACTCCTTCGGCGGCAACGTCGCCTTCGAACTCGCCCTGCAGCTCCAGGCGCAGGGCGAGCAGGTGGAGCTGCTGGTGATGTTCGACAGCCACCCGCCGGAGGCGTACGTCGGCCCGACGATCACCGAGAAGGAGTTCGCCGCCGCGTTCCCGCTGATGCTCCGCCAGGCCTTCGCCCACGACCTCGACCCCGCCGCCCTCGACCACCCGCCCGCGGACCTGGAGGAACTCCTCGAACTGGCCCGGATGCCGCACTGGACCGACGCCACCGCGGCCGAGTACCGCAGCTTCTTCCGCACCTGGAAGCACAACCACGACGCCCTCAAGGGCCACTACCCCGACCAGCGCCTGCGCGCCGACCTGGTCCTGCTGCACGCCCGGGACCAGGAGAACCGCGACCTCCTGGAGGCCCTGCGGATCCGTACCGAACCCGGGTCCCGGTGGCAGCACCACCTCGACGGCGAGCTGCGGGTGGTGACCGTGCCGGGCGACCACTTCACCATGTTCGCCGACCCCGGCCACCTGAAGCAGTTGGCCGCGGCGCTGGACTCCGTCCTCGCGGACCACGACCGGCCCTGACCAGCGGATGACGAGGGGGCGTCCCGTTCGGCGGGCGGGGCGCCCCGGCCTGCCCGCCCGCCTGCCTGCCGCGGACGCGCCGGGTCAGCCCGCGCCGCCGGTCGGGGCGGCCGACTGCGCGGCGGACTGCGCGGCCGACTGCGCGACCGACCGGGCGAGTTCGAGCGAGGTGGCGACGGCGGCCGGGATGTCCGTCACCGGGAAGAGCGTGTGCCGCACCACGCGGTCGGGGCCGACCACCAGGACCAGGCGCTTGATGCGCAGGTCCTGGCCGGCCCGGAAGGCCGGCAGGCGCAGGGCGGCCGTGAGGTGCAGTTCCGCGTCGGACAGCAGGGGGAAGGGCAGCGCTTCGGCCGCGGCGAAGGCGGCCTGTTCCAGGGGCGTCTGGGTGCTGACGCCGCGGACGGCGATGCCCGCGGCCTCGAACCGCGGCCAGGCGGCCCGGAACTGGCGGTTCTCCAGGGTGCAGCCCGCGCTCCCCGGGATCGGGGTGGCGGGCGCCACCGCCGCCGGGACGCCTGGGACGCCGGGGACACCGGTCGCCGGGTAGGCGAACAGCACGGTGGCGCGAGCACCGGCGGCCACCGGATCGTGCCCGAGGCCGTCGGTCCCTGGGAGGATCAGCCCGTCGGGCAGCGGCTCGCCCACCAGGGCGCGGACCCGGCGGGCCTCCGCGCCCTGCTCCGGCGCGCCCCCGGTCAGCGTGCCGTCGCCGAGGAGCCAGCGGTCGGCCCAGTCCTGCATCGAGACCAGCACCGGGAGCAGCCCGCGACCCTGCTCGGTGAGCAGGTACTCGTAGCGTGGCGGGCGGTCCTGGTAGCGGCGCCGCTCCAGCACCCCGTTCTCGGTCAGGCTGCGCAGCCGCTCGGCGAGGACCTTGCGGGACACGCCGAGCTCGTCCGCGAGCCGGTCGAAGCGGTGGTGTCCGCGGGCCACCTCGCGCAGGACGAGCAGCGTCCACCAGTCGCCCACCACCGCCGCGGCCTGCGCGATGCCGCAGTCGTCGGCCTCGCGTCGTGCGGTCATCTCTCGCTCCGGGGGGTCGGGTGGACGGGTCACCGGCCACCCATAGTAGGTTCCTGATCGAAACCTAGTGAGTATCGAAAGGGAACCCACTGTGTCGCAGCGTACCTGGCACGACGTCGACGAGTACTTCAACGGTCTGCTGGTCGAGGAGGACGACGCGCTGCTGGCCGCCGTCGGCGACAGCGAGGACGCCGGTCTCCCGCCGCACCAGGTCGCCCCCAACCAGGGCAAGCTGCTCAACCTGCTGGCCCGCGTCCGCGGCGCCCGCACCATCCTGGAGATCGGCACCCTCGGCGGCTACAGCACCATCTGGCTCGCCCGCGCCCTGCCGGCCGGCGGGCGGCTGATCAGCCTGGAGGCCGACGAGGAGTGCGCGGCCGTGGCCCGCGCCAACATCGCCCGGGCCGGCCTCGCGGACGTCGTCGACATCCGGCTCGGGGCGGCACTCGACACCCTGCCGCAGCTGACCGGTGACGACGGCGCACCGTTCGACCTGGTCTTCATCGATGCCGACAAGCCCTCGAACCCCGACTACCTGGACTGGGCGCTCAGGCTGACCCGGCCCGGCAGCGTCATCATCGGCGACAATGTGGTCCGCGACGGCGCCGTCACCGACCCGGCCAGCCCGGACCCCCGGGTGCAGGGCGTCCGCCGCTTCACCGAACTCATCGCCCGGCACCCCCGGCTGACCGCGACCGCCGTCCAGACGGTCGGCTCCAAGGGCTACGACGGCTTCGTCATGGCGCTCGTGACGGACTGACCCCTGGGCGCTCGTGACGGCCTGGGGGTTCGTGGCGGACCGACCCCTGGGCGCTCGTGACGGACCGCCCCGGGGAGGGAGTGGCGGGCGAGGAAGTCCACGCTCCGCGCGACGATGGCGGGGATCTCGTCGGAGCCGAGGAAGATGTGGTCGGCGCCGTCCACCGGCACCAGCTCGACGGCGCCGCCGTGCCCGGCCAGGTGCTCGGCCAGCCGTTCGCTCTGGCTGTACGGCACCAGCTGGTCCGCGGTGCCGTGCACCAGCAGGAACGGCGGTACCGCGGACGGCACCTGACCGACCGGACTGGCCGCCGCCGCCAGATCGGGCCGGTCGGTGGGGGAGGCGCCGAGCAGCGCGGTGTACGGGTCGCCCACCCCGGGCAGCTCAGGCCCCGCACCGCCCGCGAGGGCGAGCACGGGGACGGCCGACGCGGCCGCGACGATGTCGGACACCCCGTACCAGTCCACGGCGCACCGCACCGTGGTGTCGCCCTGGCCGACGCCCTCGGCCCCCTCGAGCGGGCCGTCCGTGCCGACGCTGCCGGGGGCGGGCGAGGTGTCAGGGTCGATGCCCGTGAGGGCGGCCATCGCGGCCAGGTGGCCGCCCGCGGACTCGCCGAACACACCGATCCGCGCGGGGTCGATCCCCAGCCGGTCGGCGAACCGCCGCACGTAGCGGATCGCGGCCTTGACGTCGTGCAACTGCGCCGGGAACGGCGCCTCCAGGCTGTGCCGGTAGTCGATGGTGACAACCGCGAGACCGGCCCCCAGGATCGAGCCGAACAGCAGGTCGACGGGGACGGTCGGCGGCGGGTAGCGCCGGTCGCCGTCCATCCAGCCGCCGCCGTGGATCCACACGACCGCCGCGACGGGCGCACCGGCCGGCGGGACGTGGACGTCGAGCAGGCGCGGCCGGTAGCCGAAGGTCCTGGCGTAGGTGACCGCCTCGTAGCTGAGGACGCCGTCGTCCGCGCGGCGCGGCGGCGGGGGCGGGAGGAACGGCGGCGGCGGCCAGCCGGAATCCGGTTCCTGCGACAGCTCGGACATGGCGGCTCCTCGGGGTGGTGGGGGAGGCGGGAAGCGGGAAGGCGGTAGGCGGGCGCCGACGCGGCGTGGGTCCGGTCGGTGCGTGGGTCCCGCACCGCGCGTCAGCACGGTAACACGTGTAATCGTTGTCGACCAGACCCGTTCCGTGGACTTCGCGCCCGGCGCCCGTGTCGTACCTCCCGGTGTCGAGCGCGCCCCAACGTCCCCCTGTGCGTGGCCCGTTGGATTCCGCCTCGAGTGTCGGCAGGTCCGGGGGCGGCCCGACCGCGAGAGATATGCCGAACCCTTGACTGCCGTCACGGCAGCGCCATACTTGGGCACACTCCCAGCCGACCGAATGAGGTGCCGCCCGTGGAGCTCGCCCGTTCCGCCCATGTCGACACGTTCTGCCGCGACCGCCTCCCACCGCCCGAGCAGTGGCCGGAACTGCTCCTCGACCTGCCGGAGCTGCAGTACCCGCAGCGCCTGAACTGCGCGCAGGTCCTGATCGACGGCGCCGTCGACCGGTGGGGCCCGGACCGCCGCTGCCTGCTCACCCCCACCGAGGAGTGGAGCTACGGCGAGCTGCGCCGCCGCTCCGACCAGGTCGCCCAGGTGCTCACCGAGGACCTGGGGCTGGTGCCGGGCAACCGGGTCCTGCTACGCGGCCCCAACGCCCCCTGGCTGGTGGCCAGTTGGCTCGGCGTGCTGAAGGCCGGCGGTGTCGCGGTGACCACGATGCCGCTGCTGAGGGCCGCCGAGCTCGATGCCCTGTGCGGGATCGGCGAACCGGCCGTGGCGCTGTGCGACCACCGCTTCCTCGGGCCCGCCGAGGAGGCCGCGATGGCGGATCTGGTCGTCGTGCCGTTCGGCGGGTCCGGGCCCGAGGACCTGACCGCGCGCTGCGCCACCAAGAGCGGGCGTTTCACCGCCGTCGACACCGCCGCCGACGACGTCGCCCTGATCGCCTTCACCTCCGGCACCACCGGCCACCCCAAGGCGACCCTGCACTTCCACCGCGACGTCCTCGCCAACGCCGACACCTTCTCCCGGCACATCCTGCGCCCCGGCCCCGACGACCTCTTCACCGGCACCCCGCCACTCGGCTTCACCTTCGGCCTCGGCGGACTGCTGGTCTTCCCGCTGCGCGCCGGCGCCGCCAGCCTGCTGCTGGAGCGGGCCACCCCCGAACAGCTCGCCGAAGCGGTCGCCGCACACGGCGTCAGCGTGCTGTTCACCGCACCCACCGCCTACCGCGCCATCCTCGCCGCCGGCCTGGCCGACCGCCTGGCCGCCGTCCGCCGCTGCGTCTCCGCCGGCGAACCCCTGCCCGCCGCCGTCTGGGACGCCTTCCACCACGCCACCGGACTACGCCTGATCGACGGCATCGGCGCCACCGAACTGCTCCACGTCTTCATCTCCGCCGCCGACGGCGACATCCGCCCCGGCTCCACCGGCCGCCCGGTCCCCGGCTACCGCGCCACCGTCCTGGACCAGGACGGCCACCCCGTCCCCGACGGACAACCCGGCCTGCTCGCCGTCAAAGGCCCGACCGGCTGCCGCTACCTCGCCGACGACCGCCAACTCGGCTACGTCCGCAACGGCTGGAACATCACCGGCGACACCTACATCCGCGACACCGACGGCTACTACTGGTTCCAGGCCCGCAACGACGACATGATCGTCTCCGCCGGCTACAACATCGCCGGCCCCGAGGTCGAACACACCCTGATGAACCACCCCGACGTCGCCGACTGCGCCGTCGTCGCCGCACCCGACCCGAGCCGCGGCACCATCGCCAAGGCCTACGTCGTACTCCGCCCCGACGCCGCCGCCGGCCCGGCCACCGCCACCGCACTGCAGGACCACGTCAAACAGACCATCGCCCCCTACAAATACCCCCGCGCCATCGAGTTCGTCACCGAACT
>NZ_JBXQQB010000054.1:0-23812 GCF_057220535.1 Kitasatospora sp. NEAU-CNBT7 | reverse complement strand
GATCCGTCGTCGTGGCCGGAGCCGGTGCCGATCGGGCGGCCGGTGGACGGTGCGCGGGTGTATGTGCTGGACGGGTTCCTGCGTCCGGTGGCGCCGGGTGTGACGGGGGAGTTGTACCTGGCGGGTGCGGGTCTGGCGCGCGGGTACCTGGACCGTCCGGGGTTGACGGCTGCGCGTTTCGTGGCGGATCCGTTCGGCGGGTCCGGTGGCCGGATGTACCGGACCGGTGATCTGGCGCGCTGGAACGCACGCGGTGAGCTGGAGTTCGCGGGCCGGGTGGACCATCAGGTGAAGGTCCGGGGGTTCCGGATCGAGCCGGGTGAGGTGGAGGCGGTGCTGTGCGCTCTGCCGGGGGTGGCGCGGGCGGCCGTGCTGGCCCGGGAGGACCGGCCGGGGGACCGCCGGTTGGTGGCGTACCTGGTGCCCGCGGCGGGTGCGGTGCTGGACCAGAGCGAGGTGCGGGAGGCGCTGGGGCGGGTGCTGCCGGCGTTCATGGTGCCGTCCTCGTTCGTGGTGCTGGACGCGCTGCCGCTGACGCCCAACGGCAAGCTCGACCGCGCCGCCCTGCCCGCCCCCACCCGCACCGGCGGCGGCCGCGACCCGCGCTCCCCGCAGGAGGAGATCCTCGCCGGGCTGTTCGCCGAGGTGCTCGGCCTGCCGAAGGTCGGCATCGACGAAGGCTTCTTCGAGCTCGGCGGGCACTCGCTGCTCGCCACCCGGCTGACCAGCCGGATCCGGACCGTCCTCGGGGCCGAACTCGCCGTCCGCGACCTGTTCGAGGCGCCCACCGTCGCCGCCCTCGCCGAGATCCTGCGGCGCCCGGCCGCCGGCGCCAGGCCCGCACCGCGCCGCCGCAGCCGCCCCGACCGGGTGCCGCTGTCCTCCGCGCAGAGTCGGCTGTGGTTCCTCAACCGCCTCACCGGACCCGACCCCAGCTACAACCTGCCGGTCGCGCTGCGGCTCACCGGGCCCCTGGACCGCGCCGCGCTGCGCGAGGCCCTCGCCGACGTCACCGCCCGGCACGAGAGCCTGCGCACCGTCCTGCCCGAGCACGACGGCGCCCCGTACCAGGAGATCCGGAGCGCCGAACAGGCCCGGCCCGCCATGCCGGTGGTGGCGACCACCCCGCGGCAGCTGGCCGGCGACCTGGCCGCCGCCGCCCGGTACGGCTTCGACCTGACCACCGAACTGCCGCTGCGCGCCACGCTGTTCACCCTCGGCCCGGACGAGCACGTGCTGCTCCTGCTGCTGCACCACGTGGCCGGCGACGGCTGGTCGCTGGCCCCGCTCGGCCGCGACCTGGCGGACGCCTACACCGCCCGGCAGGCCGGCCGCGCCCCCGACCGGGAGCCGCTCGCCCTGCAGTACGCCGACTACGCGCTGTGGCAGCGCGAACTGCTCGGGGACGAGGACGACCCGGACGGCCTGCTCAACCGCCAGCGCAGGTACTGGCGCGGCGCCCTGGCGGGCCTGCCCGACCACCTTCCGCTGCCCACCGACCGGCCGCGGCCCGCCACGGCCGGCAACCGAGGCGAGGCCGTCCTGCGCACCCTGCCCGCCGGTCTCCACCGCGACCTGCTCGCCCTCGCCCGGGACAACGGCGCCAGCCTGTTCATGGTCCTCCAGGCCGGGCTCTCGGCCCTGCTCACCCGGATGGGCGCCGGCACCGACATCCCGCTCGGCACCCCGGTCGCCGGACGCACCGACGACGCGCTCGACGACCTGGTCGGACTGTTCATCAACACCCTGGTGCTGCGCACCGACACCTCCGGCGACCCGACCTTCCGCGACCTGCTGGGCCGCGCCCGGGAGACCGCGCTCGCCGCCTACGCCCACCAGGACCTGCCGTTCGAGAAGCTGGTCGAGGAGCTCGGCCCCGGCCGCTCGCCGGCCCACCACCCGCTGTTCCAGGTACTGCTGGCACTGCAGAACACCCCCGGGGGCACCCTCGCGCTGCCCGGCGTCGAGGTCCGGGCGGAGCACGTCGGACTCGGCGCCGCCAAGTTCGACCTCACCTTCAACCTGGTCGAACGCCACGACGAGGACGGCCGGCCCGCCGGTGTCGACGCGATGCTGGAGTACCGCACCGACCTCTTCGAGGCCGCCACCGCCGACGCCCTCGCCGACCGCCTGGTGCGCCTGCTGGCGCACGCCGCGGCCGACCCCGACCGGCCGATCGGACTGCTGCCCGTCCTCGACGAGACCGAACGCGGCCTCGCCCTGACCGGCTGGAACGCCACCGCCCACCGGCCCCGGCAGTCCGGCTCCTCGCTCGCCCGCCGCTTCGCGCAGCAGGCCGCCCGCACCCCGGACGCCGTCGCCGTGACGGCCGCCGGCGAGCAGCTGACCTACCGCGAACTCGACCGCCGGGCCAACCGGCTGGCCCACCGGCTGATCGCCGAGGGCGTCCGCCCGGAGAGCCCGGTGGCGGTCCTGCTGGAACGCTCCGCCGACCTGGTGGTCGCCACCCTCGCCGTCCTCAAGGCCGGCGGCGTCTACGTGCCGCTGCACACCGGGCACCCGGCCGAGCGGATGCGACGGGTGGTGTCCGACACCGGCGCCCGGCTGCTGCTGACCGACCCGGCCTCGGCCGGACGGCTGCCCGACCCCGGCACCGCCACCCTGCTGCTCGGCCCCGCCGGCGCCGCCGCCGACGGCCTGCCCGACCACGACCCGGCCCTCCCGACCGCCCCCGACCAGCTGGCCTACCTGATGTTCACCTCGGGCTCCACCGGCGCCCCCAAGGGCATCGCCATCACCCACCGGGACGCCATCGACCTGGCGCTGGACCGCTGCTGGGAGCCCGGCCCGGACGCCCGCGTCCTGATGCACTCCCCGTACGCCTTCGACATCTCCACGTACGAGCTGTGGAGCCCGCTGCTGTCCGGCGGCAGGATCGTGGTCGCGCCGCCCGGCGACCTGGACGCCACCGTGCTGCGGCGGGTCCTCGCCGCCGAGGGCGTCACCTCCCTGCTGCTGACCGCCGGCCTGTTCGGGGTCGTCGCCGACGAGGCACCCGACGTCTTCACCGGGGTGGCCCAGGTGTGGACCGGCGGCGACGTGGTCCCGCCGACCGCCGTCCGCAGCGTCCTCGCGCACTGCCCGGGCACCGTCGTCAAGGTCCTCTACGGGCCCACCGAGACCACCCTCGGCTGCACCTGGCACAAGTTCACCGACCCCGCCGACGTCCCCGACCTGGTCCCGATCGGCCGCCCGCTGGACAACACCAGGGCCTACGTCCTGGACGCCCGGCTGGAGCCGGTCGCCCCCGGCGTCACCGGCGAGCTGTACATCGCGGGCGCCGGCCTGGCCCGCGGCTACTGGAACGCGCCGGCCCTCACCGCCCAGCGGTTCGCCGCCGACCCCTACGCCGACCTGTTCGGCGAACCGGGCGCCCGGATGTACCGCACCGGCGACCTCGCCCGCCGCACCACCGACGGCGTGATCGAGTTCCTCGGCCGCTCCGACGACCAGGTCAAGATCCGCGGGTTCCGGATCGAACCCGCCGAGGTGGAGGGCGCACTCGCCGCCCACCCCTCGGTGGCCAGGGCCGCCGTGGTCGCCCGCACCGACCGCTCCGGCGGCAAGGCCCTGGTGGCGTACCTGCTGCCCGCCGACCCCGCCGCCGCACCCGACCCGGACCGGCTGCGCGCCGACCTCGAGTCCCGGCTGGCCGACTACGCGGTCCCGGCCGCCTACGTGGTGCTCGACACGCTCCCGCTGACCCCCAACGGCAAACTCGACCGCACCGCCCTCCCCGAACCCGACTGGGCCGCGGCCGGCACAGGACGCCCGCCCCGCGACCCCCGCGAGGAACTGCTGTGCGCCCTGTTCGCCGAGGTCCTCGGCGTCGAGCGGATCGGCATCGACGACGGCTTCTTCGAACTCGGCGGCCACTCCATGCTGGCCACCCGCCTGACCGGCCGGATCAACACGGTCCTCGGCACCGAACTGCCCGTCCGCACCCTGTTCGAGGCGCCCACCGTCGCCGCCCTCGCCGCCCGCCTGGACGGCGCCGCACCCGCGGCCGACCCGCTGGGCGTCCTGCTCCCGCTGCGCACCACCGGCAGCCGACCCCCGCTGTTCTGCCTGCACCCGGCCGGCGGCTTCGGCTGGATCTACGGCGGGCTGCTGCGCCACCTCGACCGCGACCAGCCGCTGTACGCCCTCCAGGCCCGCGGCCTGGCCAGGGACGAGCCGCTGCCGCCGACCCTGGACCGGATGGCCCAGGACTACGCGGAGCAGATCCGGACCGTCCGCCCGGACGGCCCGTACCAGCTGCTCGGCTGGTCCTTCGGCGGGCTGCTCGCCCACGCCGTCGCCGCCCGCCTGGAGGCCGAGGGCGCCGAGGTGAGCCTGCTCGCGGTGCTCGACGGCTACCCCGGCTCCTACGGCGCCGACGGCCACCAGGTCGGCGAACAGGAGGTGCTGGCCATCCTGCTCAACGCGGCCCGGGTGGAGCGCGCCGAGTTCGGCGACGGACCGCTGCACCGGCCGCAGGTGATGGCCCGGCTGCGGGAGACCGGCAGCGCCCTGGCCGCCCTCGACGACGACGCGGTCTCCCGGCTGGTCGCCGTCTTCCTCAACAACACCCGGCTGCTCCAGGGGTTCACCCCCGGCCACTTCGGCGGCGACCTGGAGTTCTTCTCCGCCACCGTCGGCCGCACCGACCCCGCCCTCACCGCCGGCCTCTGGCAGCCGCACATCGGCGGCCGGATCGAGGAGCACCCGCTGGACACCGACCACGCCGGCCTCGCCCGGCCCGAGGCGTTCGCCGAGATCGGCCGAATCCTGGCCGCCCGGACGGACCGCCGGCCCGCCGCGGCACCCCGCTGAGCAGACCCGACCCACCGAACGGAGAGACCCTTGCGCCCCACCCTCACCGCGGACGCCGTGCGCGGCGCCGGCCCCGGCGACCGCACGGCCGCACCCGACGAGGACTTCCGGCCGACCGGAGCCTTCCAGCGCGACCGCGACCAGGTCACCGCCCGCCTGCAGACCCTCACCCAGCTCATCGACGACCTGCCGCCCCGCCCCGACCGCACCGGGGCCCAGCAGCACACCGCCGACACCCTGCACCTGCGCGCCCGCCGGCTGCGCCGCACCTTCCTGGCCCGCTACGCCGAGCACGTCTACGCCGAGCTGACCGACGGTCTCACCCGCCACCCCCGGCTGGAACAGCTCGCCCAGCTGGCCGCCGAGCGCCACCCCGGACTGGTCCCCGGCCGGGAGCGGCTCGCCGCCGAGGCCCGGCTCGCCCAGCGCGACAAGGAGGGCTGGGAGGTCGACCTGGGCATCTTCTTCCACGCCGTGCTCGACTCGCCCCGGGCCGGCACCCACCTGCTGCACTCGCTGCTGCGCCCCACCCCGGCGGCGCTCGCCGCACTGCCCGAGTACCGGCGCACCGGCCGGGCCGACCTGAAGGTCGCCACCGTCACCCGCCGGGCCGGCATCGCCCACCTCGAACTGTGCAACGACGCCTACCTCAACGCCGAGGACGACGCCGCCGTCGAGGCCCTGGAGACCGGCACCGACCTGGTCCTGCTGGACGAGGCCAGCCACGTGGGGGTCCTGCGCGGCGCGGCGATGTCCCACCCCGCCCACCGTGGCAGGCGGGTCTTCAGCGCCGGGATCAACCTCACCCACCTGTACCACGGCGAGATCTCCTTCCTCGGGTTCCTGCTGCGCCGCGAGACCGGGTACATCGCCAAGTTCGTGCGCGGCCTGTGCCTGGAGGAGGAGACCGACGAGCGCTGGTGGCCGCAGGCCGACAAGCCGTGGGTCGGCGCCGTCGACTCCTTCGCGATCGGCGGCGGCCTGCAGATCCTGCCGACCCTCGACCGGGTGGTCGCCGCCGACGACGCCTGGTTCAGCCTGCCCGCGATGGAGGAGGGGCTGGTCCCGGGCGTCGCCAACCTCCGGCTGACCGCGCTGACCGGCGCCCGCCTCGCCCGCCGGCTGGTGTTCTGGGGCCACCGGCTGCGGGCCGGCGACCCCGAGGCGGCACTGCTGTGCGACGAGACCGCCCCGGCCGACGCGATGGACGCCGCCGTCGAACGGGCCGCCCAGCACCTCGACAACCCGGCCGTCGCCGCCAACCGCCGCATGATCACCCTGGGGGAGGAGCCGTTCGACGTGTTCCGCCGCTACCTGGCCGCGTACGCGCTGGAACAGGCCTACCGGCTGCACAGCGCCGACCTGATCGCCAACCTGGAACGGACCTGGATCAGCCGCTCCCGGGCCCGCAGCGGCGGCGGGCGCCGATGAGCACCGTCGACACCGCCCCCGCACCGGCCGCCACCGAGGTGCCCGCGGCCCGGCAACTGCTGATGTACCAGGCGATGGTGGTCGGCCGGGCGTTCAACCAGCAGGCCACCGCGTTCAGCCGGCAGGGCCGGATCGCGGTCTACCCGTCCTCGCGCGGCCAGGAGGCCTGCCAGGTCGGCTCGGTGCACGCCGTCCGGCCCACCGACTGGCTGTTCCCCACCTACCGGGAGAGCGTCGCGCTGCTCACCCGCGGCATCGACCCGGTCGAGGTGCTCACCCTGTTCCGCGGCGACCGGCACTGCGGCTACGACCCGGTGGCCGAACGGACCGCCCCCCAGTGCACCCCGCTGGCCACCCAGTGCCTGCATGCGGCCGGCCTCGCCGACGCGGCCCGGATGAGCGGCGACCCGGTCGTCGCGCTCGCCTACATCGGCGACGGCGCCACCAGCGAGGGCGACTTCCACGAGGCGCTCAACTACGCCGCCGTCCGCCGCGCCCCCGTGGTGTTCCTGGTCCAGAACAACCAGTACGCGATCAGCGTGCCGCTCGCCAAGCAGACCGCCGCCCGCACCCTCGCCGACAAGGCGCCCGGCTACGGCATGCCGGGGGTGCGGATCGACGGCAACGACGTGCTGGAGGTGTACCGCGCCGTCCGGGACGCCGCCGACCGGGCCAGGGCCGGGCACGGACCGACCCTGGTCGAGGCGGTCACCTACCGGCTGGACGCCCACACCAACGCCGACGACGACACCCGCTACCGGCCCCCGGGCGAGGCCGAGAGCTGGGCCGGCCAGGACCCGGTCGACCTGCTCGAACGCCGCCTGCTGGCTGCCGGCGTCCTCGACCGGCCCGCCGTCGCGGAGGCCGCCGCCGCAGCCGCCGCCTTCGCCGCCGGACTCAGCGCCCGCTTCGCCGAGCCGCCCACCGGCGACCCGATGGAGATGTTCCGGCACGTCTACCACCACCTGCCACCGCACCTGCGGGAGCAGTCGGCGCAGCTGGCCGCCGAACTCGCCGCGGCCGAGGAGGGGGAGTGATGTCCGGGACCACCATGGCGCGGGCGCTCAACACCGCCCTGCGCGACGCGATGCGCGAGGACCCGAGGACGGTCCTGTTCGGTGAGGACGTCGGCGCGCTCGGCGGGGTCTTCCGGATCACCGACGGCCTGGCCGCGGAGTTCGGCGACGAACGCTGCTTCGACACCCCGCTCGCCGAGTCCGCGATCCTCGGCACCGCCGTGGGCATGGCGATGTACGGCTACCGGCCGATCGTCGAGATGCAGTTCGACGCCTTCGCCTACCCCGCGTTCGAACAGCTGGTCAGCCACGTCGCCAAGCTCCGCAACCGCACCCGCGGCGCCGTCGGCCTGCCGCTGACCATCCGCATCCCGTACGGCGGCGGCATCGGCGCCGTCGAGCACCACAGCGACTCCTCCGAGATCTACTACATGGCCACCCCCGGACTGACCGTGGTCACCCCCGCGACCGTCGCCGACGCGTACGCCCTGCTGCGCCGCTCCATCGCCTCCCCCGACCCGGTCGTATTCCTGGAACCCAAACGCCTGTACTGGCGCAAGGAGGAGCTCGGCCTGCCGGTCGACACCGGCCCGCTCGGCTCGGCGGTCGTCCGCCGGCCCGGCAGCCACGCCACCGTGGTCGCCTACGGCCCGGCCGTCAGCACCGCCCTGGAGGCCGCCGAGGCGGCCGCGAAACTCGGCTGGGACCTCGAGGTGGTCGACCTGCGGACGCTGATGCCGCTCGACGACGCCACGGTCTGCGCCAGCGTCCGCCGCACCGGCCGGGCCGTCGTGGTGCACGAGGCGCACGGCTTCTCCGGCCCCGGCGCGGAGATCGCCGCCCGGATCACCGAGCGCTGCTTCTACCACCTGGAGGCCCCGGTCCGCCGGGTCACCGGCTTCGACGTGCCCTACCCGCCGCCGCTGCTGGAGAGCCACTACCTGCCCGGCGTCGACCGGATCCTGGACGCGGTCGCGTCCCTGGAGTGGGAGGCGGTCCCGGCATGAGCGCACCCGACACCGCGGGCTGGTTCCGCTGCCTGCGCCCCCGCCCGGCCGCCCGCACCAGAGTGCTGTGCTTCCCGCACGGCGGCGGCTCCTCCGCCGCCTACCGCACCTGGCACGAGCTGCTGCCCGACGAGGTGGAGCTCTTCGCGGCGGAGTACCCGGGCCACGCCGACCGCCTGCTGGAACCCCTCGTCGACGACCTCGCGGAGCTCGCCGACCGGGCCTGCCGGGCCGCCCTGCCGCTGCTGGACCGGCCGTTCGCCCTCTACGGCCACAGCCTGGGCGCCCTCGTCGCGTACGAGACCGCACTGCGGCTGGAGGCCCGCGGCCACCACCCGCTGCGGCTGACCGCCTCCGGCATGCCCGCACCCCACCTGGTACGCCCCGGCGAGGTCCACCTCGGCGACGACGCCCGGGTCCTCGCCGAACTCGACCGGCTCGGCGGCGTACCGGCCGACCTGCTCGACCACCCGGACCTGCGGGAGCTGGTGCTGCGCACGGCTCGGGCGGACTACCGGCTGGCCGAGACCTACCGGCCCGCCGCCCACACCGTGCTGCGCGCCCCGGTGACCACCCACCGGGGCCTGCAGGACCCGGAACTGACCGCGGCCGAGGCGGCCGGCTGGTCCGCCGCCACCACCGGCGCGACCGTCCACCGCACCTTCCCCGGCGACCACTTCCACCCGGCCGCCGACCGCGCGCCGGTGATCGCCGACGTGCTGCACGGCCTGGGCGCGGCGCCGTCAACGCCGTCAGCGCGCTGACAGCGCCGCGCCGCAGGCTGGGCCGTGGCCCGCCGGGACCGAACGGCCGCCCGCCGCCCGCACACCGACCCATCCGAGGAGAGAACCATGACCAACCCCTTCGAGGACACCGAGGCCAGCTATCTCGTCCTGGTCAACCACGAGGGCCAGTACTCGCTGTGGCCCTCGTTCGCCGAGGTGCCGGCCGGCTGGACGGTCGCCGTCCAGGCCACCGGCCACCAGGACGCGCTCGACCGGATCGCCGAACTGTGGACCGACATGCGGCCCAAGAGCCTCATCGACGCCATGAACGGCGCGTCCGCATGAGCCCGGCCCCCGGCCCGGCGGCCGGACTCCTCGACCCCCCGAGGCGGCCGGCGTCCGCCGGGGGCACGCTGAGCACCGCCGACCTGCACGCCTCGCTCACCGACCCGGCGCTGACCTCGATGACCCTGCTCAACGAGGTCACCGGCCGCTACCCCGACGCGGTCTCGTTCGCGGCCGGCCGGCCCTACGAGGGCGGCTACGAGATCGCCGCGCTCCACCGCCACCTGGAGACCTACACCGCCCACCTGGCCGCCGACCGGGGCTTCGACAGCGACCAGGTCACCCGGGCGCTGTTCCAGTACGGCCACACCAGAGGCATCATCACCGACCTGATCGCCCGCCACCTCGCCGTCGACGAGGGGCTGACCGTCGACCCGGAGGCGGTGGTGGTGACCACCGGCTGCCAGGAGGCCATGGTCCTGGTCCTGCGGGCGCTGCGCCGCGGCCCGCGCGACGTGGTGCTCGCCGCCGCCCCGACCTACGTCGGCTTCACCGGCGCGGCCCGGCTGGTGGAGATGCCGGTACGGCTCGTCCGGGAGGGGCCGGCCGGACTCGACCCCGACGACCTGGAACGGCAGATCCGGCAGGCCATGGCCGACGGGCTCGAACCGCGCGCCTGCTACGTCATCCCCGACTTCGCCAACCCCGGCGGCGCGGCGATGCCGGTGGCCGACCGGGAGCGGCTGCTGCGGATCGCCGAACGCGAGAACCTGCTGCTGCTGGAGGACAACCCGTACTCCATGTTCCACGACGGGGGAGCGCGGCCGCCGACGCTCAAGTCCCTGGACCGCGCCGCCCGGGTGGTCTACTTCGGCTCCTTCGCCAAGACCGCCTTCCCCGGCGCCCGGATCGGCTACGTCGTCGCCGACCAGCCGGTCCGCGAGGGCGGCCTGCTCGCCGACCAGCTCGCCAAGCTCAAGAGCATGCTGACGCTCAACACCTCCTCCGTCGCGCAGGCGGCCATCGGCGGCCTGCTGCTGGAGAACGGCTGCAGCATGGAGCGGGCCAGCGCGCCCGCCGCCGAGGTCTACCGGCGCAACCGCCGGGCCCTGCTCGCCGGCCTGGAACAGCGCTTCGGCGCACCGGACCACCGGGTCCGCTGGAACACCCCGGCCGGCGGCCTGTTCGCCGTCGTCACCGTGCCGTTCCGGGCCGACGACGCCGCGCTCGCGCACTGCGCGAGCCGGTACGGCGTGCTCTGGACCCCGATGCACCACTTCTACGCGGGCACCGGCGGGACCGAGCAACTCCGGCTCTCCTACAGCGTGCTGACCCCACCGGAGATCGCGACCGGCCTCGACCGGCTGGCCGCCTTCATCGCCGACCGCGCGCGCTGAGCGCCCGCACCGGCCACCCCTACCGGGCCCGCCCCGCACACCCCCGACGGGGCGGGCCCACCCCCCGGCCGCCCCCCGGTACGGGACGGCGCGCCGCCCGGGCGCGGACCTCCGGCCTGCGGCGGGCTCCGGCGGCCGTCCGGGCCTGCGCGGCGCAGCCGGGCGGAGGCCGTCACCGCCTCCGGCGGCTCCCGGAGCGCTGCGGCGACGCCCCCCGGCCGCTCACACCGCCGTGGGCGCCGGCGCCGCGAAGCGCCCGGCGGTCAGCTCGCGCTGCTCGCCGGTGAAGCGTTCCCGCAGGCGGCGGTCGTGCGACACCACCAGCAGCGCGCCCCGGTACTCGGCCAGCGCCTGTTCGAGCTCCTCCACCAGGTCGGGCGCCAGGTGGTTGGTCGGTTCGTCCAGCACCAGCACCTCGGCCGGCTCGCACAGCAGCCGCGCCAGCGCCAGCCGCCGGCGCTGACCGACCGACAGCTCCCCGACCCGCCGTCCCAGGTCGACCGCCCGGAACAGGCCGAGTGACAGCAGCCGCTCGCGGTGCTCCTGGCCGGTCCCGGCGCGCCCCGCCGCGAACGCGGCCAGCAGTGACCGCCCCTGGTCACCGTCGGGCACCTCCTGCGGCAGGTACCCGATCCGCCCCCCGGTGCGGACCTCGCCGGAGTCCGGCGCCAGCCGCCCGGCCACCACCTTCAGCAGGGTGGACTTCCCGGCGCCGTTCGGTCCGTGCACCAGCAGCCGGGCGCCCGGGGCGAGTTCCAGCGACTCCACGGCGAGCCGGTCGCCCACCACGACCTGCGACAGCCGCACCAGCGGGGCTCCCGCCCCGTCCCCGTTCCCGTCACCGGGCCCGCCCGGGCCGCCGTCCTCCGGCCGGGTGGTGATCCGGCCGGTGAAGCGCAGCGGGTCGGGCGGGCGCGGCACCGGGTTCTCCCGGAGCCTGCGCAGCCGCTCGAGCGAGTTGCGGACCCGGCTGCCGACCTGCCGTTGGACCCGGACGCCGTGGCTGAACAGCTGCAGCTTGTTGGAGTGGTTGCGCCGGTCGTAGGCGACCCGCCGGTCGGTGGTCGCGCCGCGCTGCTCCTGGCGGGCGATCTCCTCCAGCCAGGCGTGGTACGCCTCCTCCCAGCGGCGCCGGGCGGCCGCCTTCTCGGCCAGGAAGCCCTGGTAGCCGTCGCCGTAGCGGCGGACGGTGCGGCGGTCCCCGTCCACCTCCAGGACGGTGTCCGTCACCCGTTCGAGGAACAGCCGGTCGTGGCAGACCGCGACCACCGTCCCGCGGTAGCCGCGGACCCGGGCCTCCAGCCAGTCGAGGGCCGGGGCGTCGAGGTGGTTGGTGGGTTCGTCGAGCAGCAGCAGTTCGGGCTCGGCGGCCAGCACGCAGGCGAGGGCGAGGCGGGCCTGTTCGCCGCCGGCCAGTGAGCCGACCGTCCGCCCGAACCCGACCGCGGCGAGGCCCAGTTCGGCCAGCGCGGTGCGGACCCGGGCGTCGGCCCGGTACCCGCCGCGGGCCTCGAACCGGGCCACCAGTTCCCCGTACGCGTCGAGCGCGGCCCGGTCGGCCTCCGCCAGCCGGGCCTCCGCCCGGTGGATCCGGCGCTCCAGGGCGCGCAGGTCGGCGAGGGCCAGGTCGACGGCGTCGCCGACGGTCGCCTCCGGCGGCAGGCCGAGGGTCTGCCCGAGCAGGCCGGTCCCGCCGTCGGCGGTGACCGTCACCGTCCCCGTGTCGGGGGCCTCGCGGCCGGCCATCAGGCGCAGCAGGGTGGACTTGCCGGCGCCGTTGTCCCCGACCACCCCGACCACCTCGCCGGGGCGGACGGTCAGCGAGACCTGGTCGAGGACCGGCCGGCCGGCGTACGCCTTGGAAACGTCGTGGAGCGTGAGCTGAGAGGGCACGTTCGCATCTCCTGACGCCGGGTCACATCGTTATTGCCATACACCGTATAAGGCCGGCTCCGGACGGGCAACCGGATACCCGCCCCCGCGTCCGGCGCCCGGCCGACGGACTGTCAGCACCTTGTCAGCGCCGTGTGGACGGCGCTCGGCAGACTCGTGGCCGCACGTCGCAGCAGCGGCGCGGCACACCCGGAGCGCCGGACGGCGCCGCCGGAACGGCCGGCCGCGGACGGGCCGACGGTGCAGGCGGCGGAGCGGCACGGGGACCACCGGCCGACTCCCCACACCCCTGATCCGATCCAGGAGAGACCTCAGATGACCCTTGACCCCTCCCCGGACGTGCCGACCGGGACGCCCCCGGCGAACGGGGCCCGCCGCACGGCGCTGACCGAGGAACAGCTCGGACTGCTGCTCCACCACCGCAGCGACCCCGAGGCGTCCCCGTACAACGTGCCGCTCGCCCTCGACCTGCGCGGACCGCTCGACCTGCCCGCCCTCGACCGGGCCCTCGGCATCCTGACCGACCGCCACCCCATGCTCTCCGCCCGGGTCGTCGACGCCGAGCCGCTGCCTGAACTCGACCTCCTGCCCGGCCGCCGCCCCCAGCTGGAACGCCGCTCCGCCACCCTCCCCGCCGGCTCGGCCGGACCCGACAGCGACACCCTGCTGGCCCTCGCCCGGCAGGAACTGGACCTGGAACACGACGGCGTACTGCGCGCGCTGCTGCTGCGCCACGGCGCCGACCACCACACCCTGCTGCTGGTGGTCCACCACCTGGTGGTGGACGGCGAGTCCACCGCCATCCTGCTCGCCGACCTGCTCACCGCCTACCGGCAGGGCGGCCTCGAGGGCGAGCCGCCCGCCGGCTTCCCCGAGCACGTCGCCGAACGCGCCGCCAAGGCCGCCGCCGACACCACCGCCCTGGAGGCGTACTGGCGCGAACGCCTGGACGGCGCCGACGTGACCGTGGACTTCCCGCAGGACACCCCGGGCCGGCCCGGCGCCCCCGCCGGCCGCAGCGTCCCCGTGGAACTGGACGCCCAGCTGTCCGCCGAGATCGCCGGCTTCTCGCGCACCCACCGCGCGGGCCCCGCCGCCGTCCTGCTCGCCGCCTACCTGAAGGCGCTCGCCACCTACTCCCGCCAGGCCGCCCCGACCGTCGCCGTGCCGCTCGGCGTCCGCAGCGACCTGCGCCACGAACACACCGTCGGCTACTTCGTCCGGACCCTGCTGGTCCGCGCCCCCGACCAGGCCGCGACCAGCGCGGCCGGGTACGTCGCCCGGGTCCAGACCGAACTGGCCCGCGCGATCGACCACTCCCGGCTGCCCTTCCCCAGGATCGCCCGACTGATCCCCGGCGCCGACCCGGCCGACCCCCAGGTCTTCAACTGCACCTTCGTCCTGCACAGCTGGGCCGACACCTCGGCGGCCGCCGCCGACGGCGTGGAACTCCCCGGCGGCCTGCGGGCCCGCTGGCGCCAGGACGTCCCCTCCCCGGGCCTCGGCCTGCTCACCCTGGAGCTGTACGAGGGCGAGGGCCGGGTCCGGGGCCGGCTCAAGTACGACAGCGCGCGGATCGAGGCCGGTACCGCCGAGGCGTTCACCGAGCACGTGATCACCCTCGCCCGGCAGATCGTGCACCACCCCGAGCGGCCGGTCGCCGAACTGGACGGCGTCGGCCCCGGCGCCCGCGCCGCCCTCGACCTCCTCAACGCCACCGACCACCCCATCGGCGACGACGACGTCGACACCCTGCTGCGCCGCCGCACCGCCGCACAACCCGACCGGACCGCCGTCGAGTTCGGCGACCGCCGGTGGACCTACCGGGAGCTCGGCGAGCGCATCGACGCCTACGCCGCCGGGCTGGCCGGGCGCGGCGTCCGGGCCGGCGACCGGGTCGGCGTCATGCTCCCGCGCACCGACGACGCGGTCGCCGCGCTGCTCGCCGTGGTGCGCACCGGCGCCGCGTACGTACCGATCGACCCGGCCCACCCCGAGGCCAGGCGCCGGCACATCGCGGACAGCAGCGGAATGCGGACCGTCCTGGTCACCGCCGAGACCGAGCAGGTTTGCCCGGCCGGCCCCGAGCAGGTCCGCCTCGACGCGCTGACCACCGGCCCGACCGCCGCACCCGGGCAGGCCCCGGCCTTCGACAGCGCCCTGCACGTGCTGTACACCTCCGGTTCGACCGGCCTGCCGAAGGGCGTCCAGCTCAGCCACCGGGCGCTGGCCACCGACGTGCTCGCCGCCGTCCGCCACTTCGGCATCGGGCCCGACGACGCGATGCTGCTGAAGGCGCCGTTCACCTTCGACGTCAGCGCGCACGAGATGCTCGTCGCGCTGGTCGCCGGAGCCCGCCTGGTGGTCGCCCCGCCGGACGCCGAACGCGACCCCGACCTGCTCGCCCGGACCCTGGACCGGCACGCCGTCACCCTGCTGCACCTGGTGCCGTCCCAGCTGCGGCTGCTGCTGGAGGCCGCCGACTTCCCCGCCAACCGCACCCTGCGCACCGTGGTCAGCACCGGCGAGTCACTGCCCAACGAGCTGCGCACCGCCTTCGAGGCGATCCACCCGGCGCGCCTGCACAACGCCTACGGTCCGACCGAGACCTCGTACTCGACCGTCTTCTCCTGGCCGCGCGGCGACGACGGCAGCTGGACCCGGCGCGCGGAGGTGCCGATCGGGGTGCCGTTCGACAACATCCGCTGCTACGTCCTCGACGACGGGCAGCGGCTGCTGCCGCCCGGCGCACCCGGCGAACTGTGGATCGGCGGCGGCACGGTCTCCGACGGCTACGTCGGCGACCCAGCCCGCACCGCCGAACGCTACCGGGAGCTCGACCTCGGCGACGGCCGCACCGGGCCGCTCTACCGCACCGGCGACCTGGTCAGGCTGCTCGCGGACGGCTCGCTCACCCACCTGGGCCGGTTCGACGACCAGGTGAAGATCAACGGGAACCGGGTCGAACTCGGCGAGGTCCGGGCCGCGCTGATGGCCGTCGACGGGGTCGAGGACGCCACCGTCCAGGTCGCCCGGCACGCCGCCGGCAGCCTCCAGATCACCGCTTACCCGGTCCCGCAGCACCTCGACCCCGCCGCCGTCCGCCGGCAGCTGGTCCGGACCCTGCCCGCGCACATGGTGCCGGTCCGGATCACCCCGGTGGACCGGATCCCGCTGCTGCCCAACGGCAAAACCGACCGCCAGGAACTGGCCCGGCTGGCCGCCGCCCGCCCGGCCGATCCGGAGCACACCGAGCCACCCGCCGCGCCCGAGTCGGCCGCCGCGCCCGAGGCGCCTGCACCCGAGCCGACCGCCCCGAAACCGGCCACGCTCGCCGTGCTCCGTACGGTCTGGGCCGACCTGCTGGGCTCCGCCGCCGACGACAGCCAGTTCTTCGAGTCCGGCGGCGACTCGATCCTCGCCATGCAACTGGTCTCCCGGCTGCGCCGCGAGGGGTACCAGCTGGTGATGCGCGAGATCTACCGGCACCCCGTGCTCGCCGACCTCGCCGCCCACCTGGACCCCGGCACCCCGCAGCCCGCAGCCGCCCGCACCGGCGGCCCCCACGCCGCCCACCCGGGCGGCCGCCCGCTCGCACCGGTCCAGTCCTGGTTCTTCCGCCACATCAGGACCGACCTCCACCAGTGGAACCAGTCCGTGCTGCTGGAGCTGAACCGCCCGCTCGACCCCGCCCTGCTGCGGCTCGCCCTGCAGGCCGTGGTCGCCGCCCACCCCGCGCTGAGCGCCCGCTTCACCCACGACGGGCACACCGGCGACGGCCGGATGACCGACGCCGTGCCGTTCACCGCCCACCCGCCCCGCGAGGTGCTGTGGGAGCGGGACTTCGGCAGCGAGCAGGAGCTCGACGAGGTCCTCGAAGCCGCCGAGGGCAGCCTCGCCCCGCTGGACGGCCTGCACGTGCGCGCCGTCCTCGCCCGCGACCGCAGCGGCGGCCGGGACCTGCTGCTGATCGCCGTCCACCACCTGGTGGTCGACGGGGTGTCCTGGCGCATCCTGCTGGAGGACCTGGAACACGCCCTCGACGCCCTCGCCGACGGAGCCCTGCCCGCGCTGCCCGCCGAGGCCGGCAGCTACGGCGAGTGGGTGGACGGCCTGCCCGCCGTCGCCGCCCGCCCCGGGGAGAGCGAGTACTGGCTCGCCCTCGCCGAACGCCGCAGCGCCGCCCACACCCTGCTGCTGACCGGCCCCGCCCCCGACGAACAGCACCTCCGCCGACTGGAGTTCGCCCTCGACACGGACGCCACCCAGCAGCTGATCGGCCCGCTGCCCAAGCGCCTCGAGCTGTCCGTCCACCAGCTGATGACCGGCGCCTTCGCCCAGGCGCTCGCCCGGTGGCGGGGCACCTCGACCGTCACCTTCGACGTCGAGACGCACGGCCGCCACGGCCGGGACGACCTGTTCCGCACCGTCGGCTGGTTCACCGCCATCCACCCCGTCGTGCTCGACGCCGAACGCGCCCAGCACCCCGAACGGTTCGTCACCGAGGCGGCCCGCACACTCGCCGCGGTACCGCAGGGCGGCGTCGGCTTCGGCGCCTGCCGCGAGTACGCCGACCGCCCCGCCGTCCGAGACACCCTGCGCACCCTGCCGCCCGCCCTGGTCTGCTTCAACTACTACGGCCAGGCCGACCAGCTCAGCCCCGCGGGCCGGTTCCGGATGTCCGGCCGCCCCATCCCGCGCGAGCACTCCGCCACCTGCGAGCGGGTCTACGGCATCGAGGTCTACGGCATCGTCCACGACGGCCGGCTGCGGATGGGCCTGACCTGGGTCCCCAGCCCCGCCGACGGGGTCGACGAGGACGCCGTCGAAGCCCTGGTCGCCCAACTGCGCTGGGTCCTGGCCACCCTCGCCGGCGCCGACCCCGACGAGGTCCGCACCGCCGAGATCACCGCCCCCGGACAGGCCCTCCCGCAGCCCCGGACCGCCCGGGCGGCGGTACCGGCCGGACCGCGCCGCGAGAGCGTCCCGGTCACCGCCCAGCAGCACGGCCTGCTCCTCGACGCCCTCGCCCACCAGGGCACCGGCCGCTACGTCGAGCAACTGCACTGGCGCTGGCACGGCCCCCTGGACACCGAGCGCTTCACCGCCGCCTGGCAGTCCGTCTTCGACCGGGAGGCCGTCCTGCGCGCCGCCTTCGACTGGCAGGACCGGCCCCGGCTGGTCCTGCACGACAAGGTCCGCCCCGAGGTGGTCCGCCACACCGCCACCGGCACCGACTGGGACGAGCTGCTCGAACGCGACCGGCTGCGCGGCTTCGACCTGCGACGCCCCGGACTGGTCCGCGCCACCCTGGTCGACGAGGACGGTCCCGACGCCTGCACCCGGGTGCTGCTGACCTTCCACCACGTCCTGCTGGACGGCTGGAGCGTCTCCCTGCTGATCCAGCAGTTCTACCGGGCCTACCTGGCCGGCGCCGCCCCGCACCGGGGCCCCGAACGGCGCCCCGACCTGCGCGACTACGCCCGCTGGCTGCAGGCCCAGGACACCACCCCCGCCCGGGACTTCTGGTCCGCCGCGGTCCCCGCCGGACCGCTCGCCACCCGGCCCGCCCTGCCCGGCCGGCCGACCGGACAGCACGGCTCCGGACGGGCCGCCACCACCCTCACCAGGGCCGAGGCCGACCGGCTGCGCACCTGGGCCGCCACCCACGCCGCCACCGAGAGCACCGCCCTCAACACCGCCTGGGCGCTGCTGCTGAGCCGCGCCTGCGGCGCACCCGGCCCCGTCCGGGTCGGCTTCGGCGTCACCGTCTCCGGCCGCGGCATCCCGCTGGACGGGGTCGAACAGCTCCCCGGCCTGCTGATGAACTCGCTGCCGATGACCGTCGAGGTCGACCCGGCGGCCACCGTCCCCCAGCTGCTCGCCACCCTGCGCGACCGGGCCCTGGACATGGCCTCGTACGAATGGGTGTCCACCGGCCAGATCCACGAGTGGAGCGGCCGCGGCGCCGGCGAACGGCTGGTCGAGAGCCTGGTCGTGCTGGAGAACTACCCGCGCTCCCAGGGCGGCCTCGACCAGGACCTCGCCGCCCAGGGCATCCGGGTCGAACTCCCCGACGCGGCAGGCTCGGAGACCGCCTTCCCGGTCGCCCTGCTGGCCTACCGCGACACCGACGGCAGCCTGGTACTCGCCGCCGTCCACGACCGGACCCGGCTCTCCGACACCGACGCCCGCACCCTGGTCGACCGGTGCGCCCGCCTGCTGCGCGAACTCCCGGACACCGCCGACGGCCTCACCACCGTCGCCGACCTGCTGGAGACCATCCCCGACGACGCCCTGCCCCGGATGGCCGAACGCCCCGAACCGGCCCCCCGCACCGGCGACCACGGCGACGGCTGGCCCGACAGCGAGGAGTCCAAACTCCTCCAGGAGGCCTGGCTGGCCGTCCTCGGCACCCACCGGGTCGCCCCCGCCGACCACTTCTTCGAAGCGGGCGGCCACTCCCTGCTCGCCATGAAACTCCTGCGCGAGATCGCCGACCGCACCGGACACACACTGCGCCTGGACGACCTGCTGGCCCACCCCACCGCCGGGGCACTGGCCCGGCTGCTCACCGACGGACCCACCGCGGGCGGCGAGCACGGCGTGCTCGTCCCGCTGCGCGACGCCGCCGACCCGGCCGCCGGAACCCTCTACCTGGTCCACCCGCCGGGCGGACAGGTCGCCTGCTACGCCCAGCTCGCCCAGTGCTACCAGGGCCCCGAGGCGGTCATCGGCATCCGGGACCCGCGCGTCGACCAGCCCGAACCCGAGCACCTCAGCACCGAGGAACTCGCCGAGACCTACCTCCGGGCGCTGCTCCCCGCCCTGGAGAACGGCGAACGCATCGTGCTCGGCGGCTTCTCCGGCGGCGGCGTCATCGCCTACGAGATCGCCCAGCGGATCACCGCCGACGGCTGGCCGCCGCCGCTCGTCCTGATGATCGACGCCGGCGCCCCCGACGGCCGGATCACCGACGCCGACGCCGACGGGTCGTTCGCCTCCCGGCTGCGCACCGTCGCCGAGAACCGCAGCGGCACCGAGAACCGCACCGGCGCAGACGGGACCGGCGCCGGGACCGCAGCCGGCGCCGACGGCCAGGACGGCCCCGACGAGCCCGCCGACGCCGACGCCTACCTCGCCGAACTCGCCCAGATCGCCGACTGGGTCCGCGGCGACGGCGGCGGCGACCCGGTCGCCCTGATGCGCGACAGCGTCGAAGCCGTCCAGCGCTACGCGCCGCGTCCCTACCCGGGCCCGGTCGCCGTGCTGCGCGCCGGGGACACCGGCTTCGGCAAGGGGACCGACTACGACGAGAGCGACCGCTTCCACGGCCGGCCCGGCCTCGGCTGGGAGGACCACTGCGAGGACCTCGCCATCAGGGTCGTCCCCGGCAACCACGTGACGATGCTGACCGGCGACAACGTCCGCACCCTCGCCCGGATCCTGGCCCGCGCCGCCGCCGGCTGACCCACCCCGCCGACCCGCCCGGCCGACCCACCCCGCGGACCGTCCGGTCCCGACCCGTCCGGCCCCGACCTTCCCAGGCCCCAAGGAGCCCCTCCCCATGGCAGCATCCCGCAGGCGAATGACCCTCGCCGGCATCATCGACGGACCCGGCGGCCACACCGCCGCCTGGCGCCACCCCGCCACCAAGGCCGACGCCCAGCTCGACCTCGACTTCCACCTCCGCAACGCACAGACCCTCGAACGCGGCCTGTTCGACGCCGTGTTCATCGCCGACATCGTCGCCGTCTGGGGCACCCACCTCGACACCCTGTGCCACACCTCCCGCACCGAGCACTTCGAACCGCTCACCCTGCTCGCCGCCTACGCCGCCGTCACCGAGCACATCGGCCTCGCCGCCACCGCCACCACCACCTACAACGAGCCGCACCACATCGCCCGCCGCTACGCCTCCCTCGACCACCTCAGCGGCGGCCGCGCCGCCTGGAACGTGGTCACCTCCGCCGCGCCCTGGGAGTCCGTCAACTTCGGCCGCCCCGACCACCTGGAGCACGGCCGGCGCTACCAGCGCGCCGAGGAGTTCATCGACGTCGTCAAGCAGCTGTGGGACGGCGGCGGCGACGCCCGCGACGGCTCGCCCGGCGCCCCGCTGCACCACCGCGGCGAGCACTTCGAGACCTCGGAGCCGCTCGACGTCGCCCGCCCGCCGCAGGGCCGGCCCGTCATCATCCAGGCCGGATCCTCCCCGGTCGGCCGCGAGTTCGCCGCCCGGCACGCCGAGGTGATCTTCACCCGGCACAACCGCCTCGCCGACGCCCAGGACTTCTACACCGACCTCAAGGGCCGCGTCGCCGCCCACGGCCGCAACCCCGCACAGGTCCTGGTCTGGCCGACCCTCGCCCCGATCGTCGCCGCCACCGAGGCCGAGGCCCTCGCGGTGCTGGCCGAACTCCAGGACCTGGTCCCCGACCACGTGGCCCTGCGCACCCTCCAGGACTTCCTCGGCGTCGACCTGGCCGGCCACCCCATCGACGGCCCCGTCCCCGACATCCCGTACACCAACCAGTCGCAGAGCACCACCGAACGGCTGGTCGGCCTCGCCCGCCGGGAGAACCTCTCGATCCGCGGCCTCGCCCTGCGTCTGATGGGCGACGTCATCGCCGGCACCCCCGAGCAGATCGCCGACCACATGGAGTCCTGGTTCACCCAGGGCGGCGCGGACGGCTTCAACATCGACTTCCCCTACCTCCCCGGCTCCGCCGACGACTTCGTCGACCACGTCGTCCCCGAGCTCCAGCGCCGCGGCCTGTACCGGACCGCCTACCAGGGCACCACCCTGCGCGAGAACCTCGGCCTCGACCTCCCCGCCCGTACCCGGAAAGCAGGTGCCGCATGACCACCGGCCGGCCGACAGCCACCACCCCGCTGCTCCTGGCGGCCATCGCCCCGCACCGCGCCGGGCCCGGCACCGCCGCACCCGGCCTGCGCGAACTCGTGCAGCTCGCCCGCGCGGCCGAGCAGGCCGGCATGGACGCCCTGCTGCTCGGCGACGGCACCCCCGCCGCCCCCGGCCGGTACGAGGCCACCACCGCGGCCGCCGCCCTGTGCGCCGTCACCGAGCACATCGGCCTGCTGGTCCGCACCCCGCCCGGCGACCTCGCGCCCTACCACCTGGCGCGGATCACCGCCTCGCTCGACCACCTCGGCCGCGGACGCACCGGCTGGTGCGCCGACGGCACCGGCCCGGGCACGGCGGCGGCCGCCGAGTACCTCGAGGTCGTCAAGGGCCTGTGGGAGAGCTTCGACGCCGACGCCTTCGTCCACGACCGGGAGAGCGGACAGTACTGGCAGCTCGACCGGATCCACCGGCTCGACCATGACGGCCCGCACTACTCGGTGGCCGGCCCGCTCAACGTCGCCCGCCCGCCCCAGGGCCACCCCGTGGTCGCCGTCACCGACCCCGCCCTCGCCGCCGACGCGGACCTCGTCCTGCTGGACACCACCGACCCCGCCGAGGCCCGGCGGCTGCGGACCCGGCTCCGGCAGGACGCCGCCGACCGCGGCAGGGACGCCGACCACCTCAAGGTCATCGCGACCCTGCCCGCCGGACCCGGCCCGGACCCGGCGGACCTGATCGCCCGGTGGACCGAACAGCGGGCGGCGGACGGCTTCGTGGCCACCCTCACCGCACCCGACGACCCGTTCCTCACCACCACCGTGCCCGAACTGCGCCGCCGCGGCCTGCTGGGCGCCGGTCCGCTGGGCGCCGGATCGCTGGGCGATGGTCCGTCGGGCGATGGTGCGGCCCGTCCCACGCTGCGCGAGCGGCTCGGCCTCCCCCGGCCGGACCGCCGGCCCGCCACCGTCTGAGGAGGCGCCGCCACCATGGAGACGCTCATCCTCACGGGCAGCACGGCGCCGGCCTCCAGCAGCGCCCGGCTGGCCGCCCGGATCCGCCACCACCTGCAGCAGCGCGACCCCGGCGGCTCGGTGGTGGACCTCGACCGCCGGCTGCTGCGGCTGCCCGGTCTGGACGCGGACGCCTACGCCGGCGGCACCCTCGCCCTCGACCCGGACGTCCGCCACCTGGCCGACCGTCTGGCGGCCGCCCGGGCCGTCGTCCTCATCACCCCCGTCCAGCACGGCAGTTACGCGGGCGCCCTGAAGAACCTGCTCGACCACGCGCCGCGGGCCGCGCTGCGCGACCGGGCGGTCCTGGTCGCCGCCACCGGTGCGAGCGTGCACCACGGTGCCACCGCCTGCGACCACCTGCGGGCGGTGGTCCGCTCCCTCGGCGGCTGGACCGTCCCGACCCAGGTCATCGCCGAACGCGCCGACCTGCTCGGCGCCACCGCACCCGGGCTGGACACCAGGATCGACCGGGCCGCCGCCGAACTCCTGCTCGGCGCCCGGATGCTGGCACCGGCCGCCGTCTGACCGCCGTACCTTCCGCCCACCATCGACTGGAGAGCCATGTCCCGCCGCCTGTTCACCTCGGAGTCGGTCACCGAGGGACACCCCGACAAGATCGCTGACCAGATCAGCGACACCATCCTGGACGCCCTCCTCAAGGAGGACCCCACCTCGCGCGTCGCCGTGGAGACGCTGATCACCACCGGCCTGGTGCACATCGCCGGTGAGGTCACCACCAAGGCGTACGTCCCGATCGCGCAGCTGGTCCGGGAGAAGATCCTGGAGATCGGCTACGACAGCTCCAAGAAGGGCTTCGACGGCGCGTCCTGCGGCGTCTCGGTCTCGATCGGCTCGCAGTCGCCCGACATCGCGCAGGGCGTGGACACGGCGTACGAGGCCCGGGTCGAGGGCTCCGCCCCGGACGGTCGCGAGAGTGACCACCTGGACCGGCAGGGCGCGGGCGACCAGGGCCTGATGTTCGGCTACGCGTGCGACGACACGCCCGAGCTGATGCCGCTGCCGATCACCCTGGCGCACCGGCTGTCGCGCCGGCTGTCGGAGGTCCGCAAGAACGGCACCATCCCGTACCTGCGCCCGGACGGCAAGACCCAGGTCACCATCGAGTACGACGGTGACAAGGCGCTGCGCCTGGACACCGTGGTGGTGTCCTCGCAGCACGCGAGCGACATCGACCTGGAGTCGCTGCTGACCCCGGACATCCGGGAGTTCGTGGTCGAGCCGGAGCTGAAGCGGCTGGCGGACGACGGGATCAAGCTGGTCACCGACGGCTACCGGCTGCTGGTGAACCCGACCGGCCGGTTCGAGATCGGCGGTCCGATGGG
>NZ_JBXQQB010000053.1:0-25656 GCF_057220535.1 Kitasatospora sp. NEAU-CNBT7 | reverse complement strand
GGGGGGGAGAGGGGGGGGGGGGGGGGGGGGTGGTGGGGGGGGGGGGCGGGGGGGGGGGGGGGGGGGGGGGGGGGGGGGGCGGACGGCCTGCTCGATCACCTTGGCGACGGTCTCCGGCGGCGCCGAGAGCAGGGCGTTGCGGTAGCCGTCGGCCATCTGCTGGTCGGCGGTGGTGTTGAGGGCGGTGTACGGTCCGGCCGCGGGCGCCGAGCCGGCGAGGGTACGGGCGGCGGTGTCGCCGAACCGGGTGCGGATCAGGCCGGGCTCGATCAGGCTGACCTTGATCCCGAACGGCGCCGCCTCGAACCGCAGGGCGTCGGTGAGTGCCTCCACCGCGTACTTGCTGGCGTGGTAGTAGCCGCCGGCCGGGAAGACGATCCGGCCGCCCATCGAGCCGACGTTGACGATCCGGCCGTGGCCGGCCGCGCGCATGGCGGGCAGCACCAGCTGGGTCATCCGGGCCAGCCCGAAGACGTTGGTCTCGAACTGGCGGCGGACGCCGTCCAGGTCGGTCTCCTCGATGGTGCCGTACTCGCCGTACCCGGCGTTGTTGACCAGCGCGCCGACCACGCCGTGCTCGGCCTCGACGGCCCGGACGGCGGCGGCCATCGACTGCTCGTCGGTGACGTCCAGCGGCAGCACCCGGGCGCCGGCCGCGGCCAGGTCGGCGATCGAGTCGGTGCTGCGGGCGGTGGCCCAGACGGTGAGGTCGCGGCGTTGCAGGAGGCGCTCGGCGGTCGCCCGGCCGATGCCGGAGGAGGTACCGGTGATCAGGACTGCGGTGGTCATGACGGCTCCAGGGAGGTGGTGGGGGAGTGGGCGAGGCCGGTGACCATCAGGCGCACGCCCTGGCGCAGCCGGCGGGCCGGTGCGTCGGGGTCGGTGAGGTCGGCCTCCAGGCCGCGGGTGAAGGCGAGCAGGAGTTCGGCCAGCTCGACCGCCGCGGCTCGGGAGAGGCCGGCCGGGGCGAGGTCGGCGAGCAGCTCGCGCATGGCCGCCTCGTAGGCGGTGATCAGCTCGGCGGACAGCCGGGCGTCGACGCCGAGCAGCTCGGCGGCGTGCGCCGGGCTGTCCTGCCACATCCGCTGGACCAGCCCGAGCTTGCCGGCCAGCGCGGCGGCGAGCCGGTCGGCGGGGTCGTCGGCGGGCCGGGCCGCCGCGGCGCGGGACTCGGCGAGGGCCCGGTCGAGCAGTTGCCCGGCGAGCCGGCGGAAGGCGTCCTCCTTGTTGCGCACGTACTGGTACACCGACGGGCGCGACATCCCCGCCTCGCGGGCGATGTCCTCCATAGTGGTGCGCCGTACGCCGTGGCGGGCGAAGCAGGCGTAGGCCGCGTCCAGGATCAGGGTGACCTTCTCGTCGTCCGACATGCTGACAATGTTTGCACAGAATGTCAGAACGTCAAGGGTCCGGCCTGCGGCTGCCCGGCGAGTCCGGTGGAGCGGGCCGCGCGGCCGTGGTGGACTCCCGTGTCGGGGCGGAATGTCCGGTCCGATATTGTTCTTGCTCGAAACAAATCTCGTCTGGAGGCCTTGATGACCACCGCCCCGTACCGGGCCGCCGAAGAGCGCTACGACGGCTCCATGCGCTACCGCCGCAGCGGCCGCAGCGGCCTGGACCTGCCGGAGATCTCGCTCGGCCTGTGGCACAACTTCGGCGACGACCGCGGCCTCGAGACCCAGCGCGCGATCCTGCGCCGGGCCTTCGACCTCGGCATCACCCACTTCGACCTGGCCAACAACTACGGCCCGCCGTACGGCTCCGCCGAGGCCAACTTCGGCCGCCACCTGGCCGCCGACCTGCACCCGTACCGCGACGAACTGGTGATCTCCACCAAGGCCGGCTACGACATGTGGCCCGGCCCGTACGGCGAGTGGGGCTCGCGCAAGTACCTGACAGCCAGCCTCGACCAGTCGCTGCGCCGGATGGGCCTGGAGTACGTCGACATCTTCTACTCCCACCGCTTCGACCCGCGCACCCCGCTGGAGGAGACCATGGGCGCGCTCGCGTCCGCGGTCCAGCAGGGCAAGGCGCTGTACGCGGGCATCTCCTCGTACAACGCCGAGAAGAC
The DNA here is from genome assembly GCF_057220535.1 of Kitasatospora sp. NEAU-CNBT7. Lineage (NCBI taxonomy): Bacteria > Bacillati > Actinomycetota > Actinomycetes > Kitasatosporales > Streptomycetaceae > Kitasatospora > Kitasatospora sp. NEAU-CNBT7. The sequence goes on along the minus strand of NZ_JBXQQB010000053.1, from coordinate 23,585 downwards.
CAAGGAGGCGGCGGACATCCTGCGCGGCCTCGGGGTTCCGCTGCTGATCCACCAGCCGTCGTACTCGATGCTCAACCGGTGGATCGAGGACGACGGGCTGCTCGACGTGCTGGAGGCCGAGGGCGCGGGCTGCATCGGCTTCGCGCCGCTCGCCCAGGGCATCCTGACCGACCGCTACCTCTCCGGCATCCCCGCCGACTCGCGGGCCGCCCAGGGCAAGTCGCTCGACCCCGGGGCGATCACCGAGGAGACGCTGCACAAGCTGCGGGCCCTGAACGACATCGCCGCCCGCCGCGGCCAGTCCCTGGCCCAGCTGGCCCTCACCTGGCTGCTGCGCGACCCCCGGATGACCTCCGCCCTGATCGGCGCCTCCTCGGTCGCCCAGCTGGAGGCCAACGTGGCCGCCCTCCAGGGGCCCGCGCTCGGCGACGACGAGATCGCCGAGATCGACCGGTACGCCACCGACGCCGGCCTCAACCTCTGGGCCCGCTCGACCGAGGGCTGAGCACCGCCGGCCGGTTCACCGGCCGCCGCTCCTCCCGGACAGCCCGCTCCTCCCGGACCGGCCGCCCGTCCCGGACTGCCCGCTCCACTCGTCCGACGGCCCGGCGGCGACCGCCACCGGGCCGTCGACCCGGCTGCGGTCGATGCTCAGGGACACCCCGCCCCAGGTCTCCCGCACATCGCCCGCGTACTGGTGGATCCGCCGATGACCGGCCCACAGGTCGTCGGGCAGGCCGCCGCTGCCGCCGGTGTCCTGGCAGCCGTCCCAGCGCGCGTACCAGAGGGCGTCCGGCATCGGGGAGCGACCGGCCCGGGCGGCGGCCGCCAGGTCGCGGACGCCGGAGTCGAGACTGGAGTAGAGGCCGGACAGGTAGCCCGCCCGGTGGAGCTCCTCGGTCCAGCCGGCGGCCGCGTCCGCCACGGTGGCGCCGCAGGCCGGGTCCGCCCCCGGGGCGTACGCCTCGATGTCCAGGTAGACCGGGCTGCCCTCGCCCAGGCCGAGTGCGGCCAGCGCCGCCACCGCCTCGTCGGCCTCCTGCCGGCCCTGCTCCCGGGCGCGGGCCGGGTCGAACTTCGCGGGTTTGCCGGCACTCACGTTGCAGGGAGCCTGCCGGCCGACGTGGGTCGGGATCAGCCGCCACCCCATCGCCTGCACCTCCCGCACCCAGTCGGCCGTCAACTCCGGCTGCTTGCAAGCCCGTTGACTGCCGCTGAGATAGATCCCGACCGCCTCGTACGGCGAGTCGTCCCACCACGTCCGCATCGTCGCCAGCGGCGGCGCGGAACAGGCGTCGAAACCGAGCCCGTCCACCACCTCCACCGGCGGACCGGGCTCCTCGGCCCGTGCGGCGGCGGTCGCCGCGGGCAGCAGCAGGGCCAGGGCGGCCGCGGCGAGGGCGGCCCGTCGGGACAGTCGGCGCATGCCCGCGAGCCTGCGCCATCCGGTCCCGCCCGCCCGGCGGGCACGCCGTACGGCCGGGCGTGTCGCACCCGTACGGCGGGGCGCGTCGCACCCGGCGCCGCCGCGGGTCCGCCGTAGGGTGGCCGGGTCGACGGGGGGTACGAAGGAGAGGTCCGTGCGCGCACCCGTACCCACCCGATGGACCGTCACCGCGCTGGCGCTGCTGCTGGTCGCGGTTGCCGCCGCAGCCGCACCGAGCCCGCCCGCCGGGCCGACGGCGCGACAGCTCGCCGGACAGCGGGTGATCTACTCCTACCAGGGCCTCACCCCGCCGGAGGACCTGCTGGCGGAGATCCGCGGCGGCCGGGCCGCGGGCGTCATCTTCTTCAAGGACAACTACGCGGACGCCCGCCAGTTCGGATCGGCCGTCCGGCAGCTGCGCGAGGCGCGGCGCACCAGCGGCGTCCGGACACCGCTGCTGCTGATGACCGATCAGGAGGGCGGCCCGGTGCGGCGGGTGCCCGGCGCGCCCGAGCTGTCCGCGCGGGCGGTCGGCTCCTCCGCCGACCCGCGGGCCGCGGCGGCCGCGGCCGGGAGCGGCGCCGGGGAGAACCTCGCGGGCCTCGCACTCAACGTCAACCTCGCCCCGGTCCTGGACGTCTACCGGACGCCCGGCAACTTCATCGACCGCAAGGAACGCTCCTTCAGCAGCGACCCGCAGGCGGTCGCCGAACTCGGCAGCACCTTCGTCACCACCCAGCAGCGCACCGGCGTCGCCGCCACCGCCAAGCACTTCCCGGGCCTGGGCGCCGCGGCCACCGCCGAGAACACCGACCTGGCACCGGTCACCCTGCCGGTCGACCGGGCCACCCTGCGGACCGTCGACGAGGCGCCGTACCGGGCCGCCGTCGCCGCCGGGGTGCGCCTGGTGATGCTGTCCTGGGCCGTCTACCCGGCCCTGGACGCCGACCGGCCGGCCGGCCTGTCGCCCGCCGTGGTCCGCCAGGAGCTGCGCGGCCGGCTCGGCTTCCGCGGCGTCACCCTCTCCGACGCCCTGGAGGCGGGCGCACTACGGGACTTCGGCGACACCGGCCACCGCGCGGTGGCCGCCGCCACGGCCGGCGTCGACCTGCTGCTCTGCTCCTCCGGCGACCCCGCCCAGGGCCGCGACGCCACCACCGCCCTCGCCGACGCGCTCACCTCCGGCCGCCTCGACCCCGCCTCCTTCGCCCTCGCCACCCACCGGATCGCCGACCTCCAGGCCCACCTGGACTGACCGGCCCGGCCGACGGACCCGCCCGGCCGCTCGGGCGACCTCGCCGTCGCGGTCCTCCGGCGGGCGGGTGGCCGGTTCGCGGTCGGTGCGGACGGTTTCCAGCCGTACATGTCACAGCACTGTCCCGACGGTGGCCCGGGCGGAACGGTTCGTCCGGGCGGGTGGTCCTGGGTTTCGGAATCCCGCTCGCACCGAGCAGCGGGTGCCGCCAGCTCACCGGAGGAAAACACCGTGCCCGTCCGCAAGTTCGCCTTCGCCGCCCTGGCCGCCTGCGCGGCCCTCTCGCTCAGCGCCTGCCAGGACGACGGTTCGGGCACCGCGCAAGCCGCCCCGACCGCCGCCGCGGCCACGTCCGCCGGCGCCTCCGCCGGCAGCGGGCCGGCCTCGGGCGGTCCGGCTGCGGGCGGTCCGGCTTCCGGTGCTCCGGGGAAGGGCGGCACCTCGCCCGCCACCGCGCCGGCCGGCGCCGCCGGGGGCGGGCAGAGCACCAGGTGCACGACCTCGGACCTGACCATCACCGCCGCCGATCGCACCATCACGGGAGACGCCGAGAAGACCGTCGTGGTCGAGCTGAAGAACCACAGCGGCAAGGACTGCACGCTCTCCGGATACGCGGGCGTGGACCTGAAGACCTCCGCGGGCACGCTGTCCGCGAAGCGCTCCGGCGAGCCGGTCGTCGCGGGCGTCGTGAAGACCGGCAAGTCGACGTACTTCGGCATCAGTTACCCGGCCAACACCTCGGGCGGCTCCGGCGTCCGGATCACCGGTCTGGTGGTGACCCCGCCGGACGAGACCCACCCGGTCACCCTGCCCTGGCCGGGCGCCGGCTCGCTGCCCGTCACCGACGGCAGCGGATCCCCGGTGAAGATCGGCCCGATCGGAAGCGCCGGCCAGGGCGGGTGACCCGCGTGCCCCGGCCGGCGCACGGGCCCGGCACTCAGGCGCCCGGCGGACGCTGCTGCCAGCGGAACGCCTGGCTGTCGTAGTAGTTCTGACTCTGCGTCAGCTGATCGCCGGACCCCGGGTGGTCGGCCTTGGGCCAGTGCTTCAGGCCGAGGAGCAGGCCGCTGGCGGTGTTGACCACCATGCCGTTGTCGCACAGCGTCCAGACCTGGTCCGCGCCGGAGGCCGCGCAGTCCTCCTGGACCAGGGGTGCGCCGTCGGCCGTACTGCCCCCGGTGCCCAGGCAGCGGCCGGTGCCGAGGTTCTTGATGCGGAAGTTGCCGCCGGCGGGAAGCAGGATCCAGGTCTGGCCGGCGCTCCCGTCGCAGTCGCGCTGAGTGCTCGCGCCGCCGGGGTCCGCCTGGGCGCACAGGCCGGTCATGGCGTTGACCATGGCCCGCGAGCCCGCGGGCGACGACGGCGACGCGGCGGACGAGCCCGGGGGAGCGGACGGGGAGGGTGCGGCGGAGGGGGTGGCGGAGGACCGCGCCGCCGGCGGCAGGGCGAAGGCGGCGGCGGGCGTGGCCGGGACGGCCGGGTCCTGGCCCGCGGGCTCCCGCACCGGGGCGGCGGTCGGGGCCGTGGCCGGGTGGGGCGGGTGCGACAGGCTCGGTGCGATGGCGACGGCGGCGACGGTCGCACCCGTGACGGCCGCCGCCGTCCACGCCGCCTTCGCGGTGGCCAGCCGGCGGGCGATCCCGAACTTCGCGGCGACCAGGTGCGCGCCGTGCCCCGCCGTCGACGGCCAGAGGCTGACGGGGTGCCAGAGCAGGATCCCCGCGGGCAGGAGGGCGCCGAGGCGGCCGTTGAGGTCCCGCAGGTCGCGGCTGGCCCGCGCGCAGTCGGCGCAGGACCGGAGGTGGCGGTCGAGGTCGCGGGCGACGCGCTTGTCCGGCCGGCGGACGGAGGCGGCGATCAGCGCGCCGAAGTGCCGGCACTCCTCGTCGGCGGTCTGGTCGAGGTGGGCCCGCAGATAGGCCTCGCGCAGGCCCTCGCGGGCGCGGGCGACCAGGGAGCCGACGCCGCCGGCGGTGATGCCGAGGCGCCGGGCGGTCGCATCGGCGGCCTCGTGCTCGACGACCGCGTGCCACAGCACGGCCTGCCAGCGTTCGGGCAGCGACCGGTAGGCGCGCAGGACGAGCGACACCTCCTCGGCGGCGAGCACGGCCCCCTCCGCGTCGTGGCCTGCGGGCTGGGAGTCGGCCCAGGACTCGAAGTCGTCCGACAGCTGGGTGCGCGCGCCCTCGCGCGCCCAGTCCACGGCGGTGCGGCGGACGCAGGTCAGCAGGTAGGCGCGCCAGGCGTGCTGCGGTCCGGCCCCGGAGACGACCGAACGGTAGGTGCGGGCGAAGGCCTCGGCCGCGAGATCGTGCGCGGTGGCGGCGTCCCGGCAGCAGGTGCGGGCGTAGGCGAGCACGGCCGGGTGGTGACGGGCGAACACCTCGCCCATCACGTCGCGGACGGTCGGCCCCGCCGGGGACGCGGGCTCGCGCAGCAGGACGGCCAGCTGCGCATCGGTCAGCTCGGTCAAATCCGTCCGGGTGTCCGTCGCCAGTACGCGCAACGCCCGCTCCTGTCTGCTCGCCGAGGCCCGGTCGGTCCGGGCCGACGGCCACGTCCGCCGCGCGAGGACGAGCCGCGCCGACCGGATAGCGCGCAAGTGTGCCATGCCCGCCGACCTGCGCGGCAACGGGCGCTCTGCCGCGGACCCGGGTGGACCGGAGCGTCGTGCGGTGCGGGCGCCGGACGGGCGCCGGGTGGGCGGGCTCATCCGCGCACGCACGGCCGGCTCGGGGCAACGCGGAAAACCCACCGGGTAAAGACTTGGCAAAGTCGCGGGTCGCCCGTGCGCCGGCCCGGTCTCCCACTCAGGAACCCACGGTCCGGGGCGCGCTGCCGCCGGCCAGGTCCCCGCACCGACCGACCACCCAGAAGGAGAACGCACAGTGGCCGACCACCGTCCGAGCAGGAACCGGCGCCGCATCGCCGCCACCGGCGCCGCCGCCGCGACCCTCGGCCTGCTCGCCGCACCGGCGTCCGCCGACCCGGCCCCGCAGACCGTCGATCATCGCGCCGTGGTGCTCGTCAACTTTCGCAACCTCGCGCTGGCCGACCCGCAGAAGGCCCACGACCAGGCGGTACGGAACTTCTTCGGGGCCACAGACTCGCTCGCGTCCTACTACGCCGACAACTCCGGCGGACGGCTGAGCATCGTTCCCGCCAAGGGCGACGGCGTCTTCGGGCCGTTCACCATCGACATGGACGACTCCGCGGCCTGCGACACCGGGAAGATGGCGGACCTCGCCCGCAAGGCCATCCCCGATGTGACGTACGACCACATCTCGGTCGTGATGAACACCAAGTTCTGCAGCGAGTGGTGGGGCCTGGGCTCCATGCCGGGCCCCAAGACCTGGTTCCACGAGGGGGCCGTCGGCGACCGGGCGGCCATCGTCCACGAGGCCGGCCACAACCTCGGCTTCGCCCACCAGGAACGGCACCTGTGCCCGGCCGGCACCTTCACGGCCTGCACCGCGGACGGCTACAGCCGCCGGACCCCCATGGGCGCGGGCGGCGAGAAGAAGGGCCTGACCGCGCCGGAGCTGCTGTCCCTGAAGTGGCTCACCGCCCAGCAGGTCACCACGCCCTCGGCCACCGCCTCCGTCCACCTCACCCCGCTGCACGCACCCGGGACGGCCGGCGTGCGCGCCGTCGACCTCCCGCTGGGGACCGGCGGGGACCGCCTCGTGGTCGAGTACCGCACGCCCGACGCGGCCACCGCGGACCGCGACGTCGCCCAGGGCGTGGACGTCTACCAGGTCCCGGGCGGGCACTACGACCGCGCGATCATGATCAGCAACGTCAAGCACGACGACAAGACCGCCGCCGGCTCGTTCACCACCGGCGGTGCCCCGCTCGTCGACACCTCCGCGCACCTGTCGGTCAGCGTCACCGGGGCCACCGCCGCCGGTGCGGATGTCCGCATCCAGTTCGGCGACGACGCCGGCACCCCGCCGACCGGTACGCCCACCACCCCGGCGCCCAGCCCCACGGGCCCGGCCACCGCCACGGCGAAGCCCTCGCACTCCCCGACGCCGACGGCCTCGGCCGGCCCCGACCAGTCGGACGACCACACCGTCATCGGCTCCACCTTCGCCCCCGTCCCCGACGGCACGGCGCCGGGAACCCGGGCCGGCGACGGCGTGCTCGCCTCCACCGGCGGCGGTGCCACCGGCGCGGGCATCATCGGGGCGGCGCTCATCGCCGCCGGCGGCGGCGCCGTCCTGCTGGTCCGCAGGCGCCGCACCCACCGCAAGCACTGACCTCCGACGGGCCGCCGCCCTCTCTGCGCGGCGGCCCGCCACGGGTCGCGGCAGCCAGGGGCGGCGGGCCGGGCCGATCCGCCGGAATGCCGGCCGGACGGGTGATCAAGTCTCTAGGATCATGATCGCTCGAATGACAGTCCGACAGTTCCACCACGGGGGATCCGCCATGTCCGAACACCGCCTCACCCGCAGGGCCCTGATGGCCGGTACCGCCGGTACGGCCGGCGCCGCGCTGCTGGCCGCCGCGCCGGCCGCCCGCGCGGCCGCCGCCGAGGTCCCGCCGCCCAGCCCGTACCAGGTCAAGCCGCCGCACCAGATCGAGGCCGAGACCCTGGTCGAGTACCTGCGCACGCTGCCCTGGGGCACCGAGGCCAACCGCTACAAGCTGGCCGGGCAGTTCCCGGACGACAACTCCGCCGCGGTGTGGGGCGAGCCCGGCCACCCGGAACAGTTCCGGGTGCTGGCGCAGTGCTCCTCGTTCGTCTCGCTGGTGCTGGAGCGCACCTACGGGCCGCGCTCGGCGGCCGAGGAGCAGGACCCGGCCCGCTGGGCGACGAAGCAGTACTTCCGCGACTACTTCGGCACCGAGCCCGGCAAGCTCTTCCCGACCGCGGAGAAGTTCCGGGCGGGCTTCGCCGACGCGGCCGCGATCCCGCACTTCACCGCCGTCACCAAGCCGGTGAACCTGCGTCCGGGCGACTTCGTGGCCTTCGACTACGACGAGGACGCCACCACCACCCCGTACACCGGGCACATCGTGATGATCAGGGAGCGCAAGGGCACCTTGGCCTCGTCGGCGGACGCCAGGGTGGGTGCGGGTGTGGTGCCGTACGTCTTCGAGGTCATCGACTGCACCAGCAACCCGCACGGCAATCCGGCCGCCTCGGCGGGCGCGGAGGCCCTCTACCGGGCGTTCCCCGACACCCGGATCGAGGAGCGTCCGGGTGAGACGCCGGGCTGGAAGGAGTACAACGGCGTCGGCTACGGGCATCTGGTCTTCTACGCGGACGCCACGACCAAGCTGTTCGCCGGGTACCGCTGGGGCGTCAACTCCACGGTGGCGCACCCCGTGAGCGAGCGGCCGATCGCGGCGGCCCGGGTCTACCAGGGCTGAGCCCGGCCGGTCCGCCTCGGCGCCGCCCCGGGATCGCGCCCGGGGCGACGCCGGACGGCAGCGGCGTGAAATCGTCCCCATGGCCGTGTCATGGGGATGTCCATGCCATCTCTTTGCCGGTAGTTTCCCTCCAGCGCCTCCCCGTCCTCGCGTCACCCGACGCACCGTCACGGACCGCCGGAAGGACACGTCTTGAACCGACGACACCGCAGGGCCGCGCGAGCGGCGCTCGCCGCCGCCGCGCTGACCGCCCCGCTGCTGCTGGCCGCCGCCGCACCGGCGTCCGCCACCGCCTCCCGGGCCGACCGGGGCGAGCGGCTGGCCCGGGAACTGGTCCGCAGCAGCGACGCGGACGACGCCTACCGGACCCTGAAGGCCCTGCAGCGGATCGCCGACCGCAACGGCGGCACCCGGGTGGCGGGCTCCCCGGGCCACCGGGAGTCGGCCGAGTACGTCGCCGACCGGGCCCGCCGGGCCGGGCTGAAGGTCTCCCGGCACGAGTTCGACTACGTCTTCGCGCAGACCCTGGCCGAGCACCTCGCGGTGGTCGCGCCCGCCGCCGAGGAGGTCGCGGTCTCGGCCATGACGTACTCGGCGAGCACCCCGGCGGGCGGGCTCACCGCGCAGCTCGCGGCCGTGCCCGAGGACGCCACCAGCGGCTGCGAGGACGGCGACTACGCGCCCGGCGCCTTCACCGGGAAGATCGCGCTGATCCAGCGCGGCGGGTGCACCTTCGCGGTCAAGCAGGCCGCCGCGGCGGCCGCCGGCGCGGTCGGCGCGCTCGTGTACAACAACGCCGACGGCCCGGTCAACGGCACCCTCGGGGACCCGGCCGTCGCCCGCATCCCGACCGGCGGGATCACCCGGGACGCCGGCCGGGCGCTGGCCGCGCGGGCCGCGGCGGGCCCGGTGACCCTCGCCCTGGAGATCCGGACCTTCCACGAGACCCGCCACACCTGGAACGTGATCGCCGAGACCCGCGGCGGCGACGACCGCAACACCGTGGTGGTCGGCGCCCACCTGGACTCCGTCCTCGCCGGGCCCGGCATCAACGACAACGGGTCCGGCTCGGCGGGCATCCTGGAGGTGGCCGAGCAGCTGGCGGGCCACCAGGTCGGCAACAAGGTGCGGTTCATCTGGTGGTCGGCCGAGGAGTTCGGCCTGGTCGGCTCGGAGAAGTACGTCGCCTCGCTGTCCGAGGCGGACCGCGCGAAGATCAAGCTGTACCTCAACTTCGACATGATCGCCTCGCCCAACCCGGTGCGCTTCGTCTACGACGGCGACGACTCCGACCACGTCGGCTCCGGCCCCGGCCCGGCCGGCTCCGCCCAGCTGGAGCGGCGGCTCAACGGCTACCTGGACCGCCGCCACCTCGCCCACGAGGGCAGCGACTTCACCGGCCGCTCCGACTACGGCCCGTTCATCGACGCCGGCATCCCCTCCGGCGGCACCTTCACCGGGGCCGAGGGCATCAAGACCGACGCCCAGGCGGCCCGCTACGGCGGCGTCGCCGGGGTGGCCTACGACCACTGCTACCACCAGGCCTGCGACACCCTCGCCAACCTGGACCGGAAGGTCTTCGCGGTGAACATCGCCGCCATCGCCGACTCGGTCGGCGCGTACGCCTGGGACCTCTCCCCGCTGTCCGTGCCGGTGGCACCCGAGGACACCGCCGGCCAGGGCGGCGACGGCGGCCTGCACGACGGGCACCAGGAGGCCGCGGAGTAGCCCGCGGCCGGGGAACGACGACGGGCCCCCGGCCGCGGGTGCGCGGCCGGGGGCCCGGTCGGACGGTGGATCAGATGACGGTCTCGGCCTCGACGTAGCGCTCGGCCGGGACGGTCTTCAGCTCGGCGACGGCCTCGCCCAGCGGGACCAGCCTGATCTCGGTGCCCTGCAGCGCCGTGATGTGCCCGAACGCACCCTTGTGGGCGGCCTCCACGGCGTGCCAGCCGAACCGGGTGGCCAGCACCCGGTCGTACGCGGTGGGCGTGCCGCCGCGCTGGGTGTGGCCGAGGATCACCGGGCGGGCCTCCTTGCCGAGCCGGTGCTCCAGCTCGCCGGAGAGCTGGGTGGCGATCCCGGTGAACCGCTCGTGCCCGTAGATGTCCCGGGTGCCCTCCTCCCAGTGCATGGTGCCGGGCTCGGGCTTGGCACCCTCGGCGCAGACCACGATGGCGAACTTCTTGCCGCGCTCGAACCGCTCGCGCACCACCTCGGTGAGCTTGTCGATGTGGAACGGCCGCTCCGGCACCACGATCGCGTGGGCACCGGCCGCCATGCCGGCGTTGAGCGCGATCCAGCCGGTGTGACGGCCCATCACCTCGACCACCATGACCCGCTGGTGCGACTCGGCGGTGGTCTTCAGCCGGTCCAGCGCGTCGGTGGCCACCGAGACGGCGGTGTCGAAGCCGAAGGTCACGTCGGTGCAGGCGATGTCGTTGTCGATGGTCTTCGGCACGCCGACCACCGGCAGGCCGCCGTCGCTCATCAGCTTCGCGGCCTTGAGGGTGCCCTCGCCGCCGATCGGGATGACCGCGTCGATGCCGAGGTCCGCGCAGTACCGCTTGGCGCGCTCCACACCGTCGCGCAGGTGGCTCGGCTGGACCCGCGACGAACCCAGTATCGTGCCGCCCTGGGCGAGGATGCCGCTCACCGAGTCGAGGGTCAGCGGACGGTGGGCGCCTTCGAGGAGACCCCGCCAGCCGTCCTGGAAACCGATGATCTCGTCGCCGTGGTCGACCACCCCCCGGTGGACCACGGATCGGATCACGGCGTTCAGGCCGGGGCAGTCACCGCCGCTGGTCAGGACACCAATACGCATTGCTTTGCAACTCCCCAGGGGGCACCCCCAGCCGCCAGGCTGGGGGAGTAACCGGACGGCCGGACGACCACCTCGGTGTCGCCACCGCGGTCGGGCGATTTCGGACATCAGGTCCCGAAATCGACCATTCAGCACAGCATACGGTTCCTGCCTCCGGCCGAGCAGGCACCGGCGCGGGAGCGGCATCGTCGACGCCTCCGCGCGAAACTGCGGCTGGACGCCGAGGAGGGTGTGCGTCCAGCGCTACCTATTCTGTTATGCCGACGGCCACTAGGGCACGGGTGGACCGGATGCTGGTCCTCTCCCGGTCGGTGCGGCCGAGGTCCCGGCGCGGGCCGGGACCTCGGCGGGCTGCGGGGCGGGCCCCGGCGAGGCCTAGGCCGGGCGGCCGGTGGCGGCGATCCGCTCCGCGCGCAGCGCGTCGTACCACGTGGTGTCGGCCGGCGGGAGCGCGTTCACGTCCAGCGCCAGCTTGATCAGCATGTCGGCGACGGCGGGGTTGCGGGCCAGCACCGGACCGTGCAGGTAGGTGCCGAACACGGTGTCCCGCCAGGCGCCCTCGGTGCCGTCGCCGGTGCCGTTGCCCCGGCCGACCTGCACCGAGGCGAGCGGCTTGACGCCCTGGCCGAGGTGGGTGACGCCCTGGTGGTTCTCGAAACCGGTCAGCTGCGGCAGGCCGAGCTGCGGGTCCACGGAGGCCAGCACGTCGCCGACGCACCGGGCGCCCTCGCCGCGGGTGGTCCACACGTCCAGCAGGCCGAGGCCCGCCTCGCGCTCACCGAGGTCGTTGATGAACTCCCGGCCGAGGATCTGGTACCCGGCGCACACCGAGAAGATGATCGCGCCGTTCTCGGCCGCCCGCTGCAGGCCGCCGTCGTTGCGCAGCCGTTCGGCCGCCAGCCGCTGCGGCCGGTCCTCGCCGCCGCCGATCAGGTAGATGTCACCGCTGGTGGGCACCGACTGGTCGGAGCGCACGTCGATCCGGGTGACCCCGAGGCCGCGCTGGCGGGCCCGGCGCTCGACGACCAGGGCGTTGCCGCGGTCGCCGTAGGTGCTCAGGAGGTCCGGGTAGACCCAGACCACCCGCAGGCTGCTCTCGCTCATCCTGGAAGGCCTTCCCTGCTGCTGGGACCCGTACTGCGGGGCCGAACCGAAACCGGGGTTCTGGTAGGAGGGGACGGACATCAGCTCGCCACCGCCTTCCGCAGCTGCTGGAACGCGGTGTAGTTCGCGATGGCCTCGATCCGGCCGGCCGGGGCGACCCGGACGGCCTCCTCCAGCGACTCCACGACCTGGAACTGCAGACCCGCGACCTCCAGCCGGACGGCCAGGTCCAGCTTGCGCTGGCCCATCACGAAGATCGGGTGGCCGGACAGGCGCTCGTAGTCCACGTCCCACAGCCACGAGGTGTCGGTGCCGTCCGCGTCCAGCGCGTTCACCGACAGCACCACCGGGGCGGGCGGGCCGTCGATCAGCGAGAACGTCTCCAGCCAGCCGGCCGGGTTCTTGGCCAGCAGCAGCCGGACGTCGCGGCCGAGGTAGGAGACCACGTCGTAGCGGCCGGCCACCGCGGCGACCGACTGCATCCGCTGCAGCGCGACCTGCGGGGCGACGCCGAACACCGCGGCCACCGCGGCCGAGCTGGTCGCGTTGGCCAGGTTGGCGCGCCCGGGCAGCTGGAGCGTGATCGGCCAGGCGCCGCGGTGCGGGTCGATGACGTGGGTGCCCTGCAGCGCCCAGTGCGGGTTGGGACGGCGGAAGCCGCACTCCTGGCAGAACCAGTCGTCGCCGGGCCGCTGCATCACACCGCCGCAGGACGGGCAGGACCAGGCGTCCTCCTTCCACGCCTGTCCGGCGGCCACCCAGACCACCTTCTTGCAGGAGGAGGCGGCCCAGGTCACCAGCGGGTCGTCCGCGTTCGCGATGATCACCGCGTCGGTGTCCTTCAGGCCCTCGCGCCACTTCTCGGCCATCATCCGGGTCTCGGCGGCGCGGTCCAGCTGGTCGCGGGAGAGGTTCAGCAGCGCTATGGCCTTGGGACGGGTGTCCCGGGCGACCATCGGCAGGTACTTCTCGTCGACCTCGATCACACCGAACTTCGCCTCGCCGCCGCCGGCCAGCGCGGCCGTGATGCCGGCCGGCATGTTGGCGCCGAGCGCGTTGGAGACGACCGGGCCGGCGGCGCGCAGCGCCTCGGCGATCAGCCGGGTGGTGGTGGTCTTGCCGTTGGTCGCGCTGACCAGGACCACGTCGAGGTTCTCGGCGAGGGTGGCGAGGAGGTCGGGGTCCAGCTTGAGGGCTACCTTGCCGCCGATCACCGAGCCACTGCCGCGGCCCGCCTTCTGGGAGAGGGCAGCGGCCATCCGGCCGGCCGTCACGGCGATCTTGGCGCGGGCGGGCAGCGAGGCGTCGCGCGCGCCCGTGGCTTCCGAATCGGTGCCTGGCATGCTCAGTGGTTCCTCCTTGCTGCGGCACCACCCGGGTCGAGCAGTGACCGTCGGGCGGTGGGGACGGGGCCAGCCTACCCACTCCGCACGGCCGGGATGATCCCCGGACCCGGTGCGGCCTGCCGCGAGTGCCGTTCCGAACGCTTCCGGGGGCCGGTGGACGGTTCCTCGCGCGGTTCCCCGCGCCCCTCGGAGGTGCCGGGCCGGAGCCGGGGGCATCTCGCGGGGGCACGGGGAACCGCGCGAAGGGTGGGCAGGAGAGGTGCCCCCTTCCCGGGGCGCTCGGGCCCCGCCGAAGGTCAGCGGCGGGGGCGGGTGGGCCAGGGGGTGGGGAGCTGCTCGGTGGCCTCGGAGAGGTGGGCCGTGATGACCAGGGTGCCGTCCTCGACCTGGTAGTCGAGGGGGGCGGACAGCCGCCGCATGGTGGCGATCAGCCCGCCGTTGGAGGCGTGGGTGACGGCGTACACGGTGGGCACGCCCGCCTCCAGCGCCAGCGCGGCCATCCGGCGGAGCAGGTCGACGCCGAGGCCGCGCCGCTGCCAGTCGTCCTCGACCAGCAGGGCGACCTCCGCCCCCTCGTCGTCCCAGAGCAGGTGCGCGAGCGCGACGATCCGGCCGTCCTGGGTCTCCACCGCCAGGGTCTGCCCGTGGCGCGGGTCGAGCAGGTGGTCGAGGTAGCGGTCGGCGTCCCGGACCGGCCCGTGGTAGCGCTTGCGCAGGGTGTCCGGGGAGCAGCGGTGGTGCATCTCGAGGGCCGCGGCCTTGTCGGCCGGTTCGGCCCGGCGGACGGTGAGGTCGGCCCCGGCGGGCAGGGTGAGCCGGGCCTCGACCTTGGGCACCCGGGGGCCGAGCAGGCTGTCCAGCTCGACCAGGGCCTGGGCGCGGGCGAACTCGGTCGGGGTGAAGGGAAGGTGCGGCCGGGTGAGTTCGATCAGGTCACCGCCGGGTACCGGCAGCCGCATCACGTGGCCGGCCACGCCGGCCGGGGTGGCCGCGCCGAGCGCCGGGTACTGCCGGATCGTGCACCGGCCGAACAGCTGGCGCAGCGCGACCGGCAGCTCCGCCGCGTCCAGGGCGGTCCGGGTGGCGAGCGCGAGGACGTGGGTCGGCCCGTCCACCAGGTCGTGGGCGTCGGCCCGGTCGGTCCAGATGTCGTGCCCGCCGGCCGCGGCCACGGCGGCGGTGAGCTCGGCCCGGCCGAGGGGCTGCGGGGCCCGGACGAAGAACTCGTCGACGGTGCCGGTGGGCAGCGGGTGCGCCTGCATGGAGACGATGTTGACCCCGTGCCCGGCCAGGGCGGTGCAGATCCGCGCCAGGCTGCCGGGGGAGTCCTCGACGGTGGCGCGGATCCGCCAGAGCGTGCTGGCCCGGTACGCGTCCAGCGGGCCGGTCACCTCGGCCCCGCCGGGCGGCGCCGGGGTGTCGGGCGCGGGCGGCCCGTGCGGGTGCCGGTGCGCCCACCAGCTGTGGAACAGCGCCGTGGCGAGCAGTGCGGCGGCCGAGACGGCGAGCAGCACCGGGCCGTCGTGGCCGTGCACCACGACGTTGGCCACCAGGTCGGCCGCGGCGACGGCGACGAACACCGCCGCCAGCTCGACGGTGTCTCTGCGCCAGCCGTGCCGGCGGGCGCCGCGGCGCTGTGCGCGGGAGGGGGCGGAGGGCTGGGTGTGCGAGGAAACGTCCATGCCGTCATGGTGTCGCGCCGGTGTTTCACGATCACGAATCCCCCGTGACCTGTCGGTTAATGTCCTTGAATCGGTGCCCGGTGGCCGAGAGTGGTCAGCCGGTCACCGGACGGTCCGTCAGTTCGGCTCCGGCGGACCGCACTTCGGCGAGCAGCAGCCGCAGGTCGTCCTCGGTGGTGGCGGCGTTGAGAAGGCAGGCCCGGAGCATCTCCCGCCCGCCCAGCAGGGCTCCCGTGACGAAGACCCGCCCGCGCTGCTGGACGGCGGCGGGCAGGCGCGCGTTGAGCGCGTCGAGTTCCTGCTCGGTGAGTCCGGCGGGCCGGTGGCGGAACGCCACGATGGAGGTCTCCACCGGGGCCAGCAGTTCGAGCTCCGGGTCGGCCTCGACCAGGGCGCCGAGGCGGCGGGCCAGCGCGGTGCAGCGGGCGACGTCGGCGCTGATGCCGGCCCGGCCGCGGTGCGCGATGGTCGCCCAGACCTTCAGCGAGCGGAACGGGCGGGTCTGCTCCATGCCGTACTCGGAGAACCAGCCGAGCTCGCCCGCCGAGTCGTCGCGCAGGTAGGACGGCACCAGGCTGAAGGTGGACCGCAGCGCCTCGGTGTCGCGGACCAGGGCGCAGCCGCAGTCGACCGGTACGCCGAGCCACTTGTGCGGGTCGAGGGCGAGCGAGTCGGCGCGGTCCATGCCCGCGTAGCGGTGCGCGACGGCCGGGTCCAGCACGCCGAAGGCCCCGTACGCGCCGTCGACGTGCAGCCAGAGGTCCTCCTCGGCGCACAGGTCGGCGATCGGGTGGAACGGGTCGACGGCCCCGGTGCCGACGGTGCCGGCCGAGGCGACCACCAGGAACGGCAGGCGGCCGGCCGCGCGGTCCTCGGCGACGGCGGCCCGCAGGGCGGCGGTGTCCAGCCGGCCCTCGTGGTCGGTGGCGACGGTCCGCAGGTGCCGGCTGCCGAGGCCGAGCAGTTCGGCGGCCTTGCGGACGCAGGAGTGGGTCTCGCCGGTGACGTAGCCGACCATCGGCGGCAGCCCGGTCAGGCCGTCCTCGCGCAGGTCGTGGCCGATCCGGCGGGCGGCCCGCTGCCGGGCGGCGGCCACGCACAGGATGGTGGCCATCGAGGTGCCGGAGGTCAGGATGCCGCCGCCGGGCGGGTGCGGGAAGCCGACCAGTTCGGCGATCCAGCGGACCACGGCCCGCTCCAGGTGGACGTCGGCGTGGTCGCCGCCGGCCGAGCTGGGGTTCATGGCGGAGGCCGCGAGGGTGGCGAGCACGCCGGCGGGCTGCGGGGCGGAGTTCACCCAGCCGAAGAAGCGGGGGCTGCCGTTGCCCATCGGCGCGGGCATCACCTGCTCGCCGATCACGCCGAGCAGGTCGGTGAGGCCGGTGCCGTGCTCGGGCAGTTCCAGCTCCAGCAGTGCCTGCCGGTCTGCCGGGTCCATCGGCTGCCAGACGGGGCGGTCCGGCAGCGCGTCGAGGTAGTCGGAGACCAGCTCGGCGGCGGTACGGGCGGCACTGCGGAAGTCGTCGCTCACGGTGGTGCTCCATCAGGGTGCAATGGCGGCGCGACTTCCTCGGCGCACCCGGCTCGCCACGATCGTACGCCCCGCCCGCACCCGTACCCGGACCCAGGCCCGCCCCCCGCACCGGGCTTCCGAACCCCGGCCCTCCCCTCCGCCCCGGGGCCCCACGCCTGCACCGGCTCCCGAACCCCGGCCCACCCCTCCGCCCCGGGGCCCACGCCCGCACCCGCTCCCGAACCCCGGCCCCGCGCCCGCGAGCGAGCCAAAGGGCGCGCCGACGCCGAAAGCGAGAAGGGCCAAGGCCCCGACGGAGGAGGGGTCGCAGCGCCCGCCGAGTGTCGGCGTCGGACCGAGAGCGCCCGGCGGCGAGCCGAGCCTTAATCAAGCGTGTTGGACAGCCCGCCCGCCGTGCGGCAGTAGCCCGCGATCTCCTTGTTGGTGATCTTCGCGCAGAGCCGGCCGGCTGCGCCGGCGTCGGTGTAGTTGACGGTGTAGTAGCTGACCAGGCCCTGGGCGCAGGCCTGCCGCTGCCAGGCGTCGGCGGCGGTGGCGCACTGGTTGGCCGCCCAGTCCTCGCGGTCCAGGTTGTACTTCATGGTGCGGGAGCCGACGCCGCGGCTGCAGTCGTTGGCGCCGCCGCTGGCCTTGGCGTTGAGGCACCACTTGAGGGCGTCGGCGAAGGCCTCGGGGTGGTTGGCGTAGTCGTGCGAGCTGAGGTAGAAGGTCGGCGCGTAGAAGAAGCAGGCCGACTGGAACAGGGCGGGCTGTTCCGGGCAGGGGTAGAGGGGTTCCTTGGCGAGCTGGTCGGCCGGGAGGTTGGCCTTGGCCTTCTCGTCCTCCTCGTCGGGGGCGAAGAGCTGCATGAAGACGCCCTCGGAGCAGGTGATCCGGCGGCTGTCGGTGGGGAACTTGTTGCACAGCGCGCGGGCGGCCGGGATGTCCTGCTTGGTGACGAACATGATGCCGTGGCCGATGCCGTGGATGCAGGGGCCGGTGTTCTTGGGCGCGCAGAGGGTGAGGATGTCCTGCTCGGGGGTCTTGGAGTTGGCCAGCATCTCCTCGACGGCGCCGTGCAGGTAGCCGGCCGCGCAGGTCTCGTGCGGGAAGGAGATGACCTTCTGGAAGTCCTGCTGGTAGCGCAGCACCGCCGCGTGGCCGAGCTCGTGCGCGATCGGGTGGCAGAACCGCACGGTGTACGGCTTGTCCTTGCTGATCTTGTCGAGGTCGGCCAGGGCCACGCCGGGGTCGGTGGCCTCCATCTCGGCCATCAGCTTGTTGCGCAGCGTGCTGCGGGTCCAGACCGCCGGGTCGCCGGTGGGGGCCGCGGACGCGGGCGGCGCCCCCGCGCCGGTGGCCGGGTTGCCGCCCGCCTGGCCCGGGCCGGCGACCGAGGCCACCGGCAGGGCCGAGGGGTTCCAGTCGGTGAGCGCCACCGCGCCGAGCCCGAGCGCGCCGAGCAGGACGGCGGTGATGATCGCGAATACTCGCGGGTGCATGGCAGGGTCCCCCGGTGGTCGGACGCGGACGGCGGGCGCTCCCATCCTGGCCGCCCCGGGCCGGGAATCGCGGCTGCTGGGCGGCCATTCGGGATGGTTTCGGCCCAACGGCCCAACGGCCGGCCGGGTCGGCGCGGTCCCGTCCCCCGGTACCCCGCGCACACCGTCTCACAACATCAGCGCCACATGGTACTTCCTCAGCCAGGCGTCGAGGTCGAGGGCCAGTTCGGTGCCCTGCCGGTTGGCCTGCGGGTCGGTTCCGGGCCGCAGGGCGTCGGTGACCGCCTTCGGGTCGAGCAGGCCGAACACGGGTGCGCCGGCGTCGTCGGTCAGGGCGGCCAGGCCCTGCCGCAGGGCCAGCGGGTAGCGGGGGTCCTGGGTGGCCGGGTACGGGCTCTTGACCCGGTCGGCGACCGCCTCCGGCAGCAGGTCGCGGACGGCGGCGCGCAGCAGGCTCTTCTCCCGCCCGTCGAAGGTCTTCATCGACCAGGGCGCGTTGAAGACGTACTCGACCAGGCGGTGGTCGCAGAACGGCACCCGGACCTCCAGGCCGCTGGCCATCGACAGCCGGTCCTTGCGGTCCAGCAGCAGCCGGACGAAGCGGGTCAGGTGCAGGTACGAGATCTCCCGCATCCGGCGCTCGGTCCGGTCGGCGCCGGGCAGGTGCTCGACCTCGGCGAGGGCCTGCCGGTAGCTGTCGGCCCGGTAGGTGGCCAGGTCGAGGGCCTTCAGCAGGTCGGGGGAGAGCAGGGCGGTGGGGCCGAGGCTGCCGGAGCCGTTCAGGACGTCGAGTGCGGCGATCCAGGGGAAGGCGGGGGCGGCGACCACCTCGGGGACGTGGAACCACTGGTAGCCGCCGAAGAGCTCGTCGGCGGACTCGCCGGACAGCGCGACCGTGGAGTGCTCGCGGATGGCGCGGAACAGCAGCAGCAGGGAGGTGTTCACGTCGCCGAAGCCGATCGGGAAGTCCCACGCGCGCAGCGTCTCGGACCGGGTGCGTTCGGCGGTCAGCGCGGCGCTGTCCAGCTCCACCACCCGGTGGTCGGCGCCGACGTGGTCGGCGACCATCCGGGCGTACGGGCCGTCGGGGGTGGCGCGCAGCGGTTCGGCCCGGAAGTTCTCGCTCTGGCCGGTGTAGTCGACGGCGAAGGAGCGGACCGGTCCGGCGCCGGACTCCCGCAGGGCGGCGGCGGCCAGGGCGGTGACGGCGCTGGAGTCGAGGCCGCCGGAGAGCAGCGAGCACAGCGGGACGTCCGCGATCAGCTGGCGGCGGACGATGTCGGTGAGCAGCTCGCGGACGGTCGCGATGGTGGTGGGCAGGTCGTCGGTGTGCTCGTGGGCCTCGAGCGACCAGTACCGGCGGGTGGTCAGGCCCTCGCGGCGGACGTGCACCACGTGGCCGGGCAGGACCTCGCGCATGCCGCGGTAGACGGCGTGGCCGGGGGTCTTGGTGAAGGCGATGAGTTCGCGCAGGCCGTCCAGGTCGACCTCGGGCCGGACCTGGGGGTGGGCGAGCAGCGCCTTGAGCTCGGAGCCGAAGAGCACGCCGTCGGGGGTGCGGTGGAAGTACAGCGGTTTGACGCCCATCCGGTCGCGGACCAGCAGCAGCTCCTCGGCGCGGGGGTCCCACAGGGCGAAGGCGTACATCCCGTTCAGCCGTTCGGCGCAGTGCTCGCCCCACTGGAGGTAGGCGCGCAGCACCACCTCGGTGTCGCTGCGGGTGCGGAAGCGGTGGCCGGCGGCCTCGAGTTCGGCGCGCAGCTCGCGGTGGTTGTAGACCTCGCCGCTGTAGGTCAGGACGGCGAGGGTGCGGCCGTCCTGTTCGGCGGTCATCGGCTGGGTGCCGCCCTCGATGTCGATCACGGCGAGCCTGCGGTGGCCGAGCGCGGCGTGCGGCGTCAGGTGGACGCCGCCGGCGTCCGGGCCCCGGCAGGCCATGGTCGCGGTCATCGCGTCCAGGACGGCGCGGGCCGTGGTGTCGGTGGTCAGGTCACGGTCGAAGGCCACCCAGCCGGTGATCCCGCACATATCAGCACATCCCCTGACGGTAGTTTGATGTGTACGGACAGTGACGTTACGCCGGGTGGGTGAACAGATCAATGGGGTGTGCAGCTGCTGAATGTCTGAAGATCTGCCCGATTTCGGGCAGGATTCTTGGTGAACGCCGGATCGGCGCCTAGGCTCCCTTCTCGTGTCCGCCTCGCCCCACCCCCACGAAGACCTCCTGGCGCACCTCACCCGGATCACCCCGCTGGGGCCCGGCGAGGCCGCCCGGGTGGTCGCCGAGGTGCTGGCCTACTTCTCCGAACCCGTCGAGGAGTACGTCCGCCGCCGCCACGGGGAGCTGCAGGCGCGCGGGCTGACCAACGACCAGATCTTCACCCGGGTCGGCGCCGAACTCGCCGTCCGCCGGGTCGCGGCACCCGAGCTGTCCGCCCGGCAGCTGCGCCGCATCGTCTACGGCTGAGCCCTCCGGCCGGTCCCACCCGACCTGCTGCACCCGATCCACTGCACCCGAGCATCGACGCAGTCGAGCAGAACCCTAGGAGCCCGAAATGTGCGGAATTGTGGCCTACATCGGCCCGAAGGACGCCACCGCCTTCCTGCTGGAGGGCCTGCAGCGGCTGGAGTACCGCGGCTACGACTCGGCCGGCGTCGCCGTCGCCGCCAAGAACGCGCTCAAGGTCTGCAAGGTCAAGGGCCGGGTCGCCGACCTCGCCGCCGCGGTACCCGCCCGCTTCAAGGGCACCACCGGCATCGGCCACACCCGCTGGGCCACCCACGGCGTGCCCAGCGACGCCAACGCGCACCCGCACACCGACGTCAGCGAGCGGATCGCCGTCGTCCACAACGGCATCATCGAGAACGCCGACCAGCTGCGCGCCCTGCTCGCCGCCGACGGCGTGGTCTTCACCTCCGAGACCGACACCGAGGTGCTCGCCCACCTGGTCGCCGCGCACAGCGGCGAGGGCGTCGAGCTGGAGGACGCGGTGCGTGCCGCGCTGGGCCAGATCGTCGGCACCTACGGCATCGCCGTGCTGGACTCCCAGCAGCCCGACCGGATCGTGGTCGCCCGCAACGGCAGCCCGATCGTGCTCGGCCTCGGTGAGAAGGAGATGTTCGTCGCCTCCGACGTCGCCGCGCTGGTCCGCTACACCCGCCAGGTCGTCCACCTGGAGGACGGCGAGCTCGCCACCGTCCGCGCCGACGGCTTCCGCACCTTCACCGAGGACGCCCGCACCGTCACCCGCCAGCCGTCCACCGTGGACTGGGAGGTCGCCTCCTACGACACCGCCGGCTACCAGCACTACCTGCTCAAGGAGATCCACGAGCAGCCCGCCGCCGTCGAGCGCACCCTCAGCGGCCGCCTCGACGAGCGCTTCGCCACCGCCCACCTCGGCGGCCTCAACCTGGACGCCCGCGAGCTGCGCGAGATCCGCCGGGTCAAGATCCTCGGCTGCGGCTCCGCCTACTACGCCGGTGAGATGGGCGCCCAGCTGATCGAGGAGCTGGCCCGGATCCCCGCCCACAGCGAGCCCGCCTCCGAGTTCCGCTACCGCAACCCGGTGATCGAGGCCGACACCCTGTACGTCGCGGTCAGCCAGTCCGGCGAGACCTACGACACGCTCGCCGCCGTCCAGGAGATCAAGCGCAAGGGCGGCCGCGTCCTCGGCGTCGTCAACACCGTCGGCAGCGCCATCGCCCGCGAGTGCGACGGCGGCATCTACCTGCACGCCGGTCCGGAGATCTCGGTCGCCTCCACCAAGGCGTTCACCTCCACCGTGATCGCGTTCGCGCTGCTGGCCCTGCACTTCGGCCGGATCCACGACCTCTCCCCGGCCGACGGCCGGCGCATCGTCGCCGGGCTCAAGGCCCTCCCCGACCACATCCGGGAGATCCTCAAGCAGGAGGAGCAGATCGCCGAGCTGGCCGCCGCGTACGCCGACAACGCCGGGATGATGTTCATCGGCCGCACCCGCGGCTACCCGGTCGCCCGGGAAGGCGCGCAGAAGCTCAAGGAGATCTCCTACGTCCACGCCGAGGCGTACCCCGCCAGCGAGCTCAAGCACGGCCCGCTCGCACTGATCAGCCCCGAGCTGCCCACCGTCGCCCTGGTGCCCGACGACGAGCTGCTGGACAAGAACCTCACCACCCTCGGCGAGATCAAGGCCCGCTCCGGCCGAATCCTCGCCATCGCCCACCGCACCCCCGAGGCCAAGCTGATCGACCACTGCCTGGTGGTGCCCAAGAGCGAGCCCGAGCTCGACCCGCTGCTGCTCAACATCCCGCTCCAGCTGCTCGCCTACTACGCGGCGCTGGCGCTCGGCCGGGACGTCGACAAGCCGCGCAACCTGGCCAAGAGCGTCACCGTCGAGTAGCCCGCGCCATCCCGCCCGCGCCGCCGTGCCCCGGTGCCCGCCGTCACGGACTGACGGCGAGCACCAGGTACGCGGCCAGGATCGCCAGGTGGACGCCGCCCTGCAGCGGGGTCGCCCGCTGGGGGGTGACGGTCAGCGTGCCGACGGCGACGGTCAGCGCGAGCAGCACCATGTGGGTGGCCCCGAGGCCCAGCAGCAGCGGGCCGGACAGCCAGGCCGAGGCGACCGCGACGGCCGGGATGGTCAGGCCGATGCTGGCCAGGGCCGAGCCGAGCGCCAGGTTGAGGCTGGTCTGCACCTGGCCGCGGGAGGCGGCCCGCACCGCGGCGATGGTCTCCGGGAGCAGCACCAGCAGGGCGATCACCACCCCGACCACGGCGGCCGGCAGGCCCGCGGCCGCCACCCCCCGCTCGATGGTGGGGGAGACGCCCTTGGCGAGGCCGACCACCGAGGTCAGCGCGACCGCGAGCAGGGCCGCCGAGGCGAGGGTGGTGCGCTGCGTCGGGCGGTCGCCGTGGTCGGCCGGGTCGAGCAGGTCGCCGGCGGGGGTGACCGGCAGGAAGTACTCGCGGTGGCGGACCGTCAGGGTGGCGACGAACAGGCCGTACAGCACGATCGAGGCGCTCGCCGCGTAGACCAGCTGGGTCGGGTTGAACTGCGGGCCCGGGGTGCTGGTGGTGAAGGTCGGCAGCACCAGGCTCATGGTGGCCAGGGTCGCGATGGTGGCGAAGGCGGCTCCGGTGCCCTCGGAGTTGAAGACCGCGACCCGGTGCTTGAGCGCGCCGACCAGGATGCACAGCCCGAGGATCCCGTTGCAGGTGATCATCACGGCGGCGAAGACGGTGTCCCGGGCGAGGCCCGCGCTCTTGTCGCCGCCGTCGGCCATCAGCGTGACGATCAGGGCGACCTCGATCACGGTCACCGCGACGGCCAGCACCAGCGACCCGAACGGCTCACCGACCCGGTGCGCGATCACCTCGGCGTGGTGGACCGCCGCGAGCACCGCCCCGGCCAGGAAGCAGGCCACCACCGCCACCACCGGGCCCGGCAGCGAACGCTTCCAGGTCAGCAGCAGCAGGACCAAAGCCAGCACCGGCACCACGGTGGTCCACTGCGCGGCGAGCGGGCGGATCCGAGTGATCATGCCGTCGAGCTTGGCAGACCGGCGACCCCCG